>CAZKXU010000014.1:0-47984 GCA_964556665.1 uncultured Bdellovibrionales bacterium | reverse complement strand
TGGGGCAACGATGTGATGCTAGACGTGAAAAAACTTATTTGGAGGAGCACTAGATTCCAAATCGAGAATGCTTACAGCACTGGAGCACCGAAGGAGAACATAGTAACAAAGCTCTTCTCTCCAGGCTCGCGATCGATTGGGTAACCAAACTCAATCCGGATTGGGCCAAGCGGTGAAGTCCACCTCAATCCAAATCCCCAAGCTTGCCTTAACTCGCCTACTGAAAGCTGTTCATGATCATCAAAAGCGTTACCAATATCGTGGAAAATGACCCCCTTTAGTCCTGCTGAATTTACTAACGGAAAGATTAGCTCTGTATTATTAAGAAGCTCTTTGCTGCCGCCAAATTCGTTACCTCTACTATCCTTAGGGCCGAGGCTTCGGTTTTTAAAGCCTCGTATAGAATTAATACCTCCAGGGAAATACCTTCTATATAACGGAAACTCATCACCGTTGAAATTCTTGCCGTACCCTAGCTTTGCTCTCCATGAAAACACGATGTCTCCCCACTCCCCCTTAGTAAGCGGCTCATAGATCTGGTTACTAAACTCCAGCAGGTAATAACTCTCTTCCGCACCTAAGCCGGTAAATTCAAACGACAAAACCTGACTAGAGCCGGTAGTAGGATTAAGTGGATTATTAATCGTATTTCTAGATAATTGAGGGGTCAGGCCGGAGGCCGAGGACTTTCCTTGAGATCGAATTACTAAAGGAGCGGCATCCAAGAGATTCACATTATGAATATCGATATTCATATACTCATACTGCAGGTCAAACCTGACGTCCTGAGCCCACTCACCAAAAAAATCCTCTAATGGATATCCCGCAGATAAACCAAGACCGGTCTGATTACGTTCGAAATCTGGGAATAATCTATCTGCGCGATAGATGTTGGTTCCAACTGCCCATTTAGTGTCATTAAAACGCCGATCATCCAATGAAAATACTATATTATCCCGTTCCGTTCCAATGTCTAAATTTATATTTGCTCGTCGCCCGGTTCCAAAAAGATTATTTTCCGACAGTCTCGTGTTGAATAGAGCCCCATCTGAACTTGAATATCCCGCACCTGCACTAAAACTTCCGGTGGAGGCTTCGCGCAAGTTTACTAGAAGATCGACCTGATCTTTTCCAGTTATCGGCTCTGGTGCAATACTTATCTCTTCAAAGAGTCCAAGCCTTTCCAACAACTGTTGACTCCTTCTTATCTTTGAACTTGAGAATTGCTCCTGCTCAGCTATTTTTAACTCACGCCTGATAACATTATCATAAGTTTTGCTATTACCGCGGATCTTGATCTTATTGACAGAAACTATCTGTCCTTTATTTGTCTTAAACTCGATATCTACTGTAGGTGTTTCGCGATTTACCTTAGTATCTGGAATAACATTGGCATAGGCATACCCAATATCTGTAAATTTATCACTGACTTTGAAGGTATCCTCGCGCATTATAGACGCATTAAATACCTCTCCGGTTTTAGATTTTATCTCGGCCAGTGTTTTTTCCTGACTGTCATCTATCAGATCTCCTGAAGCGTGAATGGCCCCTATCTTATACTCATCTCCTTCCTTGATTTCAAAAGTTATATATAAGCCGTCAGTACGTCGCTCAATTAAGGGATCTCCAACTATGCCATCTACTAACCCATGATCTAACAGAAACTGCCGTAATATAATCTTATCATTATCCAACATCTCCTGGTTTAACCTGCCGGTACCAAAAAGCCATGAACTCCACCACTTATACCGCTTTGTCTGAATAGTAGTAACTAAATCATCGGGCTCGATCTTAGTTAGCCCATGGAAATCGATCTCTCGAATTTTAACCTTCTCGCCTTCTTTTACCTCAAATGTGACATCTGCCTGATTATTGCCGACCGGCACAATAGCAAAGGTTAGTTCAGCGTCATAATACCCTTGAGCCTGATAGTAGGATCGTCCCTTACGAGCCAGCGCCTCAAGTTTTCCACGATCTATAAAGCGGCTGCTCTCGAATTTAAGTACATCCTTTAATTCACTGCTTTCGATGTGCTCATTACCCTTGATATAGGTCTTTCGTACAGTCGGACGCTCTAGTACTACAAAACGGAGTGCTGTTTTTTTGGAGTCTGTTGAAACAATCTTAGCACTAACCTGATCAAAAAAACCTGTTTCATAAAGACTTTTCACATCGGCTGTAATTGCGCCGGAAGTAATACTCCCAGGTTTTGCTTTAAGCTGCGCAAGTATTGCCGCACTATCGACACGCTGATTGCCCTGCACTTCGATTGCATTAATCTGATAAGTTCGCTCAGGTGTTTCTGCATTTGCTGCCGCACAAGTTAGTATAAGAAGGATAATTATTAGAACTATTTTTTTTATCATCGTAATTGTCTTAAGGCTCCGCCAGCACTCATCTCTAACACAAGATCCATTGCAGACGCCAGCTCCCGGCTATGAGTAACAATAATCAATGTATTTTTAAGCTCACGATGAAGCTGCATGAGCAGATCCTGTACAATTAAAGCATTGGCTGGATCGAGATTCCCTGTCGGCTCATCGGCTAGAAGTAAACGTGGACGATTGACTACTGCCCGAGCTACGGCTACGCGCTGACTCTCGCCGCCTGAGAGTTTAGCTGGAATGTGATTAGAACGATCTCTCAAACCTACTTTTGCTAATGTTTCCTCTGCCCTACTAGCTGCTTCCGCCTCATTGAGCCCAGACAGCACAAGCGGCATACTAATATTTTCAAGAGCTGTAAATTCACCCAGCAGATGATGGAATTGAAAGATAAAGCCTACATTTTCACGACGGAAGCGCGCAAGCTCGTCAGGATCGAAGCGATTAATCTCACTCCCTTCAAAGAATATGGAGCCGGAGGATGGACGGTCGAGGCCACCTAAAAGATATAACAACGTAGATTTGCCGATACCAGAGGAGCCGACTATCGCAATGCTTTTCCCTAACGGCAGCTCGACATTCAATCCATTAATGACGCAAAGCTCCCTCTCGGCATCCTTAAAATTTTTTGACAGGTTAGCTAGTTTCACTTTTATAGATCGCCTTTTTATTCATGTCTTAAAATTTCTACCGGATCTAGCTTAGATGCCCGTCTAGAAGGATAGATAGTTGCCAATGCCGAGATTAGAAAAGCTACAATGCCTACCAAAATAAAATTAAGCGGCTCCATCCTAACCGGCACAGTAGATATCGGGAAGACTCGCTGATCCAATGGGAATCCGTACTCTCGTAATGCTACACAACCGATATACCCGAGCGTCAAGCCGGCAATCGTTCCTATAATGCCGATCACTGCTCCTTGAATTCTAAATATATCAGCAACACTCTGGGAAGTTGCTCCTAAAGTACGCAGCACAGCTATGTCCCGTCTTTTCTCAAGAACAATCATAACTAATGTACTAATTATGGAGAAACTGGCCATGATGACAATCAGCAATAGCACTATAAAGTAAACCCTCTTTTCGAGCCTAATAGCCTCCCATAGCGGCTGATTAATCTGTGTAAAGTCTTCGGCCATATACCCTGAGCCAAAGCCTCCTAAGGCCTCAATAATTTTGTCGCCGATCTCCTGTGTATGGTCGAGATTTACAACACGGATCTCAAAGCCGCTTATCTCATCCCCCAAACGGAAGAATTGTTGCGCGGCATCCAAGGAAGCGTACGCAAGTGAGTTCTCATACTCTATCAGACCAGAACTATAGACTCCGGATACCACAAACCGCCTAAACTTAGGGACTATTCCGAATGGTGAGTTGCCTAGATTGGACGACAGAATTGAGACCGGACTACCCTGCATCAATAGGTGGTTTTTAGATAATTCTTTACCAATTATCAAACCCGGAAGCTCCACAATCTCCTCTTTAGCATTCTTGCCATCTGAGCTCATAAGCCTAAGCGGCAGCGGTCCAAAATTTAACACTTCACCTTTTAAGTAATGTTTTAACTCCTGCGCCGCCGCACCTTGCGGCTCTATGCCGCGTATTAAAAGACCACTTGACCCTCGATCGCTTTGCACAAGAGCCTGATTATATGTAAATGCCGATACTGATTCGACCCCTTCAACCGACTCAATTTTTTTTCTGATCTCCCTCCACTCAGGAATTGTTTCACGCTTGACCCTTCTGACCGTGATGTGAGAGTTCGTACTTAATAGCTTAGCTTTGAGCTCATATTCAAATCCTGTCATTACTGCCATTACTATATTGAGGACCATTACACCGATAGCAACACCAATGATTGAGATTACTGTAAGAATTGTAATGAAAGCCTCACCACGACGGGACCAGAGGTAGCGCAAGGCAATTTTTTTAGAGATGGAGAATGACATTGGTAAAGATAGGGAGGATCGTGGAATAGAATGGGGAAATTTGCAAGAGGGCTGAGGATAGGTCCCTAGTTATCTATTAGTATGCAATTTTAACCGTGTATCTGATCACGATTCCTCAATGGTAAGCTTACTATTTGCTACCCCTAAACCGTAAAGAAAATTCACTATCTCTACAAAGGCTCTTGTTCTTTTAAGCTGAGCTGAATGTCCGCCGCTAAGCCACTGAATCTGCGGCCGCTTCCAATGATCCCAAAGCAGCTTTGGCTGTCGAGCCGGAACAATCTCATCCCCTATTCCAGCAATAATTAACGACCGATCAGTAGGAACCCTCGGTTTATAAGTTAATGGGCAGTGTACCTGGTATACAGCTGATAGTTTTTCCCGTGTGAGACCGTTCGCTTTTAACTGTTCAAAATTAGCCGCACGACTTAAAAAATCCCATGCTAACTCCCCCATGCTTACCAGGGGCACTACAGGGATTGCAAAGGAAAGCTCATCCAGTGAAGCCCATAGGGCAGTGCTGTAGGCTCCAAGACTCATACCGATACAGCCGACATTCGTCTCCCCTATAGTTTTAAGATACCGACGCAGCTCGCGCAGGTCTGATATAACCTGGCCCATCGCCTCATTTGTACGCATCATATCAGCGCTTGGAAAAAGATTAGGGGAAGATTTTGATTTACGGCGCCCATGGTAAGGCAATTCCAGCAGCACAACGTTTAATCCAGTCTGGTAAAATAGTCCTGGTAGAAAGGCTAGTGAATTTAGGCGCTGATCTCCCATGGTCCATCCATGAATTGCGATCATGGTGGCGCTAGTCTTATCAAAATGACGCCACATACGCGCATGCACAGTGCGGTTCTCAGCAAACCTCTCAAACTCATCTCGAAAATCAGCACATTGAACCTGATAGGTGCTTTCAAACTCCAGATCAATTATTTCGCCGTCTTTTAATCCATGCACCATCGTCTCTTTAACAACAGGAGCTGTGGTTGGTGTAGGGAAAAACCCGTGAGGATCTTTTATGTATTTCTTCTGGGTATAGAACTCATACGCTTTGATGAATTCTTTAATATTTACCTCGCCTAACTTCTGGTTGCTATCGAAACCTTTCGCAAACTGGCGCGCAATCATGGAGAGCGCTCGATCGAGATCTGCTCCACCAACTAATGTGAGTCGCTCGAACTGACTAAGGCGGTGTTCAGGATCTGAGCCGATAATACAGTAATCAGCAGGTGCATTGTCTTTTATATCCTTTCCCAAACCAATTTCCCTATACATGGCAAAATCTATAATTCTATAATATTATCGGCAGATTAGTAGTATAACTGTTAATTATCCCCTCATCTATTATGATGTTTAAACCCTTGTTTTGATATGCCTTTTGAGCGAACTTTCTTCTTACAACCAACTTTATCTGTTGCCAAGAAGCTGCTTGGAACAAAGTTAACCACTTTTCAGCGCGGGGTAGTCACCTCAGGGATGATTGTGGAGGTAGAGGGGTATTTAGGCAATGGAGATCCGGCTTCACATTCTTATAAAGAAAGGACTCCTCTTTATTTTATCTGAGCAAGTATCTATAATCTTTCCTCTAAAGACCTGCTTAACTGGGACCGCGGGCTTCCAGCCCGCATGTTTGGACTTACAATGGCGATCAAGCGGGCTGGAAGCCAACGGTCCCAGTTAGACAAAGTTTTTAGAGATACACCTAATTGATCAATTATGGGCTCATAGCTCAGTTTGGGAGAGCGCTTGACTGGCAGTCAAGAGGTCGGCGGTTCGATCCCGCCTGGGTCCATTCGACTCGGCTAAATCAGCACATGTGCTGATTTAGCCTCGCTCATGGCAGGCCAATTTGTCGGTGAGGCGAATGCCGAGGGCCGGACTTGAACCGGCACGCCACTTTCGCAGCACAGGATTTTAAGTCCTGTGTGTCTACCGATTCCACCACCCCGGCATGAGTTGATATTTTCTGGTAAACAGCAGTTAATAAATTAAGTAACACAGCCTTCTGAAAGTATCAACAGCTTCAGCTACTTGGGGCAAATGTAAAGCTTTTGTTACCACTATACATATCTCTGAAAAACTAATTCTTCATGCTCTGGTAATATCCAATAACAATAGTATACAATACAGCTCTTTGCGTATTATGCAGGGCTCTAACATAAATAAAAAGATAATCTGGAGCACACCGCTCATTTTACTTACGCTTGCTCTCTTAATGCGTGCTCTCTCCTTAGGCTACCCAGATCTTATCGATCCTACCGAAACACGTTATGCTGTAATTGCTCAGGAGATGGTTATACATGACAACTGGGTTACCCCCATGTTGCCGTACGGACGTGAGATTCAACCTTACTTAGGGAAACCGCCATTACACTTCTGGCTAACTGCTATCAGTTATAAGATCTTTGGTTTCGAGGAGTGGAGTTCACGACTGCCAAGTTTTCTGGCACTGTCATTTATTATACTGGGCATTATTTTTATAGGCCCAAAATCTTATAATCAAAGTACAAAAATATTAGCTGCACTTATAACGATCTCCTCAGCACTTATGTTCTTTTTCTCAGGTGCAAGCGTTGTAGATGTTACACTAACCGCAACTATCTCATTAGCACTACTCTGCTTTAATGCATTTTTTGAAACTGAAAGCAGAAGAGCTAAGTATCTTACCGGCATCCTATTTTTTCTCTTTTCTGCGCTCTCATTTATAACCAAAGGCTTAATTGGACCGGTACTGATCGGTGTTCCTATATTTGGCTGGTGCGCGTTGGGACAGAGATTCGGAGTTCTAAAAAAGCTTCCATGGGGCACTGGGCTGTTAATAACAGGAATAGTTACTATACCCTGGCTTTATTTAGCTGAACTTAGAAATCCGGGGTTTCTCCGTTATTTTATCATCAACGAGCATTTCCAGCGGTATCTTGTACACGATTATGGAGATCGATACGGCACAGGTCATGTATACCCTCGCGGCTCATCATGGTGGATGCTTTTTACTGCTTACCTGCCATGGAGCTTCGCACTTTTATACCTCATATATAAACATCGAAGTTTATTAAATAAACAGATTGTATCCAAAATTGCTCCTCATACTTTGCTTCTTATTCTTTGGGCAATTACCCCTCCTCTATTTTTTACAGTTGCAAAGCAGCTCATTGCCTCTTATATATTGCCTTCTATCCCTGCGCTTGCGTTACTCACAGCGATTGGTCTTTCCGAGCTAACAACAGAGTCGGTAAACTATCGCAGAGCTCTTAGAAGAATTAATATCGTATTAACACTAATCGCTTGCGGTATCAGCGCTGCGGGATTGGCAAGAAACTACGGGATAGATACACTCCTCCTTTCTGTGCTAATAATCGCCATACTGCTGTACGGTCTTTTCTTTCGTAAAATTGCTGCTTCTTCAATAGAGCAGTTCTCTCTGCTGGCAACTGCTTCTGTCGCCATCTATATTTTAGTGATTATTAACGGCAGGTTTGAGGTTGCTCAGGGTAAATCTACTGAGGACATCTTAACGTACATTGCAAGTAAAACACTCGAATCAGAGCCGGTAATAGGAGTAATAATGGGGAATCATTACTCGCATTGTTGGCTGGAAAATGCGTGGGCAAATGAACTGCCCAAAAAAATCCACGAATCTCACATTGCTGTCAGTGATATCTCAACCACAAATATTCGAAATTTGATAATGAAGAAAAAAGATCTAAATAAACTAACACCCGAGCTGCGTAATCAAATAAGATTACGCAGAGTGATCGGAGCATGGGCCTGGGCTACAGTGAAACGCAATAAACCTAACCTTTCTCAGGCAGCACTACACGGATATGTGCTTCCCGCAGCTGCTTCTCACTTACCGAAGAAGGCGCGCCCATCATAAGATCTTCCACCGACTGAGCCATAGGGAAAGCGATAACCTCCCGTATTGCATTTTCATTCGCTAGAAGCATTACTATGCGATCTATTCCTGGAGCCATACCACCGTGAGGAGGAGCACCATAAGTAAACGCTCGTATCATTCCGCCAAATTTATTGTCTACATCCTCTTTGCCGTATCCGGCTATACGGAAGGCCTCATACATAAGCTCTGGTGAATGATTCCTGATAGCACCTGAACTAAGCTCATGGCCGTTACATACGACATCGTATTGATACGCGTATATAGTAAGCGGATCTTTAGTCTTTAAAGCCTCCAACCCGCCTTGCGGCATTGAGAATGGGTTATGGCTAAACTCTATCTGACCAGTATCCAGATTGCGTTCATACATCGGGAAATCAGTAATCCAGCAGAATCGGTAGGCCTCCTTCTCAGCAAGATTAAAGTCTGCGCCTAACTTCTGGCGAAGCTTGCCAAGCGCTGTTAAAATTTTTCTCTCTCCTGCTGCTAAGAAAACAACGCTGCATGCTCCGGTCTTGAGCGCTGCCCTTAACTCTTTTGCTTCCGGATCACTTATAAACTTAGCGATTGAACCCTTTAAGGCCTCTCCCTCAAAATTTAAATATGCGACCCCTACTCCGGCCAGATCCTGAAAAAACTTAACCGTATCATCAAAATATTTGCGCGGCGGAATCTCTTTCAGATCTAACTTCAAGGCATAGATCTGTCCGTTACTATCAAGCACAGAGCGGAAAACCTTAAAAGATGTCTCACGAAAGAGATGAGATATATTCTGGATCTTTAACGGTATGCGCAGATCCGGTTTGTCTGTCCCGTAATCAGAGATAGCATCCTCGAAGCGGATGCGCGGGAAAGAGGGTTTGGTAACATCCCATTTTGTAAAGCTTGAAAAGAGTTTATAGAAGAGCTGCTCGCAGGTTTTAAATACATCTTCCTGCTCAACATAGCTCATCTCCAAATCGCACTGATAGAACTCACCTGGAGATCTATCGGCACGCGGATCTTCATCCCGAAAGCAGGGCGCGATCTGAAAGTAACGATCAAATCCTGCTACCATAAGGAGCTGCTTAAACTGCTGCGGCGCTTGAGGCAGCGCAAAAAATCTGCCTGGATGAAATCTGGACGGCACTAAGAAGTCCCGTGCTCCTTCAGGTGAGCTGCTAGTAAGTATCGGAGACTGAAACTCGGTAAAGCCAAGCTCGTGCATAATCTCACGCACCCGTCGGATTACATTTGAGCGTAAGAGGATGTTCTTATGGAGCTTCTCTCGGCGCAGCTCAAGAAAGCGGTATTTAAGTCTAGTGTTTTCAGGAGCGTTGTCATCCTCAGCAATTTGAAAAGGAAGAACCGCTGCTTCCGACTGTAACGTTACTTCAGAGACATGAACCTCTACCTCTCCTGTTTCAATATTGGAGTTAATTAGATTAGCTCCGCGCTTTACTACCTTACCCTTAACGGTGATTACAGACTCAACACGAAAGTCTTTAGCCTGATCACGCTGACTATCATTAAAAATTATCTGAGTAACTCCGTAATTATCCCGCAAGTCGATAAAGATAACTCCGCCGTGATCACGGATACGCATGATCCAGCCTGATAAAGTGACAGCTTGGTCGGCATGCGCCGAGCGTAGCTCGCCACAGGTGTGGGTACGGTAAATGCTTTTTAGTAGATCCATAGTATTAAGAAATGTACTACAAAAATAACTGGAAATCCAGCTACTTACTCAAAAGGATAATCGGGACAGCGGGCATCTTACCCGCTTGATCGAACTTGCAATGCCGTTCAAGCGGGCAAGATGCCCGTGGTCCCGGTGGAATCAAACGTTAAGAGCCGCAATCACGCATTTACTTATTATTGCTATCCTATACCACTACTACTCACTATACCGATCATCATCAAACTTATCGCTGATCCCAAAAAACTCTGATAGCTCTGACATAACAGATGAAAAAAGACCTTCAGACCCGCGCCTTCGCTTTCCTACTATACGACGCATTTTGAGACTTATTGACTGATTCTTTGCAGTTTCAAATTTAAACATAATTCCATCTACTCGCTTTTCCTCCTGCTGCTGATAGCGAGCCTCTATTTTGGCGTTACGTTTTCGGCGGGATCTTTTATTTCCCTCAGTATTATTCAAGAGTGATTTACCTTGATTAATACCCTCACTAAGCGGCGCGCCTTCTTCGTCATTATAATGCTCTAATACTCCGGTCGTAGTCGTTATATTTGCTCGGCCACCTATGAACTCCGTTTTTACTTCTGCCTCTATCGGCATATCATCTAGAACGATCTTCTGTTTTACTAACTCTGCTCTGCACGGCTTTGAAAGCTCAACTTCAGGCTTAGCAAGCTCTGGCTCAGCTACCTTCATTTTTGTAGGGTTATACTCTTTTACTTGTTTTGGGAGATCTAGATCTATATTCTTTCTTCCTCCATTTTGCTGAGTCCCTGCTGTCTCATACAAACTCTCAAACTCCTCGATAGAATTAGGAATGCTCAAAGGCTCATCCATGACCGCTACGACATCAGGGGACTCAGTGCGTTCTAAATGTAACTCACTTGGCTTCGCTTCAAGCTCCGCTAAGACTCCACTTTCCATTCTAGCTTTACTTGGTCTTACTGCTATATCTAGCTCTGGTATATTCAGATGCTGCGGCTCTAGATTAGTCTGCATAGAGGCTACATCTTGATGAGTTGGAGGATAATAATCATGTGGTGATTCTAGTATCTGACTATCAAACCTCTTACCACTACTCGTCGTATCAGCTCTTTCTATAGTATGAATCTCTCTATAAATTGAATCTAAATCCTCTGGGATTGGAAGGCTCTCATCGGTATGTGCTCTTTCTAAGGGAGAGTCCCCAAATTGAGCTGCTGGCTCCGGTTCAGGAGGGAGGTAGGAGGTCGTCCCCTCCTCTCCTTCAAGATACTCTAATTTTTCTGGTATTAAATTCTCCTTTTCTGTTTTAATCACCTCTGGTTCTAGATCTAATGATCTAAATCCCTCGGCCTCCAGTTCAGCTATCAGCCTCTCTGTTTCTGCTGAAATCACTGTCTCGGCAAACTCTGATCTTACCGCTTCAGCATTCAATTCTTCTATACTTGGCTCTTTAGAAGACTCTACCTTTACTGGCTCAGGCGCTTCTATGGCAGCTTCTTTGGGAGAGTAATACTCAGGCTTTACCGCTTCAATCTCTATATTAGGCGTAGACTGCTTAAAGCCGCCGTTCTGCTTAAGCTTGGCTGCTAGCTTTCGACAGATTACCGCTGGAGCCTCTGCTAACTTAGCTGCTCCAAAGTTTATGCCGATAAATACTCCTCCTACTAGTGCAGCCTTGGCTGCTTGCATAAGCAAGGAGTCTTTTAAGCGGCGGCGCTCCTCACTTGAGAGATCTGGATTATTGTCGATTATATATATAGTGTGGGCAAACGGTGCTGCAACAGCTCCTATTTGCAGTAAAGTCATCGTGCCACCACCAAAGTTTACTGTCTCAACTGCAATCTTACCGCCATTTTTTGCTACGCCATCAGCTAATCTATTTACAAATCCTTTTTGAGAGATTTTCTCTACTGTGCCGCCTACACCCAATACCCCTTCTTTTACTGAATTCTTGAGCGCTAATTTATAAGCCTTGAAGGCTCCTGTTCCTCCGGCAAAGATGGTAGCAGCATCTGCTACAAAAGAGATGCCGTCAATGAATGAGTCACCCCATGAGATGTCATTTATACCGGTGCGATATCCTTGCGCAATCTTATGCCAGCCAAGAATTAAATTTCGACTTTTTAGTACAAATGTACCTCCAGCTATTCCGATTAACGCACCTAGTCCTAAGCCAGCCAATGCACCGCCAGGAGCAGGAGTCGCTAAACCAATGGTGAAGCCGGCCGCGGCCCCTGCTAGGATTCCACCTCCCTGATAAATAAAAACATCTGCAAGGCTCTGATCATTTAATTGATGCAGAAAAACCTGTAGTGCCGAGGTAAAACTGCCATTCTTTGACTCCTGGTCAAAGGCGGCTAATGCTGTTTTTACCTCAGGCAGCTCAGCTTCATTTCCATAACGAGCTCTAAGCTTCTCAACTATTTCTAAGGCCCTCTCTGACTCATCAAAGCTAAGCCATGTGCCTGCTTCTAGTGCATATAGCTGTGCTACATTATGTCTATCAAGCCGCGGGTCCTTGTTATTAGCTAACTCCTCCTCCAATTGCTCTCTGAACTTAGCAAGTTCAGCCATCGCCTCATTTTTTTTCTCTCTGGATGCCGTTGCTGCTTTACTAACTATATATGCTGCCTGACCCCAAACCGTAACCGAGGTTAGGTAGCTCCGCACCTCAGTGTCATTTATAGTGGAAGCTCTCGCTTCTGCCTTTTTCAATACTATCTGACCGGCCGCAAAATTGCCTACGAGTCCAAGATAATCAGCTTTCGCTATGTGTGCTTGAACGATTACGCTTAGTTCCCGATCTCGCGCCTCATGTTCATCTAGATCTTCTTTCTGGAGAGAGAGAAGCCGCTTCTCACTTTCACTGCTCAGCCTATCAAGAATCTGCCTAACGACATTTATCTCACTTACTAACTGCTGCTCCTTAGCAAAGCGTGAGAACATTAACAGTTCACGTATGAAATGTTGACGCGCAGTAGTACTTAGTCCTCCTACTCGCTCAAGGCATTCCTGAAGCCTGTTTTCAGGGATAAAGCCTACCTTAGTATCCTCTGAAAAGTTAAACCAACTTTCGAGTTCTGTTATCTCGCTGCCGTCTTGATTGACCTCTCGAGTCTCAAGATCTGAAAAGATGCCATGATCTAGAGTAAGCCGTGAACTAAGTTGTAGATTATAAGCCTCCTTTGCCAATTGAATTTGACCGGCTGCTGCATGCGCATCCCCTAGCGCACCAAAGCAAAGCGCTCTAATTTCAGAAAGCTGTATTGCTAAAGCTTCTGCACTTATTAACCCTGCATCACAAAGATCTGCCAAAAGTAGCTCTGTTGCTTTCGTCGATTCAACTATAGCGGCAAGACTTTCAATACGCTTCGATCTTAATTCCTGATATTCTGAATTTAAGAACTTCAGCTTCCCGAGTCCTCCTGCAATCGAGGCCTTCTCGTTCGCAGTGGCATCTTTTGCACCTAATTTATTAAACAACCACTCTACGCCACCCTTAATATCATCTACAAATTCAAGGTCTGGGTTAGCTTTCTTAGCTAGGCTCACAAGATCCTGGTCAGATTCATCAAGTAGTCTTTCTACATCTGCACGCGGAGCTATGAGATGAAGCATTGCAGCTGCCTCCCTCCTAATCTCTCCATATCTCTTATGTACTGTGTCTTGAGAGATTCCACTTAGTTTAATTCCATGCAGAGAGAGAAGCTGCTTTGAGGCTTCTACACGCTCCTCCTTGGTAATTTTAGTACTGTGCCTGCGGCTTTCTAGTAGATTTATTGCGCTTTCAATTCTTCGCTTGAATTCAGCTGTATTTCCCTGCTTTGCAGCTGCCTCTGCTGCTACAGTAAGAAATTCAGCATCGATATTCTTATATATGCGAATTAGCTCCTTTACCTCTTTTGAAAGAGCAGGATCTTGTAAAGTAAGAAGTGATTCAATCTCAGGTTCAATCTCACTAATAATCTTAAGCGCACTTTCAACATCGCCATTTAAAGCTACCTGATGAGCCGATCTCCTAACCTCTATAAAATGGCGGAGACCCTCTAAAAATCTGACTACTTCCCTTTTTTTACTTTCTGCATTCTTTAACTGGAAGATTAGCTCCTTAGCTCTCTCAAGACTGTCAGAAGAAAGTTTTTCCTCGAGAACCGTAAGTTGGAACTGCGGACTTACGGTATGTTCAAGAGTAAGTCTCTGTAACTGCAGCTCTGCTATCTCATAACGGGAGCCTTGCTCCGTGGCGCATAAAGAGATCTGTGTCCCCGCTGGAATTACACCTAAATCAACATACTCTTCCAATAATGGGTTACTCTGCACCAACAAGGAGATCTGTATTGATTTAATCTCCTCCTCTTTAACGCCAAAAACTGCTGCTGCTAACTGTGGAAATGTCTTTGCCGCTTTCAACCGTACAACTAGCGGTACATCTATATCTAAACTTAGCTCATATCCGTTTGCATCTCCTCCAAGCTCAGCACATATCCTCTCACGCAGATTCTTTAATGCATCCTGTCTGCGAACTACCTCCGCCTTAAACTCTTTTAATTCTTTATTTTCGTTGTATGAAAGTTTATCCCGGAGCTCGAGACCCGCTGCTTTGGCGGCAAGAGCCTGCGGTGTATTTTCCTTAATTCCTGCAAGGTGCTTTGCTAGAGCATTAATAAGTTTCTGCTCTGCTAGAGGAATAAAGTCGGAAACTAATGCGCGCTCGTTACCGCTTTTTTTATATAAACTACGAGCTAGTTCGCGGGCGTACTCTTTTTTAATAGGATTCTTGACCTTAGACGCCTCTAACAAGACCTCGAGGTAAAGTGACAAAACTTCATAATCGTTAAGATTAGCCTTGATATAACCGCTTAAATCATTGGCAAGAGATACTGCACGCGTCTGAATCTGTTCAGCTGATTCCCTCTCTGATTGAAAGTTATCCCTATTTCTAATAAGATAAAGTTTATCTTTTACAGATTGAACGCCAAGGGTTCTCCCCTCTTCATCACTAAGTCTGCCATCTTCAACCAAGCAATCATAAAGATTAATAAACTCATCCTGAATCTCATACTTTGTACCGGCATCAATCTCCTCCTCCACAAGCAGTTTTCTAAGAGCATCATCAAATGCAAGAACCTCATCCCAAGGGATAGGATAACCGGCATCTTTAGTAGCGATCAGCAGATCATTAATTGCTGTACGAGCACTCTTTATATTTTTAAGAAGTGCGTCTGTCTCTGCAAGTTCTATATCCTGTAGATAGATTTTAACAGCCTCGCGACGGTTAAAAGCCGCTATCTCGGGGCTGCGGGAAGCAACTCTTATATACTCCTCATCCAGAATACCCCTGCGCTCATCAAGAGCTTTCTTTAGCCGTATATCAAGAAGGGCTCCTGCATCCTCTGCTAATTTTAATCCTTTGGAATTTGGCTCAGCTTTTAGGATACTCTCGAATATAATCTCTTTCCAACTCATCCCCTGAAAAAGCTGCAAAGGAAGATTATTGGAATTTATTGTTTTTAAAAGCTCCTCGACGAATGCTTCTAACTCCTCCTTAGGATAATCGATCCCGCTCTGTGCGTCCTCGACTATATTTAAAGCTTCATCAGTTTCGGAGAGGCCAAGCTTTTTTATAACCTGGATACATTCAGAGATAAAGGTGAGTCTCTCACCCCGTCTACGCTCCTTCTTCTGCTTCTCAAGCATTAGCTGAGAAGCCTCGGCAAAGGTTTGGGAGCCTTGGAGCTCACGTACTCGCAGATCGTCTTTGGTTAGACGTTTAAATTGGAGGAGAATATTTTGAAAGGTTGGATTATTGTAAAGCTCCTGACGAGCCTGTTCAAGTTTTGAGATATGACCATCACGACTCTTTCCTTTTTCATGTAATGCATCATCACGGAGAGAAGAGCAATTTTTTAAGCCTGCATCTGCGGCTTGCGGAACTGGCTTTTTCCAACATCTAACCTCCGTACCATTACTCACGCTGCCTCCCTTGCCTCTTTTTTATCCTTAGCTCCATTTTCTGAGTCGCTCTTATCACTTTCTGCAGTAGCACCTATCTCCTGTAGCTCCCCGTCTATCTGCTCATATTTAACCATGACCGTCTGTCCGCCACGCATCTCTCTTCGTATCACAAATCGATCGGCGTGCTGTGGACGCTCAGGCTCGATTACTCGCACCTCTAACCCTGCTTCCTTCTCCGCCTTTACCTCTTTCGACTTAAATATATTTGTTGCTACTGCCAGTCCACTACCTATTCCTGCGAAAAGACCAAGACTTCTGCCATGCTGTTTACGAAACTTATCAAAAGCTTCTTTAACCGCTTTTTTTACGACCCTTTCGGTGCCTTCACGGATACCCTTTCTAGCACCCGTCATACCAGCATCAGTGAGTTCATTAGTCATGAGCTTGACCTCTTTTTTTACAGCCGCCTCGATGCTTTCTTTGGAAGCGCCTTTACCAAGTCGCTCGTTGACTGCATTACGTGCCTTAGTTTCGATTGCCTCGACTATGCTTTTGGAGTGCTTGGCAAAACCTTTCTCAGTAAGTTCGCCGCTTAGTGCCTTTCCTAATCGCTCACGAAGAGGGGTATCAATCATCTCGCCGACTTTTATCGTCAATCGATTAGTTACGTTAGCGCTAATCTGGCTTTTAAGCTGTTTATCCAGAAATCCTGTCTTTATACCTTTCTTAAAGTATTTAGCTGCTTTTATCGCCTCTTCACCGGAGGCAAGTCCCATACTCTCTATCTTAGCAACTAACTGCTTCTGGCTAAGCTTTCTGGTTTGACGCAGATAGGCGTAAGTAGTATCCGATACAATCTGATGAGTGTTCATCTTCTTATGAAAGCGCTTCATCTCTTTTGCTAGAGCTTTCGTTCCGGCCTGCTCCATAGCCTCCTTCGTTAACGCTTTTTCAGCATTTTTTGCAGCTTTCTTTCCTACTGTTACTATCATCTTATTGGCCGCCCTTGTCCCGGCTTCATCTGCAATCTCCTTGACCGTTGAACGACCAAATCGGCCTAATACCCGACTTACCAAGGAGGTCCCGCGCTTTCCAAACTGCTCCATACACTCTTCGGTAATCTCCTTAGCGCCAGCTTTCATAAGCTTATCTGCTACCTCTTTAGTAACTGCGGAGGCACCACGAAGAAAGAGATGCTTAAGAAGGAGTCTAATTCCAGTTAATGATGCGAGCGCTGCTAGGAATCCGCCACCGGTCATTATCGTAGCGACTGTCATACCTAGTTGCACAAGCCCCCAACCGATACTGATTAATGCTCCAAGGAAATTCCCATCCTTAAGCATACAGAGACCTTGCCAGATATCAGCTAATCCGATTGCATCAAGGAGCATCTTAAAACCACCGGACAGCACCTTCCATCCACCGCTGAAATTCCCGGTGAGTATATCCCTTAATCCTAC
This sequence comes from uncultured Bdellovibrionales bacterium, assembly GCA_964556665.1. GTDB lineage: Bacteria > Bdellovibrionota_C > UBA2361 > UBA2361 > CAZKXU01 > CAZKXU01. Next base: position 30,670 of record CAZKXU010000014.1, on the reverse strand, counting down.
TGCAATCTCTGTAAGACCTATCTGATCACATACCCCTTTAAGAAATCCAGATACTGCACCCAATAGGGAGGATGCCATTGCAAAAAACTGCTCTCGATTTGTAAAAGCTGCTACAAAAAAGTCTTTAACTGAGTTTAGGCAAGTTAACGCAAATTGACCAAGTGCTGCCCTAGTTTCCTGAGAAACCCCGATCAGCGCCATCACACCTACTCCGATGCCGATCGAGAGCATCACGGGTGCGCCAAAAAATAGAAGGGCTCCGGTAGCAACAACTCCGCCGATTGCTACCCAGGTTCCCTTATCTGTCATAAAGTCAACTGCCTTATTAAACCCGCTCTTTATAGATTCCCAAGTTACGCGTGATTTAAAGCTCTCTACTGCGTCATGCACTGTTGTTATTACATCTACAGTCCAGACATAAGCCTGCCAGAATTTTTTCTCAAACCAATTTAACTCATCTAGCCTTCTATTTTGAAGCGCATGATACTCTTCATCAAAGCGCTTAGTAAGTTTTTCAAGTAAGGCATCATTATTAAGATCGATCCTGCGCTTTGCTGCTAACGCTATTAACTCATCGTAAAACTGATCATAGTTAGGTTTTCCTACCTTGCTATCAAAATCGCTCGTAGCCGTACGCTTAGCTATTTCCGCCACCTCCCGCAATAGCTCATTTTCCTTAGAGACAGCACTGCGCTCCGGTGCATCCTGCGCTGCAGCAGTAACTGTAGTCGCTGTAAGTTGTAGCGCTGAAACAGGATTAAATGCCCCCAATAATGCCGCTATCGGAATAGGTCCAACCATTCCTGCTACAGCACGGCTTTGAGCACCGTTCGCCTGTTCTGACTGAACAGTGTCCCGAATACCACCTGCTGCTTCTGCAAATTTAAGCCCATCTCCGCCTTGGGTATCGTTTGTTAAGAAACCTTCCGGGTTCTGCTTAGTTTCAGTCTTTTCTCCTAATTGTAGCGGAACAGTATTCGATGTACTCTGCTTAGCCTCCGCCTTTAGAAAGTTTTCAATCTCAGATTTTGAATATGTTAATGTGTCCTTAGAATCGTTTGCTATTGCAAGCTTACTCTTAATCTCCTCTACCGAAACACCAAGTCGGCGCGCCTCCTGCTCAATAAACTGCTGCATCTCCCTACGAGCACGCTCCCTCTCCCTTTCCTCTTCAAGCCTCTTCTGCTGCTGCTTCTGCTCCTGCCCGTTAATCTGTGCTGCAATAATATGGTGCTGGGCATGCTGCCCCATCGCCGATCCGCCTGAGTCGAAGATCACCGCATTTTCATACGCTTCACGCTGTATAGCTGCCTGATCAAGTTGAACCTGATTACGAGAATCAGCTGTGCTCTTTGCCTCTCCTACCTTTGGTTCATTTTGTTTTGTTTCAAGTGCGGCTGCTGACGTAGACATGTAGACCCTCCTAGCTTAAACCTCTTTCCCTATACGGTGTTATGGCCGACTTAAGGTTTTGTGTCGCACATATAAGTACGCCCATAAGCCATTGATATTTATGACTTTTATTCATTTAGTTTTGGTTAAGTTTACTAATTATTCCGATTTAGGATAACAGGCAAATGAGTCGATATATGAGATATGGAGCTTACCAAGCTTTCAACCATAATAGTAAATCCGGATCCGGATGGACGCTCTCGATTAAAAGAGATTATAAAAAACTGCATCCATAAAGCGAATCTGCATACTTACTCCAGTACTAAAGATGCCATTAAAGGTATCAAACGAGATTCACGCATTGATGTTATCTTTCTCTCTCTTAGCCTTGAACCTCAAACAATAAAAGCCTTCATTGCAGAAGCAAGTAGTAGACTAAATCGCACTTCACCTCTATTTATACTGACACTTGACGACCGCTCTGTTACAAGCATGACTCGAGCTACATCACTTTACCTTGAAGGGGTCTCCGGATTTGTTGCTGAGCCGTTTTCAGTTGATGACATACAGAAGCTTCTGATTGCCGTATATGAACACCAAAAGAAAATTGATCAGATGTTTAAAAGAAAAAAATCAATTGAGCTACTGCTAAATGAAGCGATACAGATACTAGATCCATTGACAATAGTTGCACTTAATGAAAATGGCCAACCTGGAACCGAACTGCGCGATCTAAGGCGAATATCAGCAAGCATTGATCCCCTCTATACACTCGATCCTGCCCTTTATATTGAAACTGCATTAGAAATATTTGAAGCAGTCCCAGCTCCCTCAACCGAGCCCTCAAGTAAAAAATCCCGCGCTGATAGAGGAAAGGTGCTACATCCAAGCAGAGCCGCTGATGACATTATGAATAAAAGAAAGCTATCTTTCGAACAGCTCTCTCTCTCCGGGAAAGTAACCCCTGAGGATTTCAAGGGATTTTTATTAGGTGAAAGACCGGTAACGGATGAGTTGGCTACTGAGCTCGCAAGACTATTCGGCGGCGCTCCGAAGGATTGGACGTTAATGCAAGAAAGATATGATTTCTTTCAGCAGAGAATCAAACAGCGGGAAAAGCTGTGGCAACGCAAAGCTCAAAAAGCAGAAACCTAATAGGAGACTTCAACGTAAATTCTTACGCTTTACTGAGACCGCGGGCTTCCAGCCAGCAACGAAATGTCAGCTAATCTGCTGCGGCTGGAAGCCCGCGATCCCAGTGCAACAGAATCTAAACAAACGAAAGTACAGGTCGCCCAAAAAGCTGTTCAATATCTTCACACAACGTTTCTGACGGTATTACACCCAAAGCTGCTCCACTTCTATTTTTTAAGACCATCGAAACTTCTCGTTTATCAATTGCAAGATTTACCCGCACTGGACAGTTTCCTAAATATTTTTCAAAAATGCTTAACAATTTATCGATATTCCCCTCAAGATTATCCTGCTCTAAGAGGCTTAAAATTCCTACTGTTGCGCTCTTGTCTCGTAAGGCAATTAAGGACTCCATCTTCTCTGCGATAAAGACAACTCGCTCCTCTCCGATATCTACTCTCCCACTTACAATTACCGGATCATCTGCTACAATTAGGTGTGAGACCTGGCGATAGACATCTGGCCATACTAGCGTTTCAACCGTAGCTACCGAGTCTTCTAAAGTAAAGGCAGCATAACGGTCACCAGCTTTTGTATTTTTTAATTTAAGCGCAGTAACAACACCTGCTATGCGTGCCGATCCTGATTTTGTGCGTGCCTTTAACTCCGCAGTAGTTGTCGTCCCGATACGCTTCAGTTCAAGTTGAAACTTTGTAAGAGGGTGACCAGAGAGATATAAACCCAATGCCTCACGCTCTAGCGCAAGCTTTCTGTTAACAGGCCACTCCGCGCGCTTACCGCGGCGGCGAGGAATTTTATTAAGCGCGCTGTCGTTACCAAATAATGAGATCTGGTTAGAGTTTGTATCACGCTGCAATGACTGTGCATAACGTAATAAATCCTCATGCTGCTCCCACATCTCTCTTCTAGTCACGCCTGAAAAGTCTAAGGCCCCGCTATTAATCAAAGTTTCAATAACCTTCTTATTAACGGATGAAAGATCCACCCGCTCCAAGAGATCCTCCAGATCCTTAAAGGATCCGTTTCGACGCCTGGAATCTATGATTACTTCGACAGCCTTTGATCCGATCCCCTTTACCGCCTCCATGCCGAAGCGGATCGCCCCATGGTCTATTGAAAAACCTGCATTGCTGTAATTCACATCCGGCGGAAGAACTTTGATGCCATGTCGTCGACACTCATTTAAATTCTTTAACGTCTTATCTGAGTCATCCATCTCATGCGACATTAAGGCTGCCATGAATTCAACCTGATAATGTGCCTTTAGATAAGCAGTTTGAAAGGAGATAAGCGCATAGGCTGCAGAGTGGCTGCGGTTAAACCCGTAACGCGCGAATGTCTCCATCTGATTGAAGATCTCCTGCGCCACATGCCTGCTGATATCCCGCTTAACTGCGCCATCTGTAAATCTATCACGGTGCTTCGCCATCTCCTCTGGGTTTTTCTTACCCATGGCTTTACGCAGCAGATCTGCTTCACCTAAAGAATAACCTGCCAGCTCACGTGCAAGCTGCATAATCTGCTCCTGATAGATCATAATGCCGTAAGTATCGGAGAGAATCGGCTTCATTGCGGGATGCAGAAATGTTACCGGCTCACGTCCATGCTTACGCTCAATATAATGCTCAACCATGCCGGCATCTAATGGACCTGGACGGTATAGTGCTAAGATAGCAACTATGTCATCAAAGCAACTCGGATGAAGCCGCGCTGTCATATCTGTAATGCCGCTCGATTCTAACTGAAACACACCTGTCGTATTCCCGGCACTTAGAAGTTCATAACTTTTTGTATCATCGATTGGAAAAGCATTAGGATCTAGTTCGAGGCCGGTACCCTCTTTAATTAATTGAAGCGCAGTATGGATAACTGTTAATGTCTTCAGTCCAAGAAAGTCAAACTTAACAAGTCCGATTTTCTCTACTGAACTCATTTCATACTGCGTTACATCCCTACCCTCCTTATCAACCATTAATGGCAGAAACTCGACAAGCGGCTTATTGCCTATCACCACTCCAGCAGCATGGGTTGAGGCATGACGTGTAAGTCCCTCTAATTTTAGAGCAAGTGAAATTAACTCTTTACCGCTGCCATTCGCATATTCTTTTAGGCGCGGCTCCATTTTGATCGCCTCTGCTAACGGATAATCAAAACCCTGGCGCGGTGCTGGTACGAGCTCCGCTATTTTTCCACACTCTGCATAACCTATACCCAAGGCTCGCCCTACATCTTTAATCGCTGCCTTGGCCTTCATTGTTCCAAAAGTTGCAATCTGCGCTACACGATCCTTCCCGTATTTCCCAACTACGTACTGAATGACCTTATCTCTTCCATAGATACAGAAATCGACATCAATATCAGGGAGTGAGATACGTTCAGGATTTAGAAATCGTTCGAAGAGGAGCTTATTGGAGATAGGATCAATCTCAGTAATGCGGAGAGCGTATGCTACCAATGAGCCGGCCACACTGCCTCTGCCGGGTCCGACTGGTATACCCTGCTCCTTTGCCCAGACAATAAAATCAGATACGACGAGAAAGTATCCGGCAAACCCCATCTTATCAATTAATCGGATCTCTTCTTCCAGCCGATTACGGTAGATGTCTTTACTTGCATAGCTTAAGCCCACACTGCGCGACGAGAGAAACTCAATTCTTTTATCCAAGCCTTGGCGTGCCTTTGTCGCCATCACATCGATAAGACTCTGGTTATCTCCAACGGAGAAAAGAGGCATATGATAGGTTTTGAAGTCAAACTCAAGTTCACATTGCTTAGCTATTTCAAGCGTGTTGCTAATAGCCTCCTCTTTTCTAGAAAACCCTGAGAGCTCCTCTAACATCTCCTCGGTCGATTTAAGATGCAGATTGAGGCCCTCGTGCCTTAAACGATCAGGATCCGTTATCTGCTTGCCGGTGGAGACGCACATTAAAACCTCCTGCGCGTAATGATCCTCCTTATTCGGATAATGACAGTCAGTTGTTGCAACAAGTGGCAATCCTACCATTTTGCCAAGCTCTGCACACATCTTATTAAGCGCCTGCTGGTCATCAATGGGATGAGGCTGAACCTCTAAATAGAAATTGTCTTTAAAGATACTGGCATAGAACTCAACCAACTTGCGGCTCTTATCAAAATCATTAACTCGCACATGGCTGTTTAAAACGGAATTCATGCATCCACTGAGGGCAATTAATCCTTCTGAATATTTCTCTAACAGCTCATGATCTACGCGCGGTTTAAAGTAAAATCCCTCCTGGTAGGCCAAGGTTACAAGCTTACAAAGATTCTTATAGCCTGCCTTATTTTTTGCCAACAAAGTCAGGTGATAAGTGCCTGCCCCGCCTTGCTGCTTAGTTTTGCGCTCGAAGCGGGAAACAGGGTTTAGATATATTTCACACCCAATTATAGGTTTGATGCCGATCTTTTTGGCCTCAGCAAAAAACTCTACTGCTCCATGCATATTGCCATGATCTGTTATTGCAATTGCTGGCTGGCCCATGGCATGTGCCTGCACCAGGACCTCCGGAATTTTATTAGCCCCATCAAGGAGACTATACTGTGTATGTAGGTGTAAATGAACGAACTGCATTAGATCTCACTAAGGTAGCTTTCTATCATTAAGGTATGATATTATCTACCACAGTTCAAAGATTAGGCTCAAGTATCTTATGCAGATCAAACGTTTTCAGCGCTGCATCGAATCATTCAGCTGTGAGAATTGCGGTAATTACGTTGAAGGAGACGGTTACACTAATCACTGTCCACGCTGCTTGTGGAGCAAGCATGTTGACATTAATCCGGGAGATAGAGCTTCAACTTGTCACGGACTGCTTCAACCAGAAGGTATTCTTATAAAGGGCGGAGAGTATATTATACAACACAGATGCCTAACCTGTGGAGAATTTAAAAAAATAAGATCCACAAAACGGGATAACTTCGAGACGATATTAAGTCTTGCTGTTGGCTAGGACCCTGTTCTGTCAACTATGTGGTGGTCAATTCTATTACTTAGCGGGCTGGAAGCCCACGGTCCTAGTAGATTTTTAGAAATACTTAGCTACGCCAGCAACGCTTCGCGCTCAACAAGCGTCTTAACGCCTTCAAACCCACTTTCCTGCATCTTAACACGCGCGATACGGCTTCCTACCTGAGCTAGTGCATTAGCATTTGAAAAACTGAATAATTGAAATTTAATCTTTGGCCAGCGCGATTTAAAGTAGCGTACTGTATCAGGATAAACTATATCAAACGCTCTAAATCCATACTGCTCTACCAAGGTTGGTATAATGCTTAAACGGTACGGTGTCTTATCCATACGGCTCGGGAGCACTACACCACCGCGCGCTTCAACTAATCGTAATACCTCTGAAAATGGCTGAGATACACAGAAATTTTTATCTCCTGCTACATCTGTAGGGATATTTAGCTCCTGAAGAAACTCCTGAATCATTAGCGTAGAATAGTTCTCCGGGAAAAGACAGGAGACCATCACTTCATTACAACCTGCGACTGCACATCTCAAGCATACTCCCGGTATAACTGAGAGTTCACTCTCCTTAGCTGCCGCGGTAATGCGATCAATAAATTCACCGCTGTAGAAGTCTGTTACAGCAATAATATCCAATCCCTTAACCTTAGCTAAACGCACAAGCGCCGGCGCTGTATCTATTCCCTCAATACCTAGATAACCCAAAGATGCTGGGCTATGGATACGCAGATCTAATACATAGTTCTTACTCTTGCCCTTACTCTTTTCAACCTGTGAGGCAAGACCAGCTCCTGTTTTTATAACTGTTTCAGATTCAATCTGGTCTTTTAGGCTCTTCTTCGGTCTTCCCATAATCTTTCTTTATTAATGTGACTAAGATGCGTTAGCACCTGAGTTACCTGTTGTTACAACTTTTGTTTCTTTTGATCCGCTATCCTTAAAATTGATATTTAGCGAGGCGAGCATATCTTTAATTAACGTACGTAAGGATGCAATTTGTGCATCGAGACGCTCCATGTCTGAACCAGTTGGAGCTGCTGCCATAGTGTTTGCCATTTTTTCGATCCTAAGAGCCATAGTGCTAAGCTTGGTTGAGATCAGATCGATTTTACCTTCAAGCAAAAGCACCTCATTTGAAGATGCGAGTCCTAACATACGCCCTACGGTAGCTGCACTAACCTCATGCGTTTTACCCAGGTCTGCCTTCACTCTGCTGGCGGTGTCAATAGGCTCGCTGCCCAATATCTGTGCTGACGTTGCTGCCAGCTTAGCCTCTAATTTAGCCTCTACTTTAGCCTCTACAGACTCATTTTTGATATCCGCTGTCTGCTCAGATTCCGTCATACAAGAAACTCAAATAATCTGAAAAAATTAAAAATTGCCCTGCTATAGGTAGATGTGGGAGAGTGGCTGGTAGATTCAGTCTAAGATAGTAATGACAAATAACGGCACGTTATTTTACCATTCAGTATATAAGGAGCTGTGGCCTAGTTAAAACCTAGTTATTATAATTATTACAATAGGTTATTCGATAGAGGTCAGATCAGGACTAGCCGTCCTTCTACCCCTTTTCCATCCTAAGACTAATCAGTCTATTTTGTGCAACCTCTACAACTCTAAGCATTAATCCTTCATGCTCAATTAACTCTCCCGAGTGTGGAATTCTTCCAAGTTTGTGGATCACAAAACCTGCGACTGTATCATATTCACCATTTGGCAAATTAAGATTAAACTCCCTATTTACATCATCAATCAGAGCACTTCCATCTAATATAATATCATCCAATCTCGAGTCTCCGACATTTGTATGCGGAGTATCAAACTCATCAAAAATCTCACCAACAATCTCCTCCACTAGATCCTCAATCGTAACCACACCATCAACTCCTCCATGCTCATCCACCACGACTGCGAAATGTACCGCACGTGCTTTAAACTCCTTAAAGAGTTCATCTGTTTTCTTGGTATTGGTTACCGTATATGGATCTCTTAACATCGCTTTGAGAGAAAAGCCTTCCTTGCCCCGCCAAAGAAAGGGCATAAGATCCTTGGCTATCAATACTCCCTTTACATCATCAAGATTGTGGCCTGTAACTAATATCCGCGAGAAGCCATTTAAAGCAAAGGCCCGTGCGGCTTCTTCTAAGGTCGAGTTCTCATTGACAGATACGATATCTTTTCGCGGAGTCATTACTTCACGCACCATAGTATCTGAGAAGCTAAACACCCCTTCTATCATTTTACGCTCCCCCTCCTCTATCGCACCAGCTTCGGTAGTCATCTCGATAATCTCGCTTAAGTCCTCCTGTGAAACGGTAAGCTCACTCTCTAGCTGACTCTCCATACCGCTAAATCTTAGAATTGCAGTTACGATTGCATTCAAACAATAGACAAATGGCCAGGAAAAAATACTTGCGGCTATTAACGGCCAGGAGAGGTAACAGAGGCTTCTATTCGGGTAAGATGATACAAGCGCTTTAGAAAGCTGCGAAAGGACCAGTGTAAAAATCGCAAAAATGAGGATGATTAAGATTAGTACTAAGATACTAAATATAGTTCCAACTACTTTCTGCAAACCAAAACTTTGTAGTAGATACTCGCCGACTGCTCCACCAAACTTAAATAAGGTAAAACCCAGCACCAAAACTGAGAGAAACCGCCCAAACTGCGCACTAAGGATATAAAGCTCAGGCTGGAGCTGAATAATCCTGGCATAACGTGCCCATGGAAAGCCTTTGCGAAAAAGCTCCCTTACCCTGCGTCTACGGCTACGCGCTAAGGAAATCGAGCATGAGACAAAAAACAGATAGGAGAGTACCGACACACTGTATATAACAAACCAGAATACCGCTGATACCAATAAATATGAATTAGGCATGGTGGGGGGGAGTATATATATGCTTAATAGTCAGTTCCAGACCCCAAGCACATGGGAACATAGTTTTATAACAGTGAGTAAGCACATTAGATAATGATTCTCAGTTAGATGGGCTTATATGTCAATGAAAAAAACACTGTTGGCCAGAGCTTATATAAATCAACCATAACTTGAGGATATATGTAATTAAGTTGGACTAAGTGAGTAGTCTGTAACAGATAACAGCTATCTAATTTCTGAATCAGATACCGATCGGCCTGCAGGCCGATCTGCCAGGATTAAGCCCGTTGGCTACCATTTTACTTCATTCTAAAAATAGTTGTAGCCACTAGCCCTCCCCATAGTTTTCTAGTACCAATAGTCATATGAATGAAATTCCAACCCGTGAGATCCTCTGGAACGTAGGGACACTACCTAACATTGTCCTAATGTATACCCTCATGACGCTCTCCTTGATTGTAGCTTTTGTGGGAGTGTTTAGACATGCAGAGCTATGGCGATCAGGAAAAAAAGATCCTAGCCGGGAGGGGCTTTCATTTGATCGGGTGAGAGATCTTTTTACCTGGGCGCTGCTCCAACGCGGCGTTGTACGGGAACGCGGCCCCGCACTTGCACATACCTTGATCTATATCGGATTCCTAGTTCTTCTTTTTACAACCACTATGGTGTTTATAGATAACGATCTTGGGATCAAAATTTATAACGGAGAATTTTATCTAGTAGTAACCTTCTTAAGCGATATATTCGGCGCAGGAGTATTATTCGGCATCCTGATCGCTGCTCATCGCCGCTACATTAAATCCGATAACAAGGTGCATAATCGGCTCGCCGATAGCTTCATGCTCTTTCTTTTAGGATTAATGATCATACAAGGGTTTTTACTAGAAGGGCTTCGCATTCATGCAACCGAAGATCAGTGGGCCTCATACTCTCCAATTGGATCACTTGTCTCAGGACTTTTTTGGCCGCTCTCATATGAAGCGACAGTCTCGCTTCATTTCGGAGTATGGTGGTTTCATACAGCTACGGTTTTTCTATTCATTGCATTAATTCCGTATAGTAAGTTTTTCCATATAATCTCCAGTTCGCTTAATCTCTTTTTTAGATCGAGCAAACGTCCTAAAGGAGCACTTGAGTCTCCAGGAGATCTAGAGAAGATAATGGAATCAGGTGAAGAAGTTGTATTTGGATTAGGTTCCATTAAGGATTATAACTGGAAGGAGCTTTTAGATCTGGATGCCTGCACAAGTTGTGGACGCTGCCAGGATGCTTGCCCAGCTTATAATACAGGGAAACCGCTCTCTCCTAAATGGATTGTATTGGATACTCGTAACCACGCCTTATTATTAAACGCGACGGGCAAGCTCACCAATTCAGCCCTCCCCTCACTACTCACCAAAGTAGATCAAGCATTAACTGTAAATGCCTACCTTGGATCAAGCGGCCTTATCTCTAACGGAGAAGCTGCCGGTTATAGCTCTAACGGCGCATATCGTGGTGCAAATGAACTTGTTCAGAAAAACGCAGGAGTGCTCGGCCGGTCTGCTGATGACCGAATTGCAGGGGATGTCATCAGCGCTGATGCTTTCTGGTCATGCACAACCTGTATGGCCTGCGTAGAAGCATGCCCGGTTGGTATTAACCATGTAGATCAGATTGTCGGTAATAGACGTAATATGGCGCTTATGCATGGTGAGATTCCTAATGAGGCTCAAGGCACGCTGCGTGCTTTAGAGAATAGATCCAATCCATTTGGCGCTCCACAAGATCGGACAAAATGGCTGACCGGCATTGATGTTCCGATTATTAAAGCTGGTGAACAGGTCGACTATCTTTACTGGGTCGGCTGCGTATCTGCATTTGATCCGCGTAAACAGAAGATCGCACGCTCTCTTGTAACTATTATGAAGTCTGCCGGTCTCTCTTTTGGCATCCTTGGAACTGAGGAAGGATGCTCTGGAGATCCGGCGCGCCGCTTAGGAGAAGAGAATCTTTTTCAGAGCTTAGCTAAAAAGAATCTTGAACTCCTCCGATCCGTCAGTTTCAAGTATCTTGTGGCTAACTGCCCTCACTGCTTCAACAGTATTAAAAATGAGTACCCGCAGTTCGGCAATTTAGCAAACGGTGAACAGCCTGAGATTATTCACCATTCCGTCCTTCTCAAAAGACTATTGAAAGAGGAGAAGATTAAGTTAAAAGAGGGCTCAGCCGAAACCGTAACCTTTCACGATCCGTGTTACTTAGGACGGTACAATGACGAATATGATGCGCCACGTGATACTTTAAAGGCGATTAAAGGACTTACCATTGTTGAGATGGATAAGAATCGGGAGAAGTCATTCTGCTGCGGCGCTGGCGGCGGCCATTTCTGGATGGACATGAAGATCGGAACACGTGTTAATGTAACTCGCACTGAGCATGCTGCTGCGACTCATGCCTCTACTGTAGCAACCGGCTGCCCTTTCTGCTTACAGATGATGGAGGACGGCGTAAAGCTTACAGGGAAAGATGAAGAGATGAAGGTCAAAGATCTAGCAGAGATTGTGGCTGAGAATTTGGCATGACCGTACTTCGTGCTCACCTGATTATCGCCAGTTTCAATTATTTACCCGGACACTGGGACCGCGGGCTTCCAGCCCGCAACGTAGCTGCTTTTAATTCGTTTGCAGGCTGGAAGCCCGCGGTCCCGGTTATTGAAACGTGAAGAGCAGAAACAAAAACAGCCCCGCGCCTGACCTTAAATCAGGCGCGGGGCCGTTACCAAGAAAAAAACCGAAACTATAGAACGGCTTCTTTCAAACTCTTAGCAGCTGTGAAACGTACACGCTTCTTTGCGGAGATCTGGATGATCTCGCCAGTTGCTGGGTTACGTCCCATACGTGACTTGGTCTGACGAACGTATAGCTTACCAAGGCCCATAAGTGGGATCTTATATCCTTTCTTAAGTGAGTCAGTAATGAATGCAGCAATATCCTCTACGATCTCACGAGCCTGTGATCTCTTTGGAAGACCGCAGAATCCTCTGATATTATCAAGGAATTCACCCTGTGTATAACTATATGTATTCCTGTTCTTTGGTTGAGTCGCAGCTCTTGTTTTTGGGAGCGGCGCTGGTGCTGGTTTAGTCATCCAGCCCTTTGATGATGAGGACGCAGCAGCTGAAGTCTTAGCTCCACCTTTCTTCATCATCGTTTTCTTTCCTTTTGCAGCTTTTTTTGCCATAAAATAAACACCTCAGTAAAGTTAAAATATGAAGGCATCACTTAATGAATTTGCTATCATTTTGCACTTCCGCAAGGATGCTCACGCATCTTGTTAAATCGAATATAGAGCTAAATTTAATCTTTACGCAACAAAAAAAATGCAAAATAGTGCTTATTTTATGGGCCTAAAACGCGAATCTGTTACAGCTATAATATGAGCTAAGTACTTAGAAATGTTAAAATTACCTAGGAAAACTGCTGCTATTCACCGAAATGTGACATCAAATAAATTTAAACTCTGATGTGTAAGTAAAGGAATTTCTCCTAAAATTTTGATATTTATGCCTGTTTTCGCGCACTAATATTTCACGGTAAGATCGGTAGCATTGAATTGTATGCCAGGAATAATCAGCCATAAAAGCAATCCGATCTACCTTTTTGCCTTTAGCTCAATCATTCTCCTTAATATCATACTTGCTGTGAAATACCGCCATATAGGAGGTGACCTGGATCAGGACTACCTTGCAGCTTGGGCGCTGCGGAATGCGCAGAGCATTTACGGCGAATCAATACCTCGACTTGCCGCTATATACGGATACAATACAAATATTGGCAATTTCCATCCTCCATTTAACTCAATACTATTTCTGCCTTTAACACTTCTTCCTCTTAACTTAGCTTTTGTCGCCATGGCGGTAATTTCGCTCACACTCTATCTATACTGCTTAGAATTATTTTTAAACTATTCAAACATTCCGACTAGGATTTCAAGAACACTACTTATCATCGCTCCATTATGGTACCCGATCCTGTTTGCAGTCGGTACTGGTAACACCTCGGTAATTATAGCTTCACTTATTCTCCTTTCCTGGCTTGCATTAGTTAAAGGTTCTAAACGTAAAGCCGGAATCCTGCTAGGCACTTCAGTTTTAATAAAACTTTTTCCCGCATTTATCTTTCTATATCTGCTCTTTAAGAAAGAGCATAAGGTGCTAATCTATGCATTATCAACCACTGCCTTTGGATTTTTAATCTCACTAATTATTGTTGGACCTGCGGACTGTATCTATTACGTAACGGATGTGATCTCACATGATGTAAAAGACTGGGGGTATTTCCCGCTAAACGCATCGCTAACCGGCCTATTCTACCCTCTTTTCATCAAAGGCCCGTGGACGTCTCCACTTCTAGAGATTCCATTAGCTGGCTCCTTCTTTACATTAATCTTTAGCGGTATAGTAATAGGAGTAGTCTGCCTAAAATCAGCACGCTCTGATGAATCAAAAAAAGAGCTCCTTTTCTCACTTTATCTTGTCAGCATGATCCTGCTCTCTCCTATCAGTTGGATGCATATCTTTGTAGTATTAATGCTCCCATACACGTTGTTCCTGAAGATGGCTATTAGTAAACAGTTCACCCTTTCCAAAATTGTGTTAATAGCCATTTCGTTCACCTTGATATCAATACCGGATGTATATCTGACCCGACATCTGATGACATTAGCAAGCCCTAACCAGATGCCTTGGACGCTGTTCTTAGTTGCAAAACTCCCAACGTACGGATTACTGCTGCTCTGGGGAACTTTAGTTGCTGCCTTGCCGCGAGAACCTCGGTAGTGCACTGTAACATAAATAGATCCTGGGAACGCGGAGCTCCAGCTCCGCCGAATATGGCATGGCAACTCGTACAAAGCGGAGCTGGAGCTCCGCGTTCCCAGAAAAAATCTAATGTTGCAGTATACTAGTGCTTCGCCAAATAAGTTTTTTCACGTATGGCGCGCAGCGTTGCCCCAGATTGGCACGCCTCGGAAGGAGGAAATCCGCAGCAATACTGGAGTATTGCGAGGATTTTCCGACTGAGAAGCGTGACAAGATGGGGCAACGATGTGATGCTAGACGTGAAAAAACTTATTTGGAGGAGCACTAGAATAGAAACATCATACCGTTTGCAGCGTCATGGAGAAATGATGGAAATAGTCCTAAAATTATTAAGCTTAATGCACAGAAGCCTAAAGTCCCTCCTACCGGCCCGCTAAGCTCTGCAAGAAACTGGTCCTCACGTGGCTCAAGAAAGTACATCGCTACTACTACACGCAGATAGTAATAACAGGAGATAGCGGAATTAATAACCGCTATGATTACAAGATCCCAGTTGTCAGCTTTAACCGCTGCGTTAAAAATATAGAATTTACCTAGCAGTCCGGCAAACCCCGGTGGCAAGCCGGCTAAGGAAAGTAGAAAGATAGTCATCAAAATACCAAGTGTTGGATTGCTGAAACCAAGGCCATTAAAGCGAGAGATATCATCAGGATGTGGCGAGTCACTATGGTCTTCAGTCACCAACATTACAATTCCAAAAGCACCGATACTCATAAAACAGTACGACACGATATAATATAGAATTGCTGGCCCCCCACCAAACTCCCCGGGCGAGAGGAATGCGATTAGCATATAACCAGCATGCGCAATACTCGAATAGGCCAACATCCTTTTCATGCTACGCTGACGCAGCGCCACCAGATTGCCAACAGACATTGTAAGAATTGCAATCAACCACACAGCACCCGACCAGAAGATGAGAAGATCCCCGAAAGCTCCCCACATTACCCTCAGCGCTGCCGCAACCGCTGCGGCTTTAATTACACAGGCCATGTAGGCTGTTACACTTGTTGGTGCCCCTTGATAAACATCCGGTGTCCAGAAATGGAATGGCACAGCTCCGATCTTGAAGACTAAACCTACTAAGATTAATCCAACTCCAAGATACAAAACCTGACTACTTCCCTCTGTCACAATCGGTGCTATCTCATTAATAACTGTTGTGCCTGTAAGTCCGTAAATAAGCGCAATCCCATACAACATAAAGGCAGAGCTAAATGATCCGAGTAGAAAGTATTTAAGCGCTGATTCAGAGGAACTCCTATACTTTAATGCCACCCCACAGAGCGGATAAAGACATAGTGACATTATTTCTAGACCAAGAAATAATGTAATTAGTTCAGCAGCTGAGGCAAAGATCAGTGCTCCTGCTGTACACATTAACATCAGTGCGTAATATTCACTTTGAGTCTCGACTCCAAGCTTAGCCAAGCTTCCCATTCCGATGAAAACTGAGAAAAGCGTAGTGGAGACAAGAAGAATAGCAAAAAACAGTGTAAAGCCATCCCCATACATAGTTCCAAAAAAAGCTGTTCCTTCCGGCCGATAATAAGGCGCAGCGAACTGAATACTGATTACTGTAAGAGCAAGAATAGCAACCGTAACCAAACCGCTAGACCAAGTTTTTTTTATGAATACCTCTAAAAGCAGAAGTAGCATAGCGCCGATGCTTAAGCTTAGTATTGGCAAAATAAGCATTATGTCATTTGTATTAAAACTCGACATTGTCTTTCCTATCATTTAAATCCTGATTAGCAACCACAACTGTAGCCGACTCTGACAGACTCGTTGCTGCTGCATACTCAAAGTCGTGCAGATCATGTTTACGCTTAGTCACTACAGAGATGTAGTTATTTACGGAGGGTTCTATCGTTCTAAGCATTGAATTCGGGAATATGCCTAGATAAAACACTAAGATTAGAAGTGGCACAAAGCAAGCAAGCTCTGTTCTGGTTACATCTGTAAGCTCTCCGTTCTTATCCTGATCTAATTCTCCGAAAATAGTACGCATATATAGGGTGAGCATGTAGATCGCTCCAAGAATCACACCCAGTCCAGCCACACATGTCAACCATGGATAACGGCTAAAGCTACCGACTAGGATCAAGAATTCCCCTACAAAACCGTTTGTTAATGGTAGAGCTATTGAGCTTAAAGTAAAGACTAAAAATAGAAATGCAAATACAGGAACTTTAGCAGCCAAACCGCCATACTCTATAATAGCCTTAGTATGACGCCGGTCGTACAAAACTCCAACCAGAAGGAAGAGTGCGCCTGTTGATATGCCATGGTTTATCATCTGCATAATCGAACCGGTCGTTGAGATAGTATTAAACGCGACTAAGCCCAGCACACAATAGCCAAGATGAGAGACCGATGAGTAAGCCACAAGCTTTTTCATGTCGGTCTGCGCCCAGGCGACTAATGCACCATAAATAATCCCTATGACTGCCAAGCCTGCCAGATACGGAGCAAAAACCTCTGCTCCTCGCGGGAATAACGGATAGGCAAAACGGAGAAATCCGTACAGTCCCATCTTCAAAAGCACACCGGCAAGAATAACCGATCCACCAGTGGGCGCCTCTACATGTGCATCTGGAAGCCAGGTATGGAATGGAAAGAGCGGAACTTTGATTGCAAAGGCAAGCCCAAAGGCGGCAAATAGCCAGATCTCTTCATTTAAGCTTAGATTCGAGGAAGCTAGTAGTTCCTCTAATAAGAAGCTCACCTCCCCTGTCTGTTCATAACAGCGCCACACAACGTATAACAAGGCAACCAACATAAGCACACTGCCAAGTACGGTATACAGTACAAACTTAAGTGTAGCATATATCCGACGCTCTCCTCCCCAGATCCCAATTATGAAGTACATAGGGAATAACATCGCTTCCCAAAATAGATAGAAGAGGAAGGTATCCAACGCTACCAATGTGCCAAGCATAGCTGTTTCAAGAATGAGCATGTGGGCGAGATAACCGCGCACGTGATCATGCACTGACCCTGAAGCCATTACTACTATAGGAGTTAAAAAAGTCGTCAAAATTACGAGAAATAAGCTAATGCCGTCTATACCAAGCGTGTATGAGACTCCAAGAGCTGGAATCCAATCTGCAGATTCTGTAAATTGGTACCCACCATAGGCAGCATCAAACTGGTATAGTAAAAATACTGAGACTATGAGTGCTATAATTGAGACAAGAAAAGAAACTGCCCTAGCACTTTTATCTGAAGCGAATGAAGATAACAGAGACGGCAGAAGATAGAGCAACGCCGCACCCACCAACGGTGTAAAGATTAGTATTGTCAAAAGAGGTAGAGAGTCGAAAAGCTCTAACATACTTCACATTACAAGATAAAATAATACAACTACAATTGTGCCAAGAAACATAAATAGGGCGTAGTGCCTAGTCTGCCCAGTCTGCATAGTACGAGTTATTTCTCCGCTGATATCAACCAGCTCAGCAGATCCATTAACTGCACCATCTATCAATACCTGATCTGCTCTCTTCCATAACTGATCAGAGAATTTCTGCAACGGAGTTACGATCAGCGCTGCATATATCTCATCGAAGTAATACTTTCTAGTTAACAATCTGCTAAGCGGACCTAAGGTCTTATAGATCTCCGCTGGCACCTCTTTTAAGGTCGTATAAAGGACGAACGCCAAAACCATTCCAGAAATACCTACCCAACTATGCAGGATCGACTCAAAGACAGTCTCAGCATGATGAGCTTCCTGCACAGGAAGAACAGCCGCAAGATAATGCTGTAGCGGATGCGCCAGTAGAACCCCACCGACAGTTGCAAGAATCGCCAAAATAATTAACGGTATCGTCATTAACCAAGGAGATTCATGCGGATGAGCATGCCCTCTATATTCACCAAAAAATGTCATAGTCACCGAGCGACTCATGTAGAACGCAGTAATGAAAGCAGTCATCGACGCAACCATCACCAGAAAAGTAGTCGAAGTTGCAAGGAAACCATTCGTATTCTCACCCAAAGCTGCAAGGATTGCATGCTTAGATTGATACCCTGCGAAAGGATAAATACCAGCAATAGCGAAAGTAGAAAACAGATAGGTATAAAAGGTAATCGGCATCTTACTTCTTAAACCACCCATATGGCGCATATCCTGTTCATGATGACAGCCATGTATTACTGAGCCTGCACCTAAGAATAGGCAGGCCTTAAAGAAGGCATGTGTTACGAGGTGAAAAATCGCCACCCAATAAGCTCCGCAGGCAGCGGCCATAAACATAAATCCAAGCTGACTGACCGTCGAGTATGCCAATACTTTTTTAATATCGTTTTGTGCTAAGGCAGTTGTTCCAGCAACAAACGCTGTCAGCACAGCAATTAAGGCAACTACCATCTGTGCAAACGGCGCCAGATCAAAAAGATAATGAAGACGAGCCATCATATAAATGCCGGCCGTTACCATCGTAGCCGCATGGATTAGCGCCGATACCGGAGTTGGGCCGGCCATGGCATCTGGAAGCCAGACAAAGAGTGGAATCTGCGCCGACTTACCACAGGCTCCTACGAATAAGCAGATCGCTATCACGGTAACAGGAATAAGAGTAATCCGGTCGAGCCCGATTACATTTGAAAGCTGGACAAAATCTACCGTGCCATAATTCCAGAACAGAAGAAAAATAGCGATCAGAAAACCTAAATCGCCTATACGATTCACTACAAAAGCCTTTCTGCCTGCAGCTGCATAATTCAAATTCTTATACCAGAAACCGATCAGTAGATAAGAGCAAAGACCCACTCCCTCCCAGCCTACGAAAAGCACAAGCAGGTTCCCTCCCAATACCAACAACAACATTGAGAACATGAAAAGGTTGAGATAGGAGAAAAACCTTGCTCGCCCTTCATCCTCAGCCATGTAGCCGATCGAGTAGAGATGTATTAGACTGCCTACTCCAGTAACTACAAGACACATCACAGCAGTCAAAGCATCAAAGCGCAGTGTAAAATCGACCTTAAGCGGACCGGAAGCAAACCAGGTAAAGAGTTGGTCTTCAAAATACGTTCCATGCGGAAGAGCAAGAAACAGTTTTACCACCCAGGCAAATGCCACTGTTGACGCTATTGTAGCGATCCAGCCAGCTACATTGCCGCCACGACGACCAAGTGCATAAGCAAGCATACAGCCAAGCAAAGGACTTAAAGGTAAAAATCCTAAATTTTCAGAGATCGCTGTCATACTAAAGCCTCAACTCATTTGCATCTGAAGTTTCAATCGATTTGATACTTCTAAATAGTGAAATAATAATCGCAAGCCCCACCGCGGCTTCGGCTGCAGCAACTACCATTACAAAAAAAACTGCTATCTGGCCATCAAGGTTTCCAACCGATCTGGATAGAGCTACAAAGGTAAGATTGACGGAATTAAGCATCAGCTCTATGCACATAAAGACAACGATGGAGTTCCGTCTAACAATCACTCCAGCTACGCCGATAGTAAACATTAAAGCCGAAAGTGTTAAATAATAACTCAGTGGTACCATAAATTATTTTTTTGCTCGCTTTGCCAACATTACTGCGCCAACTATCGCCCCTAAAATTAATATAGATGCTGCTTCAAACGGGAAAACCCATTTAGTGTAGAGTACAGCACCGATATTCCTTACTGTTCCTTCGACTACTGTTGGATTTTCTGGGAAGGCCTGAAATACCTCGTTAATTACAGGCACAACTATCCAAACAAAAAAGCCGCCCGCGGCCAATGCCATGATACTCATAAGTTTGCCGAGCGGCTTCTGCGCTTCAACCTGTAAATTAAGAAGCATCAGCACGAAAACTACTAGAACCATAATAGCTCCGGCATAAACAATTATCTGCACCATAGCTAAAAAATGTGCTTGTAACATGCCGTATAGAGCAGCAACCCCTAAGAGATTGGCAACCAGACACAGTGCGGAATATACTGGATTTTTGAAGACAACAATCCCAAGGGCTGAGATCACCATCAAAGTCGCTAATACAAGAAAAAAAAGGTTCATAGTAACTCTCTGTTGACCGAGCTGCCGCTCGGTCACTTGGGCGGATTACTATCCGCCCCTACAAATTGACGAGATGTTTCGCTCACCTCCCGTAGGGGCAGAGGGTAGTCTGCCCTAGGTGCGACCGGCAGGTCGCACACGAACAAACAAAACATAAAAATATAATATCTCTACATCAACAACTTAAACACTGCCGTCACTAAAAGATTCACTAAACTAACCGGCAGCATTATCTTCCAGCCTAGGTTCATTAACTGATCATATCTGAATCTGGGCAAGGTCCAACGAATAACAATCTGTAAAATTGATAGGATCATTACCTTGCCCATAAAGACAAGGTGTCCTATTAACGCCGACCACCAAAGCCCCTGCGGCGGCTCATAAAACGGAAGATCCCAGCCGCCGAAAAACAATAGTGTCATCACCATACTAAGTAGTGCTATCTCAGCAAACTCTGCCATCCAAAATAGAAGAAACTTCATTCCGGAATACTCGGTAAAATAACCGGCTACAAGCTCAGATTCACTCTCCGGAAGATCAAACGGCGCGCGTTTAGACTCAGCCATACCAGCAGTAAAAAGTAGGATAAATGATACAGGCTGTAAAAATATACCCCACAACCCATTCTGCTGCATTACGATTGAATACAGGTCAACTGTTTCGTAAACAACTATCACACTTACAAACGCAACTCCCATGGCAAGTTCATATGAGATCATCTGCGCCGAGGTACGCAAACCTCCTAACAATGAAAATTTGTTATTGCCTGTAAAACCAGCGAATGCCGTACCGTATACAGCCAAGGAACCCATAGCAAAAATAAATAAAATCCCGCCGTCGATCGAAGATACCTGAGTGCGGATATGATATCCGAACAATTCGAAGTCAGGGGAGATTGGAATTAAAGCGAACGCAAGAAAAACAGGAAACGCCGCCATAAATGGGGCTAAGCAATGAATAAATTGGCTTGTCCCCTCTGGCAGAAAATCTTCTTTTGTTATCGCCTTAACTGCGTCACAAAGTAAGGTATTGATAAGACCCAAAATACCGGCCCAACGTACTAACCAAAAAACAGGCTTAAGTATAAGGATATCGGTCTGCACGAAGGCACCCGCTCTATTTGCACCGATACGATCCTGAATTAAGGCAGAACCCTTGCGCTCAATCCAGGTACAGATCGTTGAAAGTCCCATTATTATATTAAAAACAATGAAGACTTTTATAAGAAGAATTAATATTTCCATTATAATAATACAAAAATTAACACTCTCTCTGGGACCGCGGAGCTCCAGCTCCGCTAACGTTTGGCGGAGCTGGAGCTCCGCGGTCCCACAAAACCGTTCGCGGCTACACCCGCGCCTCTACCTCACCCTGCTTCATATTCTGCACACCGCCATCAAGACTCACACCGCCGGATTTAATGCGCGCAGTACTTATATCCGCCAAGCGTGCCTCCTGACTTAAAAATTGCAGCGTCAGGTCACGCTCACTCTTTGCAGTTGTGAGCTCTGCGCCAAACACCTCCCCTAACTTATTTATTAAAAGCCAATCCGCCTCTGTCCCATCTGGCGCATCGGTAACAGCAGCACTGAATTGCAGCCGATTTTTCGAATTAATCATTAAGCCGCTCTTTTCAAGAATACTGCGCGCCGGTAAAAGAACCTTCATTGCCGTAGTAATTTCTGAGTTCTGGTTTGCAAAAAATCCGATACTGGCTTCGGCTTTGCTTAAGCCGCTTAACAGTCCGTCATTTATATCCTGCTGCCAGACTGATCGATCCCCAAAGAAGATTACGTGTTTGTACTGCCCTGCGCTTAAAGACTTAAGAGCTGATTCATAGGTGCTTTGAATATTACCGCTCACCACTCCGAGCCAGCGCGCTCCGGCTAAGTTGGCGCTATAATCTGGACTCATTATGATTGATTCAACTGCACTTAGTTTACGCTCACGGTGTGCAACTGCAACGACTGCGGGTTTTAAGTGCTTCTGTATTAGCAATTTTATTAAGAAGTACTCCTCAAGCAGCAGATCCGGCGAAATGAAAATCGCTACCTCAGCACCTTTTAATTTTGCAGCTGATTTTAATGCATCATCAACTGCCACTGCCCGCCCGTTAAGCTGTGCAGCTTTTACTCTACTTTCAGGCAGAAACCGTGCAAACCCATACCGCCCCTCATCGCAGAGCCATTCTTTATTCACACTCTGATTATTGCGCGCCTTGACATGTACTATCTCGCCATCACGCACAGCAACTTTTACATTACAGCCACTTGAACAACCATGGCAGATGGTTTCAGTCTGGCTGGTGTACCAGATTCTAGTATTAAATCTCCATTTTCTATGCGTCAGAGCACCTACCGGACAGAGGTCCACCACCGTCCCAGAAAGTGCATTATCCAGCACCTTTCCTTCGTTAACTGCAATTACACTACGATCTCCTCGGTTTAATAGACCAAGCTCAGATGTTTTGGTCACCTCATCACAGAAACGGATACAACGGGTGCACATGATGCAGCGCTCGCCATCTAAGATCACGTTTGGTCCAAGAACCTCTGCTTTAACTTTATGTACCTTCTCTTCTACAAACCTGCTCGGGCGGGCATTATACTCATAATGATAGTCCTGCAGCTTACAATGACCAGCCTGATCACAGACGGTACAATCAAGCGGGTGGTTAATTAGAATAAATTCAAGCGTAGCTGCCTGCGCATCCTTAACAGCCTGACTGCTGTTCTGCGTCAACACCTCCATCCCTTCCTGTGCACCGGAGTTACAGGCTATGTTTAGCTTCGGCTGTCCCTTAATCTCAATCTGACACATTCTGCAATTGCCTGCGATCGAGAGATTCTGATGATAGCAGTAATGCGGTATATCAATACCGATTGTCTTGGCGGCTTCAATGATATTCATCCCTTTAGGAACGGAAAGCTCCTGACCATCAATCTTAATCTTTACAAGCTGCGGAGCATCGGCCATTTTAGTGCGCCCCCTCATATTCAAAATTTAAACTTTCACGGTGCTGTACCACTCCTTCAAGCGCTTCAGATACGCGTCCTTTAAACTCCTCAGGAAATTTTCTCATAAAGCTTTGCGCAGGTGTAACTAAGGCATCTCCGAATGGACAGATAGTATGCCCTGCGATCTGGTTACAAATCTTATCCACAAGATCCATATCAGTCGATAAAGCATGTCCACGCGAAATGCGCTTAAAGATCTTCTCTACCCAATGACCTCCTTCACGACATGGCGTACACTGTCCGCATGATTCATGCGTATAGAAGTGCGCCAAGTTTAGTGCAGCTTCAACCATGTCAGTGGTATCATCCATAACGATAAAACCACCAGAACCAAGCATGCTGCCGGCATTCTTTATTGATTCATAGTCAAGGTTTACACCTTTAAGCTCATCTGCTCTTAGAACCGGGACAGAAGAGCCGCCAGGGATAAGCGCTTTAAGTTTCCTGCCGCCTCTAATGCCGCCGCACTCATTCTCTATAAATTCCAAGATCGGATACCCCATTTCGACTTCATATACTCCAGGCTTATTAATATGTCCTGAGGCGCTAAAAAGTTTTGTACCTGGACTCTTTTCTGTCCCAATACTTGCGTAAGCTTTGGCTCCATTGCCAACGATCCAAGGTAAAGCCGCCAAAGTTTCTGTATTGTTGACAACCGTCGGGCAGCTATACACACCGCTTACTGCCGGGAAAGGAGGCTTAATACGCGGCTGACCTTTTTTACCTTCAAGCGATTCAATTAATGCTGTCTCTTCACCGCAGATATATGCACCAGCACCGCGATGAGCGATCATATGGTGCTTAAATCCAGTGCCAAAAATGTTATCCCCTAGGTAGCCCTTCGCGTAGGCTTCTTTGATAGCGGCCTGCATCCTTGCATACGGGAATCCATACTCGCCGCGGATGTAGGTACATGACCAATTACTCTGCAGCGCCCATGAAGCTATGATCATACCTTCAATCACCATATGCGGATCACGTTCAATCAGAACCCGATCCTTGAAAGTGCCAGGTTCACTTTCATCTGCATTATGAAGAAGATACACAGGCTTTCCTGAATTTCGCGGTACAAAGCTCCACTTCATTCCGGTGGGAAAACCTGCGCCACCTCGACCACGTAATCCTGACGCCTTAACCTCATCGATCAGCTTTACCGGATCCATGCCTAACGCTTTCCGTACAGACTGATATCCACCGCGCTTCTCGTACCCTGCCAGAGTGTACTGATCTGGCTCATTTATATTTTTTAGTAAGATCTGCTTATGATGTTTCATAAAAATTATATTCACTGGGACCGCGGGCTTCCAGCCCGCAAACAGTGTGCGCTATAGTTCAATGCGGGCTGGACCACGCTTCGCGTGGACCTGTTGATGCTTGCTTCGCAAGCATTTATCTTACGCTGCCTAGTAGCAGTTCGCTAGCACTGCCTAGGCGCGTCCCGCGGTCCCAGTAATCTTAAAACAACTATACCACCTCCGACTTAGGATGGCCCTTCAATCCATCCCCAAGCCTCTGCTCTTTCTCAGAATACCTTAGATCAGGCTTCTCAGTCTTCAACCTATCAATAATCTTATCTACCTTTTCAGGTGTTAGATTCTCAAAATAATGATCGTTAATTTCACACATCGGTGCGGTTCCACAGGAACCTAGACACTCGACCTCCTCATAGCTCCACATACCATCAGAGCTTACCTCTCCAGGGTTAATACCAAAACGGCTCTTTAACTGTTCGGTAATTTTTTTAGCCCCACATAGAGCGCAGGACAAAGTACGACAAACCTGAAAATGATATTTTCCCACAGGCTTGCGATAGTACATCGTATAAAAGGTTGCCACCTCCATAACGTGCACAGGCGGTATCCCAACCCGCTCAGAGACCCATTCTATAGCCTCACCTGTGATACTCCCTAACTCCTCCTGCGCAATATATAAGGCAGGCATTACTGCTGATTTCGCATCAGGGTAGAGCTTCTTAAGCTCCTCGACACGCTGTTCAGCCTTTTCAGAAAGTTTATTTGCCATAAAAACGAATCCGTTACCGATCGGTCTCTCCGCCGATCATATTTATCATGCCAAAAATCGGGACGACATCTGCGATCGTATGTCCTATTAACATCTTCTTCATTACGCCCATATTATTAAAGCTTGGTCCGCGTACATGCACACGATAAGGCTTACCTGTGCCGTCAGATACGGTATAAAATCCAAGCTCACCATTCCCTCCCTCGACCGGTATGTAGACATCTCCACACGGAGGCTTTACACCGAAAATAACCATTTCAAAATGGTTAATCATGCCGTCAATCGAGCTATAGACCCGATCTTTAGGCTCTAAGGTAATATGAGGATCTTCTACTGCAATTGGCCCCTCTGGAAGATTATCCAAGGCCTGCTCTACGATGCGCATGGACTGCTTTATCTCTTCGAAACGGACTAGAAACCGATCGTAATTATCCCCTTTGCTCCCTAGCGGCACATCAAACTCAAAGTCTGCATAGGCTGAATACGGGAAGGCCTTTCTTACATCATAGTTAACACCGGAGGCTCTAAGAATTGGGCCGGTTAGTCCGTAACTAATTGCATCCTCAGCAGAGACAACAGCAACATCACACATCCTATCAATAAAAATACGATTTTTAGTAAGTAGCCTATCTGCACTTGCGGTATGGCCACGCACACCCTCAAAAGCTTTCTTTACACGCTCGGCAAACCCTTGCGGCAGGTCATCTTTTATACCGCCGACGCGTCCGTATGATATTGTGAGTCGTGCTCCTGTGACCTCCTCTATTAACTCCCACATGTATTCACGCGCTTGAATCATGTAAAGCATGACCGTGAACGCTCCAAGCTCCATAGCAGAAGCCCCGAGACAGGTGAGATGATCTGAGATCCGCGAGATCTCACTCATAATTGTACGAACATACTGAGCACGCTTAGGAGCTTCTATACCGATCAATTTTTCAATCGTTAAACACCAGCCCTCATTATTAATTAGCGGAGAAACATAGTTGAGCCGGTCTGTATAAGGCATTACCTGGTTATAACTCACCGTTTCGCTCATTTTTTCAAAGCCGCGGTGTAGATACCCAAGCTCTACGTCTGCATCTATGATCTTCTCGCCAGACAGCTCCGCTACAATACGCACTGTCCCGTGCGTAGCTGGATGAGCAGGTCCAAGATTAATAATCATTGTCTCGGTATGCAGATCGTCATGCAATGCACGGGAACGGAAATGGGTAGTTACCCCACCTACGCCATAATCAACATTTAGTAGCTCTGATGATGTCATACCGTCGAACTCTCCCCTCTTTTCTTGTTGATCTGCACTAACGGCGGACGCACCATCTTTGTTGCAGTATTTTCTACTTCAGGAGACCTCAGCGGCACACGCGGCTGCTTTGACTGCACAGGATAATCTTTGCGCAACGGATGGCCTTCATACCCCTCCCACATCAGTATTCTCCTAAGATCGGGGTGACCTTTAAACCTAACACCAAACATATCCCAGATTTCGCGCTCCATAAAATTCGCGCTCTGATACAACGAGGTTAAGGACTCTATCTCTGGCTGACTTTCTGGGAGCGGTATCTTAACACGCAGGCGGTATAGGTTTTTAAGACTAAGAAGATGATAAACTAATTCAAACCGATCGACTTTGCTATCTAGCCAATCGACGCATGTTTCACTGACCAGCATATTAAAATCAAGCTCACTATCAAGCTTTAAGATCTTGAAAAAATCGAGCATTGCATCACGACGCACCCACACTACAGCATCTCCGCGATCCACTGTCATCTGAGCAATCTGGTTTCCAAGCTTTTGCTTTAGAAGCTGTACAAGTTTCTCACTTTTTTCCTGCTGACTCACCGCGTATACTTCCTGTAAGAAAATTAGGGGATAAAAATCTCAAAATAGCCCATTTTTCCGCTTTAAGAGTGACTCTCATTTTGTAATATACGTTACTGTGAGATGCAATACAGATAAAGCTGTTTATGCTAAACTGAGTTTTTAAAACGTAAGTTTAATGGAGAGAGTAATGACTAAGAATGGCGATAAACTTGAGGACGGTCTCCTGACAGCAATGCAAGCATTAGATAATCAGATAGCACGTGAGATGCAGCGCGATCCACAGGCACTTGAAATGCATGGCGTAACAAAATTTGAGCCGATCGCAAAACGGGTAGAGCGTGTTACCTCATTCATATTAAATACACTTGGGGAGAATAATGCTCAGATCGATTCCGTGCTAGTCCTTGCAGAATCGTTTACGAAAGCGCTTGAACTTATAGTCGCTGACCTTGGAACGGATGGCCTAGGCAAAATGAGAACTTCTCTGTGTGCCGCCTGCGCGAACAAACTCCAAAACTCTTCATACAAAACAGTAGCGATGCTGAATGAGGAGAATATTATGTAGATTCTGTCGGGGAACTACATTATTCGTTCTATATCGACGACTTCGTTGTATATGAGCGCTTAAGATTCCGCTCCCTTCTATACCTTTCAAAACCAAGATCTATCAAGCGGTTAATAAGATCCTCTCTTGTAATACCACTTACCTCCCAGAGCTTTGGATACATACTAATCTTTGTAAACCCTGGGATTGTATTAATTTCATTCACTAACACATCCCCTGACTCTGTTAAGAAGGAATCAAATCGCCCCATACCCTCACAAGAGAGCGCCTTATAGGCACGTATTGAGGTTTCCTGGATCTTCTTAATAATCTCAGGCGGCAGATCAGCTGGAATATAATAACGAGCACCCTGTGCATCGACATACTTGGCGCTATAGGAATAGAACTCATGGTTTGGCACTACTTCGCCAGGCAGAGATGCGATCGGATTTTCGTTACCTAATACCGCACACTCGACCTCCCGCCCACGCACAAATGATTCAATTAATATCTTCGTATCGTATTCAAAAGCTTCTTTAACTGCAGCTTCAAACTCATCTTTTGATTTTGCCTTCGAAACACCAACCGAAGACCCTAAGTTTGCTGGCTTAATAAAGACAGGAGAGCCAAGTTCAGAGAGAATATTATCATATACGATCTGCTCACGTTGATGAAGCTGAAAGACCACAAAATTTGCAACCTTAATCCCGGCATCTCGCAGCAGTCTTTTAGTTACATCCTTATCCATGCCGACCGCCGAACCAAGTATACCCGCTCCAACAAATGGGAGATCGATGAGCTTAAAGAGGCCCTGTACAGCTCCATCCTCTCCGCACGTACCGTGTAAGACCGGGAAAATAATATCCAGATGCGCAAGCTCTGACCCGCTCTTTAATCCAACCACCGCACACCCTGACTTGGTAGTTTTAAAGATCACCGGATCATCTGATTTGTTAAGTCGTAAGAGTCTTGGATTCTCTGCATGCAGAACTATATTTGCAACCTCCGTGATGTACCACTGTCCATCTTTCTCTATACCGATTGCTACGATCTCGTATCTATTTTTATCTAATGCCTCAATGACGCTCTTGGCTGATAATAATGAGATCTCGTGCTCGGCCGATCTGCCGCCAAATAGAACTCCGACTGTAATTTTTCCTGATTTATGCATGCGGCTAACTGATGAAAACAACTGACTTCTACCAAACCGGACAGGAATCTTCAAGCATTCTATCTAATCAGTACGTTATTTCCTCTATAGAAATCAATCACCTTAGTCAGAATAGCGGCAAGTGTAGGATTACCGCAATTGGCTGCCAGTCCATAAGATTCACCATCACTTTGTAGGACACCATGTTTTGCCAATGCTGCTAACTCACGTTTAAGAGTATCCAAATCATCTGCGTTTCCATGCCGCGCCTCAACATTAGCACCTATCTCTGCTACACTAAGAGGTGTATTAGCAGAATGGAGAACCCCGTGCTTTATAAATCCATAAAGTAGAATCTCGCAACTTAGCTGCGAGTTTAATCGAAGCGCCATAGCACTAGGAGCTAGGAACTTAACAAGATCACTAAGAAGCGTCTCTGGAATCATAAGTCTCGCCTGCCGCGCATCTCCCACCTGTCGTATAAACCCACTGTACGATTCTTCCCATTCTTGAGGTAAAACACACAGCTTCGCTGCCTCATTTACTAACGCAACTCCCACCCTAAGCTCTCTCTCTAATGCTCCTAAGTCAGTTACGAGATCTGGATTCTCTGCCAGGATAAACTTGAGAAGCCTTTCCGGTGCCCCAACTTGATCCTTAAGTTCTAAAACTGCTAAGAGCCCATCATCTGTAGTTACGGAAACCAAACTATCAATTTTAGCCTGAGGCACACCCAATTCAGCTAAAAGAGCGCTTCTTCCCTCTCTGTCGTCAGTCATCTGACGTGGAGGCTCTGCCGCTACTTCACCAGTAGTACCTTTAAAAAGTTGATTTAGAGCTCCCGCTGCCTGAGCAGTCATCTGAGTGGCTCTCTTCATTTTCGCTCCACGCCCACCCATTAGAGAGCCTACCTCCCGCTTAAGTCCTGCTTCTATACACCTCGCTCTATTGTCATCAGAGTTCAAAAGATCTCGCACTTCGCGAGCACTTTTACTTAACTCGGCCGCTATAATTGGTAGAGCAATTACTGCAGTAGCAAATCTCCTCTTTAAGTCATCGGCTATCCCCTGATCTTCTGGAGATACACCGATCTTCTTCTCTCCTTCTGTAATATAGCCAACTGCCTCAGCGTGAAATTGTTGAATTATCATGAAGCTTTCTTGAATAGGATTTCGGCTAGATATTTTTACGCTCCTACTAACTGCCGCAGAGATATCTTGAGCTGCCTTTAAAACATTATCAAGAAATGTTCTAACTATGCTAAATTTACTAAGAGCTAACCGGTTCATGTCACCTGCTAAGTCGTCTAAGATCACCTCCTCAGCAACTGCAAGTCGTTTCTTATATTTAGGATCAGAAGTTGCAGTTAATAGCTTTTTAGCTTGAATAATTCTATTTGCAAGTTCTAGTTTTGTATCAGATGGCAGCATATCCCACCTTCTCCCTTTGATAGCGTCTGCATGTAATAGCAGTTCAATCGCTCCACTAAATAAGAGATCAGGATTTAACGAATCAGCAGTAGATTCAGTAAAAATTCTACTTAATACATCCACTGCCTTATCTATTGCTTCTACACTGCGGGTCAATCTCTGATCTGTTTTATCGATGACTCTATAAAGAGCTTCCTTTTCCTGCTCTGACCACCCTCCCCCTCCCGGAACCGCAGGAAGCCTGCCAGATGCAGCAGCAGTCGCAACTGATTTTACAGTTATTATCCTTCCCATGCGCAAATACACCAAAATTGTAGAAAGTATAAGTAGACAGAACTGTTATGAGTTGATCTTGAATAATGAAGCCAAAAATCTAGCTGGGAGATACGGAT
>CAZKXU010000013.1:0-49002 GCA_964556665.1 uncultured Bdellovibrionales bacterium | reverse complement strand
CTGACTGTACACCATGTCTTGGCACTATCTGTTAACCATGTCTGGGCCGGTACCGTATGTGCTAACCCTTTGAACTTCCCAACAATTTCTCCCCCTCTATCCCCCCTCACAACTATTCAAATCCAGCTTCGTTCCGTAAGCATCAAATATTATTGGTATCTCTATCTTATTTGAATAAAAGGGTTTTTGCCTATGTCAACCAAGGTTTTAGTCACTGGTGGAGCTGGTTATCTCGGATCAATTCTTTGTGATCACCTTCTTAAAGCAGGATATCACGTAACAGTTCTTGATAATCTTTTATTTGGACAACAGACGCATTTTCACCTCTGCGCTGATCCGAACTATGAATTTGTTTTTGATGACGTGAGAAATGAATCAACACTCAAACGCTTGGTAAGTAAAGCTGATGTAATTATTCCATTAGCAGCGATTGTTGGCGCACCGGCCTGCGATCGTGATCCCTGGATGGCCAAGGCGGTAAACTTTGAAGCGATCAGGTTGATCAATAAGACACGCAGCCCGCAGCAGTTTGTAGTTTATCCAATGACGAATAGCGGCTACGGCACGCAGAGTGGGGAAACCTTTTGCACTGAGGAGACTCCCCTAGAGCCAATCTCATTATATGGAAGTACTAAAGTCGACGGCGAGAAGGAGATACTAAGCGGAGGAAATTCAGTATCACTTCGACTTGCTACAGTCTTCGGAATGTCACCGCGTCTGCGCCTAGACCTACTAGTCAACTATTTTACATATATGGCTTTTAGTGAAAAGGCGATTGTAATTTTCGAGAAAGATTTCAAGCGTAACTTTGTGCATGTGCGTGATGTTGCTGATGGCATGATTTATTGCATAGAGAACAGTAAGAAAATGGCCGGCCGGCCTTATAATCTTGGACTTGATGCTGCCAATATGTCAAAGGAGGAGTTGGCGCTGCGGGTAAAGGCCCAGGTTCCAAACTTCTATATCCATTTCGCTGAGATGGGAAGCGACCCAGATAAAAGAAACTATGTCGTATCAAATGATAGATTGCGTAAAGCCGGATTTGAAGCAAGACGCAGCATCGATGATGGTATTCGAGAGCTTTTAAAGGGGTACCAGATGCTTAGAAGGTCTTCGATGAAGAACGTTTAAAGATATGGAAAAAGAGAGCATGATCATCGCTACTACTCGAAGTATCCAAAAGGATATGGCTGTTTCAGATCTAACGGCTGTTATTCTTGCCGGCGGCTTGGGTAGTAGATTGCGATCAGTAATCGGGAATTCGCAAAAGGTAATGGCTAAAGTTGGTGAAAAGCCTTTCGTTGAACGTATTTTTAAACAACTGGAAAGAGTTGGTATTCGAAAAGTAGTACTCTGTGTAGGCTTTATGTCTGAACAGGTACAGGAATATTTCGGAGATAAGTTTGGCGAGATCGAGATAAAATATTCGATCGAGCAGCTTCTGCTTGGTACAGGCGGCGCTTTACGATTTGCACTTTCACAGATCGAATCAGATCCTTTCTTAGTTCTGAATGGAGATTCGTTTTATGACGCTGATTTAGGAGAGTTTTTTAAAGCTCATCAGGCTAGAGCAGCAGCAGCGAGCCTTGTCTTGGCCGAAGTTCCGGATACGCGACGATATGGCAGGGTCGACAGTAATGAGTCTGATGAAATTACAGATTTTGAAGAGAAAGGAGCTGTAACTGGGCCTGGCTGGATCAATGCTGGAATATATCTCTTATCTAGATCAGTTTTTGAGGATGTTCCCAAGGGGCACAATATATCATTAGAAAGAACGATTTTCCCTGCCTTGATAGGTAACGGATTTTACGGACATCATAGCTCTGTTAAGGGGTTTATCGATATCGGAATTCCTGAGAGTTATGAGCAGGCGAAGAGTGGGAAATAGAATTTAACCACAGAGTTTACGGAGGACAGAGAGGGAGAGACATGGAGAATAATATATGATCATATCTCGTACACCGTACCGCATCTCTCTTTTTGGTGGCGGCACTGATTTTCCGGCATGGTACCGGCGTCATGGCGGTTCAGTTATTGCCGCGACAATCGATAAGTATTGTTATATTTCGGTGCGTTATCTGCCGCCATTCTTTGATTATAAATATAGAATTGTTTGGTCAAAAATTGAAAATTGCCACACCCTTAATGACATTACTCATCCTGCAGTGCGCGCAACGATTGAGCATGTAGAAGTTTCACGCGGACTAGAAATTCACCACATCGGTGATCTTCCAGCGCGAAGCGGCATGGGATCAAGCTCATCCTTTACAGTAGGACTAATGACCGCTCTCTATGCTTTAAAAGGGAGAATGATTAACAAGCATGACCTGGCGATGGAGAGTTTGCACTTAGAGCAAAATGTACTCAAGGAAGCAGTAGGTTCACAGGATCAAGTTTCAGCTGCTTATGGAGGACTAAATAGAATTGATTTCCATCCGAACGGTGAGATCTCAGTTCATCCTGTAACGATTCCGGTAGAGCGCTCACGAGAGCTACAAAACCACCTTATGTTGTTCTATACCGGTATTAAACGCACATCTTCAGAAGTTACTCAGAAATTTGTTGATGATCTTAATGCCAAAAAACGTCAGTTAAGAATCATGAAAGATCTCGTCGAGGAGTGTGTACAGATACTCAATAGCAAACAGGACATTGTCCAGATAGGCGAGCTCCTTAGCGAAGCCTGGGATGTAAAGCGGGGATTTAGTAATCTTGTTTCTAATCCAGATGTTGATAACATTCATGCTGAGGCTATCGAAGCAGGTGCTATCGGCGGCAAGTTGACTGGAGCTGGTGGCGGGGGATTTCTTCTTCTGTTTGTTCCACCTCAGAAGCAGGCCGAAGTAAAGCGTGCTCTGCATCGCTTTATACATGTTCCTTTCGGTTTTGATTTTACAGGCAGTCAGGTAATCTTTGCTGATAATGAGATGGATTATAGTAGTGCTGAAATCGGGCGTGTTTTTCAGCCGATTCAGGAGTTTCGGGAACTGACGGAATTGAAGTAGGATATGTAATACCAATACTGGGACCGCGGGCTTCCAGCCCGCAACGGATTACATTCAAATTCGTATGCGGGCTGGAAGCCCGCGGTCCCAGTAAGTATCAAATCTATATAAGGTACAAACATATGAAACGTGCCGTAATAATCACCGCCGCAGGATTTCAGGATGAAGAGGTAATATACCCTTACTACCGTTTGCTTGAAGCTGGTTTCAAAACCGATATTGCTACTAAAGATGGGCAGACTGTCTACGGTAAATACGGTGTACCAGCGCGAGCTACTATTGCTACTACTGCATTATTGTCTAAAGACTATGAATTGGTATTGGTACCTGGTGGATTCGAAGCTCCTGATCGAGTAAGACTTCTTCCAGAGGTGCTACAGTTTATCCGTGAAATGGATGAGCAGAATAAACTTGTGGCTGCCATCTGTCATGGCCCCTGGGTTTTAATTTCGGCTGGTGTTACAAAGGGCCGCAAGATGACCGCCTATTGGAGTATAGAGGCGGATATCAAAAATTCCGGTGCGATCTATCAACATAAGGAGCCTGTAGTGATCGATAGAAATATGATTACCTCGCCGCACTATAACGATAATCCGGCTTTTATGAAGGCGGTTGTGGAGTACTTTGAAAAATAAATTAAAACTGTGAAACAGGAAGAAAAGATCTATATTGCCGGGCACACAGGTTTAGTCGGTTCAGCCTTAGTGCGTCAATTAAGAGCTCAAGGGTATAATAATTTAATCACCAGAACACATGCTGAGCTCGATCTAATGGATCAGGCGGCTGTAGCTAAATTCTACAAAGAAAGCCGACCTCAGTATGTCTTTCTCACTGCAGGAAAAACAGGCGGAATATACGCTAACGATACCTATCGCGCTGATTTTATCTATGAAAACCTGGTAATCCAAAGCAATTTAATTCATCACGCATTCTTAGCCGAGGTTCAAAAATTAGCCTTCTTTAGCTGCTCCTCTATTTATCCTAAGTTTTGTCCGCAGCCGATGAAGGAGGAGCATGTGCTTAGCGGAGCACTTGAGCCAACTAACGAGCCGTTTGCAGTAGCAAAGATTGCAGGTATGAAGATGTGCGAGTCATACTGTAGGCAGTATGGCGCGGATTTTATCTCCCTTATTCCAACTAATCTTTATGGAATTAATCAGAACTACACCCCTCTAAATTGCCTTATAGTTCCGGCCCTTATCTCGAGATTTCATGAAGCCAAGGAACGCAATGAAGCTGAGGTTGTAGTATGGGGGAGTGGGCGGCCAATGCGTGACTTTCTTTTTGCTGACGATCTTGCAGACGCAGCAATCTGCCTTATGAATAATTATTCAGACCCTGCTCCTGTTAATGTAGGTGCCGGAAAAGATATGCCGGTGAGTGAGGTTGCAGAAACTATCGCCAAAGCGGTTGGATTTAAGGGTAGGATTGTATATGACACCACAAAAGCAGAGGGAGTTTTAGTCAAGCTGCAAGATATCTCCAAGATTTCGCAGATGGGTTGGAAGCCCAAGGTGTCTTTTGAACAGGGCATACAGATTACATATAACGATTATCTTAATAACTATCTTAAAGGTGGTGGTCGTTAAGCGACTTAGACTTAGGTTAGTGCATGGCAAAGTTAATTAGGTTATCTGAACGGGATATTCAAACACTTAACAAGATTCAGAAGCTTGGCGGAACCTCTTCGCCTGCGCAGCCAAAGAACTATGAGAACATGGTAGTTGTAAAACCGTGGGGATATGAATTTCTAGTCTATCAAAACGATCAGGTTGCTATCTGGTTTCTTCATTTAGAAAAAGGCCATGCGACTTCAATGCACTGTCATCCTAAAAAAAAGACAGCACTAATTGTTTTAGACGGGCAGGCACTTTGTAACACCTTCCATAATAGAAATTATCTCTACGGTGTTGATGGGGTAGTGATAGAAGCAGGTGTGTTTCATTCAACTCAGGCCATCTCAGCGGGTGGTGCTGATATCATCGAGGTCGAGACCCCTGTTGATAAGACAGATCTAGTGCGCTTGGATGATCAGTACGGACGCTCTGGCAAGGGATATGAGGGGCTATCTGAGATGAAAACCGAGAGGCTTGAGCGTTACGGTTATTTTTCATTATCTGCTCCTGGCGGCAAAGAGGCGGCCTCACACAAGACAGGAAAATGGCAGGTTTCACTTGAGCATTATCCGGAACGAAGGTTGTTTGATGAGGTGCTGCCGCGCAAGCGAGGAGATTTCTATTGCGACTGCAGCGGAACAGTTTTAGGTGATGATGAAAAGGTAGTATTGGGTGTGGGCGATGTGGTGGAAGGCTCGTATTTAGGTGTATTCGAGAGAGTTACTATTGAAAAAAACACCTTATTACTCTACTTGAGGCCTGTATAAATCATGAAAATTACAAAAATTCAGGTCTATCTGCTGGAAAAAAAATTAAGTTCCTCTATGTGTATCTCAAGAGGCGGGTTTACCGTGCGTAACCACGCTATTGTACAGGTTTCAACAGATGAAGGCATTACCGGACTAGGGGAGGGTATTGGCACAGCTCGTCTTATTAAAGGTGTAATAGAATCTCATCTAGGCAAGCTAGCACTCGGCATGAATCCTTTTGCTATTGAAGAGATTAGATTGAAGCTTCTTGATTCACAGGTTTATTTTGAGCGGATGGGTTCCGTAGTTTGTGCTGCCAGCGCGATCGAGATGGCATGCTGGGATATCAAAGCTAAAGCTTTAGGCGTTCCACTGTATGAGCTTTTAGGCGGACTGTATCGGTATGAAGTCGAAGCGTATGCAAGTAATGTTTACTGGGAAGAGAAGCCTAAAGGAATGGTCGAAGCAGCCGAAGCGATTCTTAAGCGCGGTTTTCATAATGTCAAAGCTCATATCGGATTCAAAGCTCCTGAAATTGATCTGGAAAGGGTACGCGTATTGAGGGAGACGATCGGTGCAGATAAGAGGCTGATGATCGATCTGAATGCTGGGTACACTTACAGCCAGGCGCTTAAAGCCTGTGAACTGTGGGAGAAGTATAATCTTTTTTGGCTTGAGGAGCCGCTTAGCCCGTTTCACGAGAGCAGGCTGCCTGAGCTAAAGCAGCATACAAGAATACCGATCGCGTTAGGAGAAAATGTTTTTAGGACATACGGCTTCAAGCAGCTATTTGATCTTAAGGCGGTTGATTTCGCTATGCCTGATATCGGTCGTGTGGGAGGTATTCAGGAGACAAAGAATGTTTGTACGCTTGCAGAAAGCTACGGTATTGAGCTCTCACCGCATAACTACTCTTCCGGCATACTATTGGCGGCGACTCTACATCTGATGGCGTCAACTCCGCATTGTACCTTATTGGAGTTTGATGCTTCGGATAATTCAATTTATGAAGAGCTGCTTGAGCAGCCTCTTCAAATTCGAAACGGTAAAGTTGCAGTACCGAAGACACCTGGGCTAGGTGTTACCCTAAAACCTGAAATATTGAAAAAATATGAGGTGCAGTGAGTGAGGGCAATTCTCTGTGATTTTGATGGAGTTATTGGCAAGACTGGGGATGATAATTTTAATGCCTGGTCAAACGCTCTAGCTCCCTATGCAGTAAGAATTGATCCTGAACAGTATTTTCTACATGAAGGCCGCCGATCGGTAGAGTTGGCAGAGATTATCGTTAAAAAATTTGGGTTGAGTTTGGACCTCATTCCCGTCTTAGTAGAAAGCAAAAATAGATTTTATGCCGCAAGTAATAGTTTCACATTCTATGAAGGGGTTTCGGAGCTAATTGAATTCGCTAAGGCTTATCAGATTCAGTTGGCGGTTGTATCAGGAGGCTCAAGAAAGCGCTTGACCAATCCTGCAGTCACAGAGGTGCTATCTAGGTTTGATCTTTTATTGACTGGAGATGACTGTGTAAAGGGAAAGCCTGATCCTGAGCCGTATCTTGCTGCCGCACGGAAGTTAGGTGTGCCTCCTGATAGCTGTGTGGTGATAGAGAATGCTCCTCTTGGAATTGAGGCGGCAAAGAGAGCAGGTATGGTGTGTTACGCAGTCTGTACGACATTAGATCGTAAGCATCTAGGCGCTGCAGATCTCGTGGTTGATAAACTTATCTCAGTATTGGGGGTCTTGAAATCTCCTCCAAATATTCTTGACAAAAAGTAGGATATCTATTAATACTACTCATGATGTCGGTAAGTTCAATCGCATACCTCCTCGTCATTATTGTCCCTTAGGGGGACATATATAATTCTTTTACATCGTTATTTTTTTGCACTTAGACTCTACCGTAATATATCCTTACGAATAGAGAGAAATTGTGATTATTTAATTAGAGACCCTGTAGTCAAGGAAGATATATGAGCGCTTTAGCGTATCAAAGAGATGCAAGGTATTTTTATACGGCACGGGAATCGAATCCGGCGTTGGTCCCATTGCTTAGTGCGGATGGTAGTATTGTTAGACGATCTTTTTCGTATACGGAGCTCCAAGCTGGAGAACTAGCAGGAGAGAACCAGAGAAGAATAGATGCGCTGGAAGGAGGGGCTAGAAGTAGTGCGTCATATAGATGTTACCAAGTTAAGGCCGGTTGGGTCGTAGAGATGCGTAAGGAGAAAGGTGCTGAAAACTCTCCCTGGAATCTTTTCAGAGAGGCGCGCTTTACTGGCTTTTTAGAAAGCGAGCCAGGATGCACTATGCTTCTAAGGCAGGATGATCCAAGGCCTACTCTGGAATGGAATGGGTTTGTCAGAGCGCTTGAATCTACTCACAATATTTCGGTAGGAGCTCAAACTGTAGGAGATCCGCATGGTCATTATGCAGCAGAGGTATCTACTAATATTTCTCCAGGCAGCGATTCTTCTCTTACAGGTTTCGGAACGGAAGCAGCCTTAATTTCAGGTGTTACATTAACTAAAGTTGGTCGAACAATTGTCACTAGACCACCAGGAGCTCCACGACATAGGGAAGGCGGACTTCACTATGTGCATTCAAGAGGGATGGCGATAGCTCAATTCGATGGAAAGAACTGGTCAAAACTCTTTATGCTTCCAAGCGGAGAGCTTACTATTCGCGGTGCAGACTGTACGGGAATCCAGTATGCTCAGGGATGTTTTGAGGGGATGGTTGCTGTATATAACGGCAATGACAGAGTTTCGATCTTTCGGTGTGGTGAGAATGCTAGGCGTATTAATGAATCAGCTGCTGCAGCTGGAATTCCGCCGATACCTGAGGAGCAGTTTAAAGCAGCTGTGCTTGAGACAGTTAGAGTAAACCTCCCCTGTGTACCATTAAACAACGGAAAGCTTTATCTTCGTCCGTATCTTATCGGCATGGAGGGCGGTGCCGGCGCAAAGAGAGCAGATAAATACCTTTTTGCAGTAGAGGCTTTTCCATTCGGTAACTACGCTGCAGGAAGAGACGCCTCAATTTCTGTAGTAGGTCTTCTAGATACACACAGACCAACTACAGGGTCACATAAGCTTGGAATGAACTATGGTCGCGACTTTGCACTTAAGGCAGAGGTTGTAAAGGCAGGGTATGCTGATTTTATCTCTTTTACCCCTAAAGGTCTAGTTGAGGAGCTTTCAAGTTGTGCAGTCTTTTTTATTTTTAGAGATAGAGAGGGAATTTTAAAATTCTGTACACCTCCTGCACGAGGGGATAAAAATGAGGGTTCAGGCGGCGCTAGAAGTAATATCCTACCCAGCATAACTAGGCGCTCTGTAATCGAGCTCCTAACCCTAATGGGTTTTGAAACTCAGGTAAGAGATATCCATTTTGCTGAGCTTCTAGGCTTCGTCGGTGCTTTTAACACAGGTACAGCGATGGGCATTACAAGAATAGGAAATATAGATTTACTTGAAGGAATCAAATCTCCTAATACGCTAATTTCTAAATCGTATCAAGATAGTGATGCCTCCAGAGTAATTGGTGAGATTTATGACCTAGTTACTCTTGCTCGTCAGGGACGGTTATCAGGGCCCTATCAGCATTTAAATTCTCAATGGGCTACGAGTATACCGGCTGAGCCTAATATTCTATTAAGATAGATGGAAATTGTATTAATAAGAATTTAGAATTGCTTATAGCTCATCTCTTTATAATAGACGGGTAGGTGAGTATGTGCCGCAGTCTCTATATATTTAGCCATATCCTCAGCCGTCTTTACCCAGGAAAACTTCGATAACTGCTGCTTTGCAGCATTATGCAGTTTTTGTCTGACAGATGGCTTCTGAACTTCACATAGCGCTTCTGTCAATTCAGAGCTGTTCTGTACATATATCACGGCATCACCTCCAACTTCGGGTATTGAACTAAAAGGAGTTGTAATTACAGGACAGCCACACGACATAGCCTCCAAAATAGGCAGACCAAACCCTTCATAACGTGATGGATAGACAAGGGCCACAGCACCGCTATAGGCTGCGGCTAGCTCTGCATCATGGAGTTTCAGTCTATGTACCTGACATCCGGCGCGAAAACTTTCAAGATCTGCATCTGAGACATCGCCACCAACAAGCAGAGCCTCAAAGCCGTACTGTGTACTAAGCGCACGCATTCCATCAAAAAATAGCTCCACATTTTTGTACCCTTTTGCAGGTCCAACAAGTATGAAATATGGATGAGTAATCTGATATTTCTGAAAGAAGGTAAGGATTTCGTTTGACGAAGCCGGATGAAAAATATTTTTGTCATAAGCCGGATAGATCACCGGAATATTCTCTTTATTTAACTTTGGGTGGGTTTTTAATAGATCTCTTTTCGTATGCTCAGAGATACAGGCGAAACTTGAGGCGTGTTTAAAAGCTAGCTGTTTTTCAAGCCAGCGCGGATCGTTGTTCAGATCGTAATTCATTACCTC
Source organism: uncultured Bdellovibrionales bacterium (assembly GCA_964556665.1). Classification (GTDB taxonomy): domain Bacteria; phylum Bdellovibrionota_C; class UBA2361; order UBA2361; family CAZKXU01; genus CAZKXU01. The sequence goes on along the minus strand of CAZKXU010000013.1, from coordinate 39,155 downwards.
CGGAATCATGTCGTAGACAAGTTGAAAAGAGGGTGTTTTTTCCGGACGTGTATAGTAGGTTGATACGAATAAGGCCGCATCCTCCTCATCGCAGATCTGCTGCAGCATTAAACGATCCCAACTCATATTACCGATTATATAGGTCGGTGTCATTCTATAACGTAATCCTTGGAATTTAGGTGCAGTGCCGTCTCGATCTAGGATAAGCAGACGATCGGCAAATGGGGATTTTGACCAGATCTCTAATATCGAACTCCAAAGCCGCGCTATTCCGCTTCGTGCAATTTGGAAAAAAACGCCATCAATTATAACGGTGTGTCTCGCTGCCGTTGATTTCTTTTCTTTAGCTTTATGATCGAAGATCCATCTGCCAATAGTCTGATCAAGCTTGGCATGTGGTGTAAGTGAGTATAAGGAGGCGTCTGATACTTCGGTATCATCCTTCACCCATGAGAAATAATCTCGTAGCTTAACATTTGTGGGCGGGGCTTTTTGTAATCGCCGCCAGGATTCAACCGCGCCTGCGTAGCCGTAGTAACTCTGTTTAAATTCAACCTGCTCCTCTGTTACATAGCTATAGTGTTCGAAGAGTAAACCCGCAGCTTCGGTTTCTAAATGTCTAAACGGCGCTATCTGTCCAACATTGTAAAAGTTACCGTCACTGCCTTTTAATGCAAGTACTGGCGGTTCATGTGAAATCCAAAGCATACCCGGATGATACCTCCAAACACGGAGCCACTCGCTGTTAGGATTTTGTGCGTAACAGTTACGGGAACTGATGATCTGTTTAGGACTTACGAAATACCAACACCAGAAATATGCTGAGAAGCGTTGCGGTTCAGAGATAAACATCTGATGCATCTTTTCAATCTGCTCAGTGCTCCAGATCTCATCGCTATCGAGCTGCCAAAGTAGTGCCTCCTCCCTGATATTGGGAAGCGGTTGAGAGACCATCTCTTTTTTCCCATCCCAAAGTTTGCCGTCACCTTTGCGATATATCGTAATATTCTGAGAATTCTCAGACTTAAGTTTATCAAGGTACTGCCTAGTTCCATCATTCGAGAGCCCGTTATTATGATAAGTCCTCTGAAGCTGTCCACCGTTAGAAACTGACCATCCGGTGTCATGTTTTAATTCTGCTGCCCCTTCGATGATATGCCAATGCCAGGGAACATTTAGCCTCCTTAACATTTCAATATGGTAACGTATGAACGGCTCGCCGTTTAAAACAATGGTAAAAAAGTGAATTGGCAGTTGTGGCATGTTACCTTAAGCTGTTAGTACGCAAATATGCTTAGATACTTGTTTTGATTCAGGTATTATGGGTAAGGATGCAGAAATAGGGCATCTCCTTTTCCCTAATTAACCCTGTCCTTTAAACAACTTAGTGCATCTAATGTAATTGAGAGGTATTGTTTAGATCCATGCATTTTTAATCAAAGAGGAACTGATGAGTACGCATAATAATGGTGTTCAGAAACATGGGATCGACCTGGTTTTGGTAAATGCTCCAGGCAAGAAAAGGGTTTATCAGGGTTTGGCGGATGAACTGGCTGCTTACGAGCCGCCAATATGGGCCGGACTGCTGGCGAATTTTGCGCGTAAACACGGCTATTCGGTCGACATAGTAGACGCTGAAGCTCTTGGTCTAAGTTACGAAGAAACAGTTAAAAAAATAACTGAACGTAAGCCGATGTTGACGGTGTTTGTAGTTTATGGACAGCAGCCATCTGCCTCTACGCAATGTATGCCGGCAGCCGGTGATGTGTGCCGCTTGTTGAAGCAAACCGCACCTGAATTTAAAACTATCTTCATGGGGACGCATTCAAGCGCACTACCTGAGCGCACTCTCAGAGAGGAGGCAACAGATTTTGTTTGCCAAGGAGAGGGGCCGCTGACAATTCTAGATCTTCTTACCGCTCTTAAAAACAAAGCAACTTCCTTTAAAGGAATTCCTGGCCTTTGGTACAAAGAAGAAGGTAAGCCGATGTCAAATCCACCAGCGCTGAAACTTAAGGAGCTTGATACGGAGCTTCCCGGCATGGCTTGGGATCTGTTGCCGATGGATCGCTATAAAGCTCACAACTGGCACTGTTGGGATCATATTAACGATCGTAAGCCGTATGCATCATTGTATACAAGTCTTGGCTGCCCATATAAATGCAGTTTTTGTTGCATCAACGCCCCTTTCGGTGGTTCTGGGATCCGTTATTTCAGCCCTGAGCACACCATCAAGGAGATCGATATTTTAGTTAACAAATATGGTGTAAAAAACATCAAGATAGCTGATGAGATGTTTGTACTAAACCCGCATCACGTGCTTGGATTATCCGATCTGATAATTGAGCGTGGCTATGATCTAAATATTTGGGCATATGCACGCGTTGATACAGTTAAAGATAAATTTCTTGAAAAGATGAAAAAAGCTGGGTTTAATTGGTTTGGTATTGGTGTTGAATCCGGCAGTAAATTTGTTCGTGATGGTGTTGAGAAGGGGCGCTTCGGTGATGCTGAGATCCGTGCCATTATAAATAAGATTCGGGAGTACGGAATAAACGTAGGAGCGAATTATATCTTCGGGCTGCCGGATGATACCATTGAAACCATGCAGGAGACTTTAGATCTAGCGTTGTCCTTGAATACTGAGTACGCAAACTTCTATTCAGCGATGGCTTACCCAGGCTCGCCTCTGCATCGTATGGCGACAGAGAAGAAGATTCCTTTGCCAGAGAATGAGGGCCCCGGCTGGATCGGGTATTCACAGCATGCTTATGAAACATTTAACCTACCAACAGACAAAGTTCCTGCTGGTCAGGTGTTAAGCTTCCGGGATCGTGCATTCAATGTATATTTCGAAAGCCCAAGTTATCTAAGCATGATTGAGCAGAAGTTTGGCAAGGATTGCGCAGAACATATTAAATTTATGACTGGGCATAAACTTGAAAGAAAGTATGCTTTGCCGTTGTAGTGGATAGCTTCATTTTAATGAAGGGAATTGAACTGACTGGCAGTATATTTTCTATTTAACGAAACCGCATAAACTGGACCAGCATAACCGCAAAGCAAATTACGCACATAGCATTTGGGCCAGCCAAGAATAGATCGACTGGGTTTTTAGTAAAGGCATAGCAGACCCAGAGCATGTTGTTAACTAATGATATCAGTATAAAAGAAAGAGAGATTTCACTGACTGATCGGCTGCGCTGAATCTTCATTATTTGCGCAGGCAGACCAACTAATACAACCCCCATCCCGGCAGACAGGGCAGCAAAGCCAAAAATTGTTTCCCAATTCATGTCGATTACTATATAGGACGCCAAACGATAATGGAACTGCCTTCATTGAACGGATCTCCGTATCCACCACGCTGCTCTTTGATCAACTCAATTTTATTCTGTTTGGCAAGCTCTCGCAATGCTGGCAGATAGCCCTCTAGATATTTCCTGCGACGGTGATATGTCACAGCAAGGTAGTCAAAAAGTGTGTCCTGACCATAGAGCTCAACTATTGGTTCATGATGCACAACTATAGATGGACGGCTCTCCAGGAGGAATGAGAGAAACGGACCGAAACGATCTCCGATCTGCTCCATCGCACCAACCGTGAGTACCGCAGCATTCTGAGGTAATTTAAGCTCAGCAGAAGGAGCTAGCATGTCGAATTGATGCCCCTGCATCTTTACCTCTGTTTTTTGGGATATTAGTTTCAGAATCTCGCCGGATGAATGTGTCCAATCAAGGCCGATTAGATTTCGTCCGGGCATCATTGTGCCAAGAAGATATAGATACCGCCCAGTGCCGCAGCCGAACTCACAAACCGTGTCGGCATCCTTAAAGTATTGTTTAAATAGCCAGCCCAAAACAACAGTGCAGAGGTCGTCAAATAGATATGGATTAGAAGGGTGAACAAATCTTCCTTGTAACCGCATTGCCGGAAGTGGTTTTACATATTTTGGCTTTAAAGATTCAAAGCTGATCCCTTGATTCCTACACTGCTCCAGGTTTTCGGACCAGCCTTGTTCAAAAATAGCTAGATTCTGCTCCCTGGTGCGTGAGATTCGTGGCTCATCCAATCTTTTAAGGATTGCCAGAATATGGGCATCACGCTCAGCAATTGAAAGTTCAGTGTAAGCAAGATCCATTTTGGAGAGCATCGCAAGGCTAGTCTCTGCTGAGCTCCCACTGGCACCTAGTTCGGATAGAAAGGATTTCGGATTGATGGCAGAGGTGCTGCTCATAATCTATTCTGCATTCCCGATGTATTATCAACGATTGAATATATATTGTTACTATAAGGCTGAAATGAGAAATCACCTTTACGCGCAGCCTCCAGTGTTTCCTCAAATTTCATTATCTTTGATTTTCCAAGCTCGCACCAGTTCTGAAACGGTATAAAGTTCTGAAGTTTTCCGCGATCGCAGATCTCCTCAATCGCCTTTTTGTCCTCCGGACTTACCTTTCTACGTAGATTAAACTGCAATGTTCCTCGTGCCTCTCCGCCTTTACGGATGGTTTGATGAGGTACGATGCAGTCAAAAAAGAGAACAGTGCCATGATTGAACTTAATCGGATAAGGTGATGCCGTAGATACAAATTCCTTTCCTTCATCATAATCTTTATAATGCTTAAGGCATTTGGCCTCAAAATCAGCAGGCGGATTATAGAAATTAACAGTAGTATTTTCTGAGTCTCCAAAAAGATTAATGATAACATTAACACCATCTCCCGGATCTCCAGCCCAAACATCTGCATGTATTTTGCTAGTTGCGTACGGGCGAGAGAGCATTTTGGGGTCTCCCTTGCCTGACATGATTCTTAGAGTAATCGGGCAGAAAATAGAATCTACAATGCCGCCCATATTTAGACTTTGTACCCAATCTGAAATCGCACAATGAAGCTCGTTGAATTCGTTCGCGATCTCTCTCTTAGGGAGTACGGCGCCATTAGGTGTGCGGTTAGCAAGCTGTGGGAGTGTCGCATCTTTAATAGAACTAAACAGCTCATCATCCGAGAGGCTGCCGCACTCGCTCATGCATGCACGCAGATAATTAGCGGAAGCTTTGCGCAATTTAAGAAATGTTTGGTTATTTAGTTCAAGCTGTAATGCTAAGTTATAGGCTCTATGGTTATAGCCATTTACAAGTTTGTCCAAATTCCTAAACCAATCGAGGCGCTGCGCTCTATTCATAATAACTCCTGTATTAATACATATAGTGAACTTGATGCTATCATAACTCCTGCCCGTCAGGATAGAAATTAATTTACCTTGATCTGTGATAGCAGAGTTACAATCTGCGATTCCGATACATTTTGATAGAAAAAGTTTGCCATGACCTGGGCGAGCTTGCTTGAATTAATTGAGTGTTGTCGGTCAAACTCTCTGGCCAATTCGATCTGTTCCTGCAGCGGCCAGTTATTAACTCCGAACCACTCTGCTGTTGGAACAGCGATGTCACTTGAATCAGGAATCTCAATATTTTGCCATCCGCTAACTGTTTTTTGTACGCCCCAAATTGAATTTCGCGCTGCAACTTGCCCGAACAGATCGTGCACCGCATGAGTAACTCCTGGATGAAACCAGACGCCGTTCTCAGGGTTCTGTACAAAATCACGACTGCTCATTTTTCGGCAGAACTCCTGATTCACCTCATGCATCTGCGCATCCAAGTCATCTCCGCATAGAATGCCGCCTAGTTTAAGCGATTTGCGCGCTAGCTTAACATCTTCAATTACACTTAGGTAATCATGCTTGCCATCTACAAATATTAGGTCAAATCTTTCCTCTGCAAGCTTGGGCAGCGCTCTTGCCGAAGGTTCTCGCAGCGGTGTTATATATCGCTCAGCCTGTGCAGCGCGCACATTATGGCAAAATAATTCATATATGGAGTTATTCTTAAGAGCATCCTCCATCTCGCGCGAGCCGCAATAGAAGTTATCTGATTCCGGTTTGACCGAAGAGTCAAAATAAGGTGTCCAAGGATCAACGCATGTTACGGAGTGATTAAAGTTGCCGGCCCACCTTAAGAGTGCATGTGTCCAGGCGATGGCACTGCCACCTGCCCAGGATCCAACTTCAAGCAGGTTAATAGCTCTGTTGGTTCCGTAAAAGTACTTACGAACAATGGCCTGAAATGCGCGATGCTTTTCAGGGCCGCATTGGTGAGCAAGCATATGTGTGCCGAAGTACACTTTGTTATGACGGAGACAGTATTGATAGATGAACTCTTCAGGGATAGGAATGCTGACCGGAATAGTCGCTTCTTTTTGAAATATATACATATCTATGTATCTGTACTTGTTGGGTTGTATACAACAATGCCTACAGATATGTATGATGAAGAGGTGAACAGGATTGATTCCAAATTTTTAATAACTTGAATTCCTTCTTTTTCTAGGAAATTTAAATTCGGCAACTGCCGGATTTAGGATTATATATTTCCAAGCTCTGACTCCTTAATAAAGTATGAAATTCCTGCGTAAACTCCCTTGGGATAATGTATGTGCTTGATGTCGTAACATTTTCCGGTAAGTACACCATTTGCTAGCTCCTTGACTACCTGATGGGGCGGCATTGTTTCATGACGTGTGTCATGAAAAGCTACAATACCCCCCCCTTAACAAACGGCGTTAGTCGAAGAAAGTCACTTTTAACTCCTCTGTAGCTATGATCTCCATCAATAAATAGCAAGGTGTATCCTAGCGGATCTAATAAAGAGAGATCGCAGCTCTCCGAATTTTGATTAATGATCAAGTTGCCTTTCAAGAGAGGGTTACTGCCGTTGTTTGCCATGTAACGCTCTATGACAGAAGGTGTAATATCAATCGAGGTAACTTTATTGAATACATGACTAAACAACACGCTTGTGCCGCCAAAGTCACCCATTCCCACTTCAAGCGCATTCTCAAAGTCCGTTAACTGCAAAAGACATATACGAATGAATTCATAGATCTCCTCCTTAATTTGTTGAATGACATAAGGGATATACCCGTTCGGTAGATGCTCAGTTCCGGGAAGTGCCTCACAAGGTGAAAGATATGGAGGCACAAATCCGCCAAATTCATCCAATGTCGGATGCCTTGGATTGGCAACATCGCGGTACTCTTTTTCTAAGAACAGAGTAATCGTGCCGTCAGCCCAAGCCTGGAAATTCTCAAATATTCGTTGAGGCCCCATTCCTCTCCATCTTTCTCTATCTGCCATATTTAGTACACCTCGACATTAACTGGTTAATTCTTAAATTTCTCCAGGCAATTTACCATCTTTTTAGCCAATCCTATAAACTCCTTGGTATACGATATGTAATCCTCACGTGGGACTCCAAAATAATCATGCACACTATCGTTTCTTGCGTTAATACACTCGATCCAGCGTTCCTCCTGGTCTATTAGACCTATATTCGCAGCTTGACGAACTGCCTCCTTTGGAGAGCTGGCAAATAGCCCTTCTGATTCAACTACACGCTTAAGCTCTTTCCAGCAATACTCGACTACAATTTCAAATGCTTTTGCCACAGTTAAAAACTCTAGGCTATTGTCATCCTTAGCTTTGTTATACAGCTTTAATGCCTGACTAAGTTGCTCAATCGCCTGTTCGATCCGTTTTTGCCTTGTTAATACCATCTAATATGCCCAATAAATGATGATAACTTGTTATATTCCCACAGATAAATTTTGGTTTATAGTCAAACTCCGCTAAAAACCAGTATGGTGCCCGATCTAAGTTCACTAAATCAACTATAACCGGAAGATCTTCTGCTAGATCCTCCACGGTTGATTTAATTCGTAAATATGTACTGGTATCGGTTCCGTGTATCCCAGACGTTATCCCTAGATCCCAATCAGAGCGTCTTTTATAGTTACCCCTGGCACGCGAGCCGATGAGGAGTAAGGCCAAGTTGGGATAGCTTATAAGTAGTGGTTTTATTGCGGTTATTAATTTTTGTATCTGTTGAAACTCAGTATTAGTCGGACTAATTAAATTTAATGGATTAGCATCTAACCCTGTACAGATTTTAAGAAAAGCATCAGTAAAGACTGAACTCTTACCATAAAGATAGTTATTGATAGTATTACGATGAATTCCCATCTGGTTGGCAAATGTACTTACACTTGAAAACCCTTTCTTAGCCAAATTTAAGTTAAATTCATCAGCATTAAGTAGATATTCATTCATCAATATAATCTGGCATATAACTTGATTTGAGTCAATTATATATGCAAATTGCATATATAATTGATCAGAATCCTTACTATACTTAACTATATAAAATTATTCAATTTTTTAACTAACTCTGTTAATGGCTATAGGTATAGTGAGGGACAAATCAGTCATATTTTGAGTCCGAGTCTTGCTCGAATCGGTACTCCCTTTTTAAGCATCGAATAAACGGGTCTCTGCATTCAGCGAACTGCTTTAAGTAGTCATTACAAATAGCTTTTATGAGCATGCATGTTTCTAAAACCAAGCTTGATCAGGTTTTGCTTATTGAGCCTCCAACCATTCATGAAGATTTTCGTGGAATGAATGTTGAGACATACAACCAGAAATTATATCAGGAATCAGGGATTGGAGTTTCATTTATTCATGATGCAATTTCAGTATCATCCAAAAATGTCCTTCGTGGAATTCATGGAGATGGTACGACATGGAAATTAATCTCCTGTCTGTTTGGACAAGTTTATTTTGTAGTAGTAAATAACGACAAAGACTCGGCGCAGTATAGAAACTGGCAATCATTTACACTCTCTGATCGCAATCGGCTACAGGTCCTCGTTCCTCCAAAATTTGGCAATGCTCATCTCGTGATGAGTGAACATGCTGTTTTTAGTTATAAGCAGTCAGCTTATTATAATCGTGAAGGACAGTTTACTCTGTATTGGAACGATCCCACGATTAATATCTGGTGGCCAATTAAGGATCCAGTTCTCTCGGAGCGAGATGCTGGCACAGATAGCCATTGCAGCGGAGTAAAGAAAAAATGAGCTCACTACACTCCGCACGAAAACCACATGTCCTGATCGTCGCTGAGAAATGGTGTGACTATAACCCAGCTTGCGGCATAAGTCCGAGTGAGCACAGCTTTTGGGGGCCGCTTGAAGCTTCCGGATTGGCAACTTTCGATCTGCTGCATCCAGATGAGCTGCACCTGGAGCAGCAGCAATCAATCGATGCGACCTTACTTAGAAAGTGTATAGAGACGAAGCCCGATCTGTTATTCATTATCTTTCTAGTGCACGACAGCCTCAATCCAAAGTTCGAAACCTTACTTACAATTCGATCGGAGTTTAAGATCCCGATTGTTACTTGGTGGGGAGACACAAATGTTACGGATATAATGCGTCTAGCCGAAGTATACTCACCGTTTGTCGATCTAACCTTGGCAGGAGATTCTACCTCCTTTTATCTTGAGCATGCCAAACGGCCAGAGAAGTATATGGTTCTCCCTCATGGGAAGGATCCGAGAGTCTTTTACGATCCAAAGAGGGAAAGAGATATTGATGTTAGTTTTGTTGGAACTGTAGATCGTCCGGAGAGACAGGCTGCTCTCGCGACTATTCGATCTCTTGGCATAGAGGTATTTCAAACCGGCGGTCAACGTGAAAAGAAGCTTACGATTCAGGAATATGCAGAGATTTATATGAGGTCAAAGGTCACTATAAATCTTGTCGAGTACGGAGGGCAGAGCATAGATAAGATAAACGGCAGGATTTTCGAATCAACAATGTGCGGTACTCTCCTGCTAGAACCTGAGTGGTCAAATACCAAGAAGTGGTTTGAGCCAATGGCAGATTATGTTCCTTACCGAGATTATTCCGATCTTGCAGATAAAATCCGTCATTATCTTGCCAATAAACAAGAGCGTCTGGCTATAGCTGAGCATGGGCATAATACAGCTATGCAGCGTTATGATGGTAAGAATTTCTGGAGTATTCTGCTGCAAAAAGCTGCTGAATTTAGAGTTCCTGATTGCGAGGAGGCATATCATACCTTTGCGAGACTACAGTTCTCAAACGGCGGTCAAAAAAGAGCATGTGAGGCTGCTAATGAGGCTCTTGCGTCATATCCATCATCATCTCAATCCTTTGAACTACTAGGAGATATTTTATTTGAGCGCAAAAATTATTTAGAGGCATTAGAATTCTATGAGCAATCTCTAACTCATAACTCTAAAGCGATTGGGCCTCTAGCAGGCTGCGCTATTATACATGCACGCTCAAAGAGAAGTGAAGAATCAACTTCTCTTCTTTCCAGGCTATTGCGTCAGGTGCGTGAATGTCCAAGCGAAGAGGCTTATTTAAAATTGGGAACAGCTTTGCTAGAGACGGGTTATTATGATGAGTGTTGTAACGCTCTTAAGGTGGCATTAAATAAATATCCAAAATCGTGGAAATTAGCGCTTAAGTTCTCTGAATGCCTATTAAGAAAGAGACAGATGGATGCAGCAGATGAAATTATACAGAGCTTTCTGATTAATAACCTTGATAACCCATACACGCACTGTCAATTAAGAAAGATGCTGACGGCGCTTAATATGCCAGAGATGGTAGTAGACTATCAATGGATGCTTACAAAACCGCTAAACACTACTGTTACTGCTGCGCGACAGGAGGCTTGGATTCTTGAGCTGGAGGGTAAGACTGATGAGGCTATTAGTATGCTTAAGCGCATTCTTTCCTATGAAGATTCTAAAGAGCTTAAAGAGAAACTGCTGCGTCTAGAAGCCTCACGTGGCGGAATTGCAACTCAGATAATTACGGAGCTTTCATAATGCGAAATAAGCCACATATTCTATTTGTTGATGCTAAGTGGTGCTACGCAAGCCCTAAGTATGGGGTGAGCAGTAGTATGCACAGTTTTAGAGGTCCGCTAGAAGCTTCCTCTTTGGCTACCTTTGATTGTTTTCATTTTGATCAACATTATCTTAATTACAAGTACCCCGGAGATAGTGCATTAATACGAAAATGCATTGAAACAAAACCAGATCTTATTTTTCTAATTTGGATCTATCTTCCTAATCGGGAGTTAAATCCGACTATAGAAACCTTATTAACAATTCGCAGCCGCTTAAACATCCCTGTTTTTGCATGGTGGGGAGATACTCAGGCTACTGCTATTCTTGATTTTGCAAAGAGTATATCTGCATATGTTGATCATATGTATGTAGGCGATACGATGAATATAGATTCACTATCACTGACGGACAACAGCAATGTAAGTATCCTTCCACACTCGAAAGACCCGAGGATTTTCTATGACCCAGGCTTAGAAAGAGATATCAATATAAGCTTTATCGGAAGCCAGAATCACAGTGATCGAAAGAACAGGATTGAATATTTGCGCTCTGAAGGGCTTGAAATATTTCAGGACGGCGGTCAACTAGAGTCAAAGTTGTCGATCGAGGAGTATGCCAACTATTTCATGCGCTCTAAAATCTCAATTAATTTTAATGAGTATGAGAATAAGCCTGGAATAATAAATGGACGTATCTTTGAGGCTACTCTTTGTGGATCTCTGTTAGTGGAACCGGAATGGTCAGGAGCCTCGCAATGCTTAAGCCCAGGTATCGATTATGTAACCTATAGTGACTATCCCGATCTTGTAAATAAGCTTCGCTACTATCTTGAACATGATGATGAGAGGCTTGCGATTGCTGCATGTGGAAAGGCTAAAGCTAAGGAGCGCTTTAGTGGGACTCAATTCTGGCAGGATGTTTTAAAGCGGCGAGCTTCAATCTCAGTGCCGAATTGCGAAAAGGCATTTTTAAACTTAGCTCATATTCGAGCGCAGTCGGAGTATTATACGCAAGCGTTATCACTTAATTATCAGGCTTTAAATAGATATCCACAATCCGCCCAATGTTACAAGACTCTTGGTTACATACTTTTAAAAAGTGAAAATATGTCTGAAGCAATTCTCGCTTTTGAAAGAGCTATTTCCCTTAGTCCTAATAGCATTGAAGTGCTTTCCGAGCTCGGGGCAATCTATTGTAAGCGTGGAGATAGGCAGCGAGGCTCCGAGTATTTTGCTAGGGCGTTAAAAATTGCAGATGACAACAGATGCAGCTGTGCAGATTTAGCTAAATTAGGTACTGCGCTGCTTTCCTCTAGTTTTAGTGAGGATAGCTTAAAGGTATTATTCCGCGCCAGTAAGTTAGAGCCTAACAATCAGATACTTAAGGTGCAGTGCGCAGAGGCGCTCTATTATTCTGGGAAAATAGAAGATGCAGAGGTTGTCATAGCAGAAGTTTTAAAAATCGATCCATTTGCCGAACGTGTAAACACACATCTTAGCAGATTCTATAGTTCAATCGGCAAAAAAGATAAGGCTTTGATCCACCAGTGGTTATCCAAGCGGCCAAAAGTTGAAGCTCTAGATTCGCTTTGGCAAAAAATACAGCTGCTAGAGCTCCATGGCGAGTTAGAGCTTGCACAAAAAATTATAGACGATCATCTTGCACACCATAAAACACAGGAATTAATAAGTTTAAGGGAGCATGTTGGCTCACGTGCATTTGAGGATCGAGTTTGATTTTGTAGGGGTATTATATGAGCAACGTATCTAAATTTTCTGATCCATTATTAAGTCTTTCTTCAAAGACTCCAACTAAATTACTATCTCTGCTTTGCCAGGGACGCAACGATAACTACATGGGGAACTTTTCCTGGCGCTTATCGACGGTCCTTAACAACCATGCTCGAAATTTACGGCTGCTAGGAGCAGAGAACGAGGTGGAAATACTTGTTGCTGATTGGGGCAGCGAAACACCCTTCTATAAGACTCTAGAACTGTCTCCAGAGGCACGGCAGCTTGTGAAATTTTTGATTGTCCCGCCAGCGTTAGCACAGTCTTACGATAAGGATGCCGGTTTTGCAGCGCCACACCCTTCCAATGCACTGGCTCGTCGTGCCAGTGGAAAGTATCTGATGTTTTCTGATTCAGATATATTTATTCCGCTTGATTCGATGACAAAGCTGCTCTATCACGCTAGGCAGGGATATTTTCATGACTACTCACTGGATGATGCATTTTTTTGGGCTTCAAAATACCATATTCCATATGATTTAGTTAAAACCAGCCCTTTTATCGAGGATGTGGATGCACACATTGAAAAGAATTGGCATACCTATGCACGTGAAATTGTAAATAAAAAAAATTTCATGGGTTGTGGAGTCTCATTGCTGATGAAGAGAGAGCTGTGGCTTCAGTCGACAGGATGGGACGAGCGGCTAATTTATTGGGGCTGGAACGATATTGATTGGCACCGCCGCTTGGCTTCAAAATATCGCTGGGATGATTTGGAGCTGCATGGGATGAAGATGTTCCATCTTGAGCACTACGCCGATCGCTTCAAGGATTATACAAAAGAAAATCCGCGCAAGGCTAATGCACAGGTTGAGCCGACATGTTTTGCACCTAATCCTGAAAATTGGGGATTGGCTGATCACACTTTGCATTACCTTGATGGTTACGGAATTGAGGTGCCGGCAGAGGCTACGCAGTCTCCTTCCCGTAAATACGCTCGGTTTAATACTGAATCACTTCCGGTCAGTGTGCGAGAGCTTACCAATTCCAATCCAGTTTATAAAAATGTAGCACAAAGAATAGCATTTAATGGCCACAGCTGGTTTGGAAATGGCCCGGTTTTGGAAACTATTCTGCAGCAGCTAAAGCCTCGTACAGTTGTTGAAATCGGTAGCTGGCTTGGTGCGAGCGCACGCTTTTTTGCAGGCTTTCCATTCATTGAGAAGGTTTACTGTGTTGATCACTGGGACCGTAAACGTGTTGAAAACTACGTGCCAGGAGGTATGCCTGAGCCATTAATGAACAATATGTATGAGCAGTTTCTTGCTAACTGTGTACACACTGGGACAGATCAAAAACTTCACCCAATTCGATTAAATAGTGTTGAGGGTGCTGAGTATTCTGCACGCTTAGGAATGAAATTCGATCTGATATATGTTGATGGAGAGCACTCTACTTATGGAGCACGCCGAGATATATTAAAATGGATACCGTTGCTAGCTCCGAATGGACTTATGTGCGGCGACGATTGGTCTTATCAAACAGAACCAGATAATGTTGCAGGAGCTGTCGTGTCTGTAGCCCAGGAAAAAGGCTGGCAGGTACTGTATGATAATAACTTCTGGCTGTTTGTTCCTCCGCAGTTAACGGTGCAGAATCCGGTAGTAGAGCAGCCTCCGCTATCTGCTACACCTCCACCAGCTCCGCAGGTACAGACAAAAAGCAGCTCTGCAATTGACGCTATCATTCCAGCAGAGATTAAAAACGACCCTTTCTACTATGCGATTGAGAGTCTAGCTCGCCATGAGCAGATCTCCACTATTTTAGAGATTGGCTCATCGAGTGGTGCGGGAAGTACAGAGGCGTTTGTTGCTGGAGCTTCAAAAAATCCGGCACATCCTACTCTGTTCTGTATAGAGGTCTCCTCTGCTCGCTTTTCAGAACTTGCGAATCGTTATCGGGAATTTCCTTTTGTTAAGTGCTATAATGTATCTTCGGTTGCGTTGAACAGATTTCCTGCTCCTGCAGAGGTGGAGAGTTTTTACCGCACAGAACGTACTGCCCTTAACAACTATCCGCTAGAACAGGTGATAGGCTGGCTCGACCAAGACATCGGCTATGTCTCCGGTTCGGGAGTTAGGGCTGATGGTATAAATGTTATTAAACAGGAAAATAACCTCTCCTCGTTTGATATGGTATTAATTGATGGCTCTGAGTTTACAGGAATTGCTGAATTAGACGAAGTATATGGCGCCAAGATAATCTTATTGGACGACATTAACTGTTTTAAGAATTTCGGCAACTATAAACGCTTAAAGCATGATCCAAGTTATCGCTTGTTAGAGGAGAACTGGACGGTAAGGAATGGGTATGCGATTTTTAAGAAGCATACTGTGGAAGGAGTTGCTGTAACATAGATTATTACTGGGACCGCGGGCTTCCAGCCCGCTTTTGGAACTGCCTGAAATTTCTGTGATTCTTCCAACTAGCGGCCTAGATGGCCGCGGTCTCAGTATCCTTATTTGGAAATAATAGTTGTCAAGATTGTACAAGTTCTCTAACTTTTTTCATGATTCGATCGGCCGAAGGAGTAATGTTCTCAAGGTGCGGTGCGACACCACAAACTCTATCCTCTAGTCCTAATACAGACACTTTCGCACCTGTTCTGTGCATTAAATCATAAGCTATAGACTGTGAAGCGCCACAGATTTCAAAATCTGAATCAACGACTAGACCTAGGCCTGTTTTCTTTAGAGAATTTAGCAGTTTCTCAGAAGGCTCAAACGGTTTAAGCCAATATACATTAAATAAATCATGCTTTAGTTCTGCCTCCATTCTTTTGCTGGCTTCAAGAGCTGTCAGTCTTGCACCGGAGATCCCTATGATTGTAATCTTTGCTTCATGGTTAATCTTATCAGGCATCTCTTCTTTTAAACCGTAACTCTTTCTAAACTCACTTACATAGATCGGATCGTTGTGATCCATAAAATACTGCCAGGCAGCACGGTATTCTCCCGGTGTTATCGGTGCAACAACAGGCATTCCCGGGACATGCATAAACATTGAATGTAGACAGGAGGAGGCAGTGTGTCCAACACCGTTACCCTCCATGCCCAGTGCTCTGATAAATATTGGACAGGGAACGCCCCAAACCTCTTTGCTGCGTCCTGCATAGTTTATGAGAGAGCTGCAGTTATAGTACATAAAACCTTGGTAGCGTACGACAAATATAGGACGGCGGCCGACAAGTGCTGCGCCAACGGCAAAAGCTGGCCCTGCTACATCTGTCATTGGTATTTCGACAATTCCTTTTACGTCCGGGACTGTGCCGCCTATCCATCCAACAGCTGTGACGCATTGTCCAAGCAATAATCCATTGCCCTCAGTGAGGTGCTGTGCGGTTATCTGTTTTATCGTTTCAGCTGTTGTCAGGCTCATAATACATATTATTCAGAAGGCAGATAATTTTTCCAAATATGCTCTGCCCGTTCCTTATTGTCTGCATCAATTTTCCTCATCTCTGCAGAGAGTCCAAGTGCTTTTATCTGCTCTTCGACTAGTGCATAGCGATCCCATTCCGGCGGCCCGTCACATCCTGGGCCTGCATGCCACTGCACACGTACTGTACGGATATTTATAAAAGCAGGAAGGTTCTTACTCATTTCAGTAAGGTGGTGTGCAATTAACCAAGGGTCGTCAGTAATATCAACTGCCTGCATACCCATACTTGCTGCCACTTTATCCGGTGACCAGCTGCGGCGGACATCAACTTTTGTAAGAATACTGAGATCGTTATCCTCACATATAAATACTACAGGAAGTTTACGGGAGGCAGCCCAGCCGAGAGCAGGATAGATATAATCCTCCTCAACAGAGGCGTCGCCACAAACAGTCAATACAGGTTTACCGCTAGCTAATGCAGCACCCACAGCAATCGGCACCTGTTCCCCCATTAAGCCTGAGTGTCCGAACATATTAATTTCACGTCCTTGGATTGCATTTGACCCCGACATGCCGCCTGAACAGCCGGTAGTTAGACCAAGCAACTCATCTCGCAATGCCTCAGGTTTACCTCCGAAACAGAGATAAATCGAATGGCCGCGATGTTGTGCAAATATAAGATAGTCCTTTAAGATCATGGAGAGAGCAGCAGCATTAAACTCTGTTCCGATTGATAGATAGAAGGGGATAGTGAGGACTTTTCTTTCACCAGCCTCTCTTACTTTTAACTCAAAATGACGTGCAAAATTTCCGCGCTTGTACAGTTCAAGCGCAAATTCTCTGCCAAATTTCTGGGGGAGTCCGGGAATATTTCCTAAGGTCGAAGATCTCATGATTACTTATAACTATACTAACAGCTCAAAAATCATGTGAAAAGCGTTAACTTTTGCATTTACATATCTGTACTGAGCTCAATAAATTTCCTCTGTAATAAATTTTTATCAGTTGCTATATACGGCAGATATTCGGAAAGTAATGTGCGAGCAGCTTCTAAATTTCCTTGATACTCTAGAGTAATTACATCAGGCAGTACCTGCCAAGCTTGCTCTCGTCGCTTTCCGGGCTGGAGTGCCATCCATTGATGAAATGCAGCTTTACTTTTTTCACCGTGCTGGGAATAAAAGCGATTAATATGACGGTGGAGTGATTCCTTACTTTGTACTAGGTTTTCAGCAGAGACAATAACCTGCTCAGCCTCATTCTCAAAGCCGATACGGTATAATATTTCAAAGATTAAAAGCTGCATATTGTAGTCAGCATCAGGCCTCTGTAGAGCAGTAAGGCAAAATTGCAAGAGTTCCTGCCTGCTTTCATCTGTAGCAGGAAGACAGCTAAGTGCAGCATATAGCTTAGGATCGTTAGGGTAACGATTTAATTCATGGCGCAGTATTTTTTCTGCGCGACCGGCATCTCCTAGACTATAAATAGCCAGCGCGCACTCTGCTACAAAGCCGGGGTTGTCTGGTAGAAAATTAAGAGCGCTTTCAAAATGAAACATTGCACCAACGCTATCACCAAGAGCTTTACTTATCTTGCCAAGTAATAATGTTGCTCTAGCATAGCTGCTGCTACTCTGAGGGACCTCTCTCATTAACTCGCGAGCCTGTGTCAGTTTTCCCAGTTCGACAAGGTACTGTGCATATGCTACGCAGCCTTCTTCATCGTTGTAACGCCCCGCCTGTGCAAGATGAAGTACTGTTCGCCAGAAAGTTTCACCGCTATAACAAGCAAGCGTTTTATCGTGCCCGGCTTGAGCTATTTTTGCTAGTTCCTGAGGATGAGAAAGGTAATAGTGTGCCTTTACGTGTAGATCATTGTCATCACTAAACGGTACAAATTCGACCATTGGAGTGAACCATGTAGCGGTATCAGATCGCTCCGGACTAAAAAGCATAGCTCCACAGAGTGTAGCTTCGAAGATCCTGCCATTTATTTTCTCAGCTTCTTTACCGTTAAATTGAACAAAGTCAATTGTCATCTTTGAGCGTTGCAGTAGTGATCTGTACTCTGTAGTTGATAGTTTCCCATTACGCTGACCACCAGCATGAAAAATATTTAATCCAAGAGATCTAAGATGATCTACTCTCTCTTTTCGATCACCACGCAATGTTCCGATAAAACTTAGATCAATGTCACGTTCAACTTTGGAATCAAAAAATATTCGTGGATCCTTTGGATGCGGCAGTGGATAGAATCGATCGGGACGTTTTGCATTTTTTATATAGATCTTAGAGGAGTCTCCAGAAAGAGAGCAGTCGAAGTAGGGCGACAGGATCTCCGCAAGCGATAATAAAAATTCTGCATGTGTATCCCCCCACCATGAAATGATAGGGATTTTTAATACATGTCTAATATGGAAGAGTGTATGAATACTGGGATTTACATGAGTGCGTTCACTATAGAGCCAGATCAAAAATACAAGATCGGGTTTCTCCTCTTTGCAGCGCAGAAGGAGCTCCTCATCACCGCTTTTTCCGTTTCTGGCATAATATTCATCAAAATGAAAAAGTGAGTGAGTAGCAACTCCGCTGTGACTTAATGGACCCCAAAAACTGTGCTCACTAGGACTTGGTCCTGTAGCTTCACAGCCATCGCACCATTTCTCACTTATTATAAGTATGTGCGGCTTTTCTCTAGTTTCGTTCTGCAAAGCACTCTTCATTTTATGTTTTAGGTTAGATGAGCATTGTGACGCTGAATGACCGGTATTTTATGCTCCAGATGAAATATAACACAGTTGGTAGAATAGAACGATAGTTTGATTGTCTTTCATCATATAATGGACCCTCGTAGTGCTCTCTATCATCTATAGAAATGGGGAAATAGGGCAGTCGCATGTCTTTAATTATCGAAAAATTTCGTGATCTGGATTTTGCCTATGCAGCTACTGCTGCAGATTCCGTTCATTGGTGCTCTGACTTCGCACGCAAAATGTTAGAGGAGTCACTAGACGAATCATCTCAACTAGGCACTCTCAATGTGCAGGAGGAGGAGCCTCTTTTTTGGTCGGCTGCCCTTGACTGGATCTTAGCGCGCAAAAATGAAGCACAACAAAAGTTAAGCTTACTCAATACTCCCTCCTCGAAACGGCTTCTTAATTTAATCACAAAACCTAAGATACTAATTATCGCTCAGATGCCAATCAATTTTAAGACAGAGCTGCATGACTCGCAGATTGAACTAATTACTCTTGGTTATGAGAACAGCAAAGTTGAAAATAGTCCTTATTCTACATTAGGATCTCTCTGTACAAGATTGGCGGAAGCAGATCTCTTTTACTGTGGCAGTATAGAGCACCATGATATTCCATTGGATATTGTGAGACTTCACTGTCCAACTATTGGGTATACTTCGCTTCAAAGCCGATTTCTGCAGTCCACTGCTCAGTGGCTATTCTGTTTTGACCATATTGTAGTACCTACTTCATCTGATCACAAAATGCTGAAGACCTTAACAGGTAGATCTGTCATTTCAATGCCAGGCCTAAGCGCAGCCATCTCATCTAAGTGTCTATCAACTACGCTGCGTAAGCTGCTGCTGCTTTCTATTCTTGATGCGCCTTCTCGAATCGATATCAATGCTGATGTTCTTACCCAGAAGGAGCCATCATTTTACACAGAATATAACGGTCCTTATAAGGCCGTTTCAGGAAAACGTATATTTTCCCTAGCACGTGCTGAGGATGCGTTCGCAAAATCTACCACGCCACAGAGGCTCCTCGATGCGATACGTGCAACTATGCTTGACTATGCGCGCTCACAGCATCCGCCTGCAATCCGTAACATGAAGATCAAAATCCATGAGAGAAAACACTATGAAGTAGCGCATCAGTTATGTTTGTTGACCTCAGCGCGATTCCCTAACTCACTAATTGCACGATTTAACAGCTGTCGTTTCGTATTTCACTATGGAGAGCCTGTGCATGTGCGCGAAGCTATTGCGATGGCATTACAAATCCTTAAAACAGATCCGACTAGTTGGTGCATTGATGCACTAGATGATGTTTTACCGACTGATTTTTTCCCACTTTTCTTTAACTACGAACGGTATCTGAATACTATAAAAGCTGGATTAGTGAAGCCGCCTATTCAAGTCCCCATTTTAATAACCTTAATTTATGCTTCCCTTAACGCATATCTCTCAAACTATAGAGATCCTTTGCAGCACTTAAATGAGGCATGCCGGCTCGATTCGGAATGGCCGTTTTTTAGGTATCGGCACGCAGAGGAGCTATTGAGGGTAGGTAGAGATACGGAGGCGCAGTGTATTATGCAGGAGCTTTCACACGGGACCGATTTAACTGCTAAGCTTGCCCGATCATACCTTAACGAGATTCAGGATACAGCAGAATCTAGGAATCAAAGTATGCTAGATGAGGAGTATCTTTATCTGCGCTTAGCCTCCCCCTCGCAGGCAATACGGTATGGAGGGGCTGCATGTTCATAAGTTCTGATAATGCTAGCAGCTTGAGTCCAGCAACTGGAGAAAGCCCGAATTGGATCGATTTGTTTGATCAGGGTAATTATCTTGACCTTGCACAACATGGTCCGGAGGATGAGTGGCGTACGCATGCCGCTAGAGGATTGATCGGTTTATATCAACGCGCACTAACTGCTCTAGGAGACTTTACAGTCAGTGAAGAAGCTAGGTTTTATAGAGCAGTTATTGCTTGGCTTAGTGGGGATGATCACTATGCGCTGTCAGAACTTAGCAGTATCAGGAGCCCTCGCGCTCAAAAATTGAGTAGTTTGATCGCAAAGCCTAAGATTACAGTGTTAGCACAACTGCCTGGACACTGGCAGTGCAGTGATCCAAAATTTGAAATCTATCGATTCGGTTACGGCAAGGAAGACCAACAAAATCAACCATACTCTAATATTCACAACTATTACTCCAAAACAAAGTATCCTGACTTCTTTGTATCCATGCGTTATGAGCATATGGATATTCCGCCAAACGTATATGAACTTAACTGCCCGCTTTTAGGCGTTGTTGCAGACTATAGTGTTCATATCCATAGCTCATATGAGAGCGCAAAGCTATTTGATGAGACTATAGTTGCAGGAGGTGTTGAATGGCGCGATATGCTAGGCATCACGAGTAAGCGTGTCTCTACTTTCCCAAAATTATATCCGATCCCAAAAGGTCTTCGTACGCTCAGTGCCGCACCTCGTTCAATCGATTTTTTCCTCTCAGGGAATATTGTATCTCCTTATTATCCGGAGAAGGCGCGCCTTCTCCATCTGCTGCTAGAGGAGCAGATAAACCTTAAATGCGTAGCTGGATATGTGGACCAATATCTTGGTTATCTCGAAGATACAAAAATATCACTTTCATATGTTCAACACAGTGATGGTATGCCAACCCGTGCACTGGAATCTCTTGCACAGGGTTCCGCTGTTATGGTGCAAAGAGACTGTCCGTTGCTGCTCTGGTGTGGTGAGGAAGAGGGTCTTGTTGCTTATCAGAGCGAGAGTGACTTTGTGAGCGGAGTTAGAAAAATATTAAATAATTGGGAGTTATTCGAGCAGAGAGCCAAGCGTGGCGCTATGATTGTAAGAGATGAATTTTTAGAAGGAAAAATTGTCTCGGAAAACCTACGCTTTCTCACTTTCTTGGCCAGCAATGCCTATGCGCCAAGAGAGCCCAGAGATAGCCAAGATCTTATGCAAAAAGAGTGCATGTTCTTTAGAGGTTCTAATCCTCAAAGAAAAATAAGAGATAGACGCCTCGAGATTAATTTAGGCAGGTTTGAAACTCTAGCTGATAGTTTAAAAGATGAGAACACTTATTTAGATACGGCAAGAGAGCTTGTTTTGGACTATGGAGTAGCAGTTTATGCTCCGGCAACGCTCTGTCATATAGACTCTCAATACGCAAATCATAAAATACGCAAAGCACTTGATATTTATCGTGAGGGCATGGATAGATTTCCAAAATCATTAATGCTGCTTTTTAATTTCTGCCGTGCTGCTTTCCATTTTGGAGCTCCGCGCGATGTCTCTGATGCAATCCAGAGGGGCTCTTCGGCATTCAAGTCTGCTGCGAATGAGTGGAGAGTTGCTCTTGAACATGATTGTTTCCCTTATGATTTCTTCCCGATGTATTTTAACTACCGAAGATATTTGGATCTGGTCACAAGCTCTTATGCTAAAGATGAGTCTGTAGAAAAATCACTCATAGAAATTGTACTTGCATCACTAAGCAGTTATCTAGGTGTATATACCCATGGATTGGAGTTCGCAGATCAGAGCGTTCGCCTAGATCCTGAATTTCCATACTATCAGCTGCGGCTTGCAACTGAGCTAATTGGAGTTGGAGGAATAAATAATTATCAACGTGCCGGACAATTATTGGAATCATTAATTGGCAGATCTTATCTTTTTATGGAGGCCTACGATCAATGGAGGCTTTTAGTCGCGGAGGGGAACTATATCTCTGCCAATGCTGAGAGGATTAAAGCAAAAATGGAACGGGCTAAGGAACAGGTAGTCTTTGCAGAACAGGAGACTTTAAGAGGCGCTGCATTGCGTTTGCCAAGTCCACGATTTTATAGTTTCAAGTTATAATTTCTGTTATGGCATCTTTTAATATACTTGCTGATGCGCCTGAGAGATTTATGGCACATGACTACACTACAGTAGCGATGCTGGCAAAGCACTCACACTGGGAGACATTTGCTGCTTACGGATTAAGCGGAAAAACTAAATTAGCATTGGACGGACTAAGCGGCTTTTCTCATTCCGAGTCCCGCTTTTACGCGGGTGTGGCGCAGTGGATCGCTGGCTTAGATCAGGATGCTAGTGCAACTCTTCGATCAGTAGATCACCCATATGCTGATGCGCTTCTGAAACTAATTGAGAAGCCGCAGATTAATGTCATTGCACAACTTCCTTTTGGCTGGAGTGCAGAACATCTTGATGATAAAAAATTTAAACTTCGTATCGTAGGTGATGGGAAAGGAGATGTTCCACGTATCCCATATGCAAGCGCACATACATGGGTGGATTCCGGATTTAAACCGGATTTTTTCCTCTCCAGCATGATTGAATGGCATGATATCCCACTAGACATACAGGAGTTGTCCTGTCCGCTTTTTGGTACAACTGCAGACTATGACGCACATATTCAGACAGTTTATCCATGGCTAGGAGTTTTCGATGAAATAGTAGTGCCGACTTACGCTGAGTGGAGTGAGGTCACTGCATTGTCTAAGACTATAGTTTCATCATTTCCAAAGCTTTATGGATCGGCACATCCATTTTCAGAACTCAATCTAGGTGAACGTGCGCATGATATATTTATCTCCGGAAGTCTTATCAATTCATATTTTGCTGACAAAGCTGATCTATTCTGTGATGTTTTAAAAATTGAGAATCTGAATATTAAAAATGTTACCGGATTCTCTGCTGAGTATTGGGACTATTTGGGGCAAGCAAAAGCAACCTGGACATATGTGAGACGTCCATTTGGTATGCCGAGTAGGGGCATCGAAGCGCTCTGCATGGGCTGTGGAGTCGTAGCTCAGAATGATTCTGCCTTGCTTATGTACGCAGATCAAAATTCAGGTGTTTTAACCTATAGTAGCGGCAGTGAGCTGCAGCAGGCGCTTAAAAAAATCATAAATGAGTGGTCTACTTTTAAATACCTTGCTCAGGCAGGAGCCGTAGCATTAAGAGAGGAGTTTGCTTTAAAGAAAGTCTTCTCTCAGATCTTACGTTATCTTACCTTTCGTGCTGCTGCTCCGCGGACTGTGAGGAAGCTTAAGCCTCGTAACGATTTAGTACAAAAAGATTGGTTTTTTATGCAAGGCCGGCATGATCCAGCATCAATGCGTGAAAGTAGAAGGCTTTACAATTTAAGCCGAGTTGAATCTCAACTCTCAGCCCCTGATGCAGATGTACGGGTATTTATAGATGCTGCAAGAGAATGCGCTATCGAAGCTGTGCGCGCTGCTGACCCGAGCACCAGTCGGCAGTTCGAAGCCCTAGATGGCAGTTCAAATTTAATTCAGCTTTCAGTGCAGTTGCATGAGCTAGGACTCTCTAAGTTTCCTCTCTCTCTGGCGCTTCGCTTTAATCTTGTGCGGCTTCTCTTGCACGCAGGTACGCCTGATTTAGTAACACGCGGTCTTAAAGAGATAGCAGTAATTCTCTCTCAGCCTCCACAATCCTGGGAGCTTAAGCCATTAGATGATCTGTTTCCGCTTGATTTTTACCGTGGCTTTTTTAATTATCGTCGATATCTTGAAATAGCTACTGAAGCTCTTAAGGAGAACAGTTCGCGCTCTAACGATCTCATACAGTTAGTATTAGCGAGTCTGCATTTCTATATCGGGCACTATCATAATCCGCTATTTCACTTCGCCAGATCCTCTGCATTAGATCCATCCTTTGCACCGTATAAGTTAAAGTTAGCAGCAGCTCAATTAGAGGAGGGCTTGCGTGCTCCTAATCGTAATGAGCTCCTTAATCAGGCTATAAACTCACTAGCCCAGTTAGCAGAGAGATCGGTTGTTTTTGAAGATGCTTTTCGAATGCTAAGCGAGCTTAAGGAGTCAGTAGGTATTAACTTTTCGCAGCTTGCCGAATTAGAGAAGCAGTACAATAGATTTAAGCAGGGTAATACAGAAGGCCGTGCTGAAGATTGGCTGCATGTTGCTCTCCGTCCAGCAGCAGTTATTCCATTTGGCATCCTGGCGCGCATTTGTAATGGAGTGAGCAGATGAAACAGTTTAGAACCAGTAACGGCCGCTCCAAACCACATGTGCTCATCATTAGTGAGAAATGGTGTGATTCTAACCCGGAGTTTGGAATTACTAATAGTTCGCATAGTTTTTGGGGGCCGTTAGAGGCTTCAGGATTGGCTAGTTATGATCTATTCCATTTTGATGAATATTTTCATAAGCATAATCAGAGCGGAGATGCGGCACTGCTGGCTTTAATTACTAAAACACGGCCCGACTATATTTTTCTAATCTGGATCTGGAGCGAGTATGAACATAATAACCCCTCGCTTGAAACTCTTTACACGATTCGTGAGGAGATGGGGATACCGATTGCTAGCTGGTGGGGAGATACTCATTCCAGCGCGATTATGCAGATGGCTGAAATTCTAGCGCCGTTTATTGATATTACATATGTTGGGGATTCTCGCCAATCGTATCGACGGTATACGGATCGTCAGAATCATTACCTATTCCTGCCGCACGGGAAGGATCCTCGTATATTTAATAACCCCGGCAGAGAGCGTGACTACGATGTGGGATTTGCAGGAAGTATTGAAAACCGCCCGGATCGAGTAGCGGGGATTACTGCTCTACGAGATGCAGGCATACAGGTACAGCAGTCCGGCGGTCAGCGCGAAGCTAAGCTAAGTGTTGAGGAGTATGCAGAGATTTTTAAGCGCTCGAAAATTGTAGTCAACTATAATGGATATAACGACCGAACCTCTGTTGTTAATGGTCGTATTTTCGAAGCTACTCTTTGTGGAGCGATGTTAATTGAGCCGGAGCGTTCGGGTGCTAAGGAGCTGTTTAAAGCAGGGGAGGAGTTCGTTACATATACAGATATCAACGATCTTGTTGCTAAAGTGCGGCATTATCTAGCTTCTTCTGCAGACCGTAAGAAAATAGCTGAAGCTGGTGAAGCGCGAGCTAGTCTGGAGTATTCAGGCAGGAAATTTTGGGAGCAGGTATTTGCAGATCTGGATGCTCAAGGACGATATAGTTCAGCAGATGCGACAGTTACTCTATCAGCCCGCCAGATTAAACTTAGAAAATTCGAGCTAGCGGAAAATAAGCTCAATAAATTATTGGCTCACTCAGCGCAGTGCAGCAAAGCCTGGTTTCTTTTAGCACTCTCTCAGTTTGAGCAAGGTAAGCTCGGCATTGCCGAACAGATGATAAAAAAATCTCTGTTAATTTCCTCAACAGACGCTGAGGCAGTTCAGTTATTTATACAGATTAGTATTAAAAAAGGCACGCCTCTGGAGGCTTTGCCATCACTACAGCAGCTTATCTCCATGCCCGATAACGAAGGTGCGGTTTCACTTTTACTCGATCTACTGTGGGAGGCTAAGGAGTATGAGGCAGGATTACAACAGGCATCGAGCTTAATTCAGTTTAATCCTCGTGAGCCGGTATACTATGTGCAGATGGCGATGTTTGCAGTGAAGGTTGGAGATCTGGCAGTAGCAGATGAATTAATTAGGCAGGCTAAGGCTGTTGATCCACCATCACCGCGTTTGAGCCGTTATCTAATTAAGTATCATCAGGATCGTGGAGAAATGGAGGCGGCTCAGGTTGAAAGAGTGCGTTCTCATGCTCCTTTACAGCAAAGGGGGTTCTGGGACCTGCTGCCAGAGGTTATAAAGCTAGAGTATGCAGGAGAGTCGAAGCAGGCATGCCTAATGCTCGAACGTCATGCTGCCAATACTAGTGATTCACGAATACTGGCTAAGCTAGAGAATCTTCAGGGTAGGCTGACAAGGCTTAGCCAATAGGAAACAAACTGAAAAACTATATAGTTATAATGGCTATGAAATTGAGTACCTGTTCTCTTACAATAATGCTCAAATCTATAACCGCACTATGCGCAAGGTCCATATTAATGGCATTCCCTAAAATTAGAAAGAATGGCTCTTTGCGCTTTTGAGTGGGTAAAGATAGGGTGTTTTCTGAGCTCAAGTAGCTTAAAAGATTAAACTTCGCTGGGACCGCGGAGCTCCAGCTCCGCCACGTGTGGAAAATTAGACAATATTCAGGCGGAGCTGGAGCTCCGCGGTCCCAGGTCTTTGTAAAATAAACATCCATAATTTAACTAAGAAATTCTCGTAGTTATTTTATGGGTGTTTGTTTTCCCCTAACGACTATTTGTCTCCGTTTCTCATACCTGACCGATTGTGATATGATTAAAAAATGGCGCTCGATCTTCCAAATAAATACCTAACTTTAGTAAAAGAAATACTTGCTCCGTTAAGTCGCTCATATAAGGTTCAAGTAGTAATTTTTGGTTCTAGAGCGAAGGGCACGGCTAGGAAATATAGTGATCTTGATATCGGATTGTTAGGTCAAAGTAAACTGCCATTTGCCCAGATTGTAGCGCTTAAGAACCAATTTTATGAGTCCTCCTTGCCTTATACTGTGGATCTTGTAGATTTTGCTAACGTGGAGGAATCTTTTAAAAATATTGCGCTTTCCAAATATGAAAGAATCTTATGAATCAAAGCAATGGTCGAAAGAAAGAGATAGCTGCCCAATTAGAGAAGCTTGACAAGGGCTCCGCATTCCTTAACAAAGCGCTAAAAATGAAAAAAACCGACCTTTATCGCGCTGCGTCCATACAAGCATTCGAGTTTACCTTCGAGCTAGCATGGAAACTGATGAAGTTATTTGCTGATCACAAAGGAGTCACTGTTTATGGACCCCGAGATTCCATAAGAGAAGCCGGTAAGATGGAGTTAATTAACAATGTGGAAGAGTGGCTTGGCTATATGGATTATAGGAATCTGACATCGCACACATATAATGAGATTACAGCAGAGGATGTGTACAATGCAGCGAAGAAGTTTTTATTTGACTCCCAAAGATTAATAAAATCAGCGCAAAAGTTTAAGGAGCAATAAATAATAAGACGCATGTGTGTAGGGGGAATGCTCTCTTTAGTACCCATAACCTGCATCGCCTCTAATCCTCTCGCGCCAATAGCAAGTAGCATTTCAACGCTTTCTTCGAGAGAATAACGTTGCTTCCAGGCGGTAGCCTTATAGAATTTTTCGACATTGGGAACTTGAAGAGTAACATCAGCAGGTCCTAGTAGCTCTGGGACTCTAATTTAATAATAAAATCAACATATTATATACTCGGCAAAGTAGCCTCCCTGGTAGGTCACTTATTTCTATTAATCAAGGATCTTCACGTCACAATTACACCCTAACAAAATTTAGCCCTAAATCACATATGTTCGATAATGAAAACAGCAACCTAATTATCATGAACCTTCCTAGTTTTAGAATTCATCTAAATTCCACGGGCTAAGTGCAGCCTCAATGCATTTATAATTCGGAAAACAGTATGTCCAATCTATTAATCACAGGCGCTCACGGATTCTTAGGCTCACGCGTAACAGAGGAGTTTAGATCTAACGGAGCATATTCTAATATTCACACATTTCGATCCTCTGAATATGATCTCTGTAATTTAGATGCAGTAAAACAGCTGCTCTTAGATAAGCCGGCAGATACTATAATTCACCTAGCTGCGTTAGTAGGCGGCATCGGTGCTAACATGAAAAACCCTGGTAAATTTTTCTATGATAACTTGATGATGGGGGTGCAGCTTGTTGAACAGGCTAGACTTAGCGGTATCAAAAAAATAGTTGTAATCGGCACGATCTGTTCGTATCCAAAAATTACTCCGGTACCTTTTAAGGAGGAGGATATCTGGAACGGCTATCCTGAGGAGACGAATGCTCCTTACGGCTTGGCTAAGAAGATGTTGCTGGTTCAGCTAGAGGCCTATCGTAGACAATACGGTATGAACGGAATTAACCTCATGATGGTAAATCTGTATGGCCCCGGAGACAACTTCAATCTTGAAAGCAGCCATGTTATTCCAGCTATGCTCAGAAAATTTCATGCTGCACATGAGCAAGGGCAGGAGACAGTAACACTTTGGGGGGATGGCAGTGCAAGTCGTGAGTTCCTTTATGTTGATGATGCAGCTCGTGCAATTCGTTTAGCTACGGAGCGATACAATAAGTCAGAGCCTATTAATATAGGATCTGGAATGGAGATTTCAATTCGGCAGTTAGCAGAACAGATCAAGAAAGTAGTAGGTTATAAAGGGGAGATCGTTTGGGATACAACTAAGCCTAATGGCCAACCGCGTCGCTGCCTAGATGTCTCCAAAGCAAAAACAGAATTTGGGTTTTCAGCAAATGTTACTTTCCCAATGGGGCTTTCGTTAACTTATGACTGGTTTAAGAAAAACTATGCACAGATAGAGGAGCGCGAGCGTAATCGCGCGGTAGGTGCACAGCTAAGTCATTAAGTTATTCAATAACAAGCTTAAGAAACTGTTTAAATCTGCAATTGCAGCATTGATATCCCACTTACTCTTGTCGCGCGGCCCGACATAATCTGAGATTGCACGCAGCTCTAAAAATGGTGTCTTAGAGATTAGGCAGGCGTAAAAAAATGAAGCCCCTTCCATCTCAACTATCTCTGGATTAAAGATTTTTATGATCTGATCACGCTTCTCTGTTGAGCCAATTACTGAGTTAACAGTAATTCCTCTGACAGTAGGAACTGCTTTAAGAGCTGCAATGTCAGGTAAATGATCGTTGTAAAGTCTTCTATTCCTAATTGGAAATTCATTCTCTGCGCAGAGCTTTAGGTCAAAAAGAGTAAGAAATTCATCTCCGTTTTCTGCACCAAGATCTGCAAACTGCTGCTCTACTACATTTACAACGGATTTAATAGGAAATCGCTGTGTAAAACTTCCTGCTATAC
Organism: uncultured Bdellovibrionales bacterium; assembly: GCA_964556665.1. Classification (GTDB taxonomy): domain Bacteria; phylum Bdellovibrionota_C; class UBA2361; order UBA2361; family CAZKXU01; genus CAZKXU01. The sequence goes on along the minus strand of CAZKXU010000013.1, from coordinate 9,620 downwards.
CTGCATTAACGGCAAGAGCGTAGCGTCTATTGCTAAAGGTTTGACCAAGATGAAAGGCTGTGACTGCCTGTCCAATGCCGGTTATGAGAATGTCGATGGTTGGAGTTTCGATAAACTCAGAAGCTTTTCTATCTGAATTATACTGTATTTTAAGTTCGCTAAGCAGCGGAGCGATCTCCCTACGTGTTGCGGAAACAAGCAGTATCTTACCTTCTGTCATTTTACTAATATAGCATTTACTGTATTAGTTTGCTAATTTTGAATTAACTATGAATATTCCAGTAGCTGAAATCTTAGATCGTTTCTCATCCGGTCCGCAGAGCGGTGTTTTTACTGATGGTGGCGCCTCACCAAACCCTGGTCCTGGTGGTTGGGGATATGTTTATGTACGGGATGGCAAGATTATTAGTCAACAGCATGGCCATCATCCGGATACTACCAATAATCGTATGGAGCTTACTGCCTTAATAGAAGCATTTAAAGCTTTGCCGAAAGATGAATTTATAGAGGTCTTCTCCGATAGTAATCTATGTGTTCAGACCGTGAATGAATGGGCTCCGGCTTGGGAGCGCCGCGGCTGGAAACGGAAGACGGGACCAATCGCAAATCTTGAGTTGGTGCAGGAGCTTTTTGCACTCCATAAGACTCACCCGCAAGTAAAGCTTAAGTGGATAGAAGCACATAATGGCTGGCTGTGGAATGAGTATGCTGATGCGCTGGCGACTGCCTGGACTAGGGATGAGGTGTAATTCGATACTTATGTATCTTGAGCAGCAGCTTTCTTTTTCAAAGCAGCCTGCTTTTTAAAAATGAACTTTGCAAGCTCATCACATTCTCTTTTGCCATGTTTCCCCATAAAATTAGGATCAATCTCTATGCTGTGATCTGTGCCGTTACGGAGGAAAAGATGTCCGTTCCCTAAGATGTCGCAAGCATATCCACTGTTGTTGAAAATATAAAAAATCCCGCGATCGAATAGTATCCAAGCCTCTTCCCCTGTAATTTCAAGTGACTGTAACTGTGGCAGATACGGATTTGTAGGAGGATCGTAGACTCTGACAGCAGAGTCTCCGATATACCGTTGTTCTCTAGGTAGGCGGCATCCTGCAAAAACTCGGAGGTGCTTTAGCAGCCCTTCAGCTAGACTCTCTCTTTCAACTTTTCCTTCGTAATGCTGGCCCCCTGTTGATATTTTTAGTTTATCGCCGGTGATTTGTATCGACTCAACTGCAAGTGCGCAGATATGCAACAGCCGATCTAGGCAAATACGTGCCCCTGATTGGAGCGTCTCCATTATTAGCGCTAATTCTATACTGTGATCCAGCCTAAGGGTTGGCAGCAGAGGTGAGAGTGTAGCGATCAGGCTTCTTGCATCAGTATCTCTATTATCACTAGCAAGATACGCAGCATCTTTATGTATGCGTTGCATGAGACGATAATTTGCGGAATTATACGCATGTAAGGCTCTATCCCTCGGATCTAGCTTCTGTAGTGAGATACCGGTAAATAAATCAACCTTAGGCAAAAAACCGGATTGCTCAAGAGATCTGCCTAATGCCACAAGATCACCTGCAGTCAGGAGCTCCTGAAGACTTCTTAAGTAGGCTACTCTTGCTTTAGCTAGGTCCAGGTAATGCCCAAATGAACCGGGTTGATTAGCTTTAAGTGCGCATGAGGCTTCTCCCAAGCCATATCCCTCTCTGCTGGGTGCCGGTAGGTGTGGATAGGTCAGTCTATCCAGTTGCGGTATACAACCAGCGCTAGTTCGGGTCAAGTCCAGTAAAGTGATAAGTGCCATTAGGATAAGATTATACCCTAATAATTTATTATAATATCTCTAAAGAATGATCATTCATCAGCTAGTGCTCTCGCTTCGAATAAAATCTACCCCTATTAACCTCCATTTTTCATGAAAAGTATGAGGAAGATAGGCTAAATACGCTCCTTCCAAATCTGATGATTGGCAAGAATTTTCTCAGCGTAATGTATAGTGCTTTTAGGGATCTTTCTTTTGCCTAGGAGAGCTTTATTTAGATTGCCTGGGCCCCAGTTGTAAGCTATGAGAGCAAGCTTCTTGTCTCCATCAAATTTTTCCTCTAGGTATTTAAGGTATGCTATTCCAAGTTTAATATTATATTCAGGGTTAGTAAGCTCCTCCTTTCCGAGCCACTCAATATTACCTATGCGGCTAATATACTTAGCTGTACTAGGTCGCACCTGCATTAATCCTAATGCTCCGCGGTTCGATTTGGCCTTTGGCTTAAAAGTGCTCTCCGATTTCACAATGGCAGTGACTAAGAGTGGATCATAGTTGGCGCGGAGGCTTTCGGTCACGATAGAATTTGCAACCTCCCGAGCATTCATGGAGCTGGAGTGAACTTTGATTATACCTGAGACATCTCTAACCTGTCCCAAGATCTCAGCTCGTGCAGCTCTTCTTATAATTAAATCATCAACAACTGCCTCATTGTTGGCCATGATAATAGCTGGGGACTCCTTAGTTTTTGTACCGAATGCAAACAATGAAAGAGATACGGTCAATAGTGAGATTGCTAGAAACGAAAGAAATGACTGAGTCACATTGCTGCAAAGAAAGCAACGCATCTGTCGAGCGCATGTATGCTCGATACACTTAACTGCTGATACAACCATTTCCTAACTCCTAGAGCATGTTATGGAGGATCTGGCAGTAAAAGTGATGTGCAAATACTAGAATTAGCTTTGAATTTGTGATAAATCTAGTCTTTCTAATAAGTTAAACAAAATGAAAAATTCCTATAAAGTTATTGTAATTGGTGGTGGTCATGCTGGGGTGGAGGCTGCATGTGCGGCAGCTCGTCTTGGACAGCCTACGGCCTTAATTAGTTTGCGCCGTGCTGGAATTGGGCAGATGTCATGTAATCCTGCAATTGGTGGTCTTGGTAAGGGGCACATAGTAAAGGAGGTGGATGCTCTAGGCGGAGTGATGGGGCGTGTTACCGATCTAACCGGAATCCAGTTTAGGACCTTAAACTCAAGTAAAGGTCCAGCAGTACGAGCGAGCCGCGCGCAGTGCGATCGGGATCTTTATAAGGGTGCTGTTTTAAAGGCTGTTGAAGCGCAGCCTAACTTATCGGTCGTAGAGGCCGAAGTATCGGCAATTGAGGCAAGAGCTGGAAAGGTATCAGCTGTAAGACTTGCCGATGGAGTTGCTCTATCCTGTGAGTCTGTAGTAGTCACAACCGGCACATTTTTACGAGCACTCATGCATACAGGTGCCGAGCAGCAATCTGGCGGAAGGCAAGGGGATCTTGCCTCTAACGCTCTAAGTGATTCTCTAAGGACATTAGGGTTTGAGTTGGGCCGTCTAAAGACCGGTACGCCGCCTCGACTTAGACGCTCCACGATTGATTTCAATTCTCTACAGGAGCAGCCCGGCGAATATCCGGCTAAGCCGTTCTCTATTATGACAGATGCGATCACACAGCCTCAGATCTCCTGCTGGATAACCTCCACAGCAGAGGATGTACATGATATTATCCGGGCTAATCGTGAACGCAGCCCGATGTTTAACGGACAGATTCAGTCACGCGGGCCTCGTTACTGTCCTTCGATCGAAGATAAGGTATACCGTTTTGCAGATAAGACTTCTCATAACATATTTCTTGAGCCGGAGGGTCATGACTCTGATATTGTTTATCCAAACGGCATCTCTACAAGTTTACCGGTTGATGTACAGGAGGAGTTTGTAAGAAAGATCAAAGGGCTTAAGAATGTGCAGTTTTTACAGTACGGGTATGCAGTTGAATATGATTTTATAGATCCGCGAAATCTTAAACCGACCCTTGAGACTAAGCTCATAGAGGGCCTTTTCCTAGCAGGCCAGATAAATGGTACCTCCGGGTATGAGGAGGCAGCGGGGCAGGGATTAGTAGCCGGTGCGAATGCAGCTTTGCGGGTTAGTGGTAGTGAGCCGCTGATAATCAGTCGTGGACAGGGATATATAGGGGTGATGATAGATGATCTCATAAATAATGGAGTAGATGAGCCGTATCGGATGTTTACCTCGCGAGCTGAATACCGGTTGGTTCTGCGTGAAGATAACGCCGCATCACGCCTCACTCCTTTAGCTAGAAAGCTAGGGCTTATTACAGACACACAGTGGCAAAGGTTTGAGAGTCGAGATCAGGACCTGCAGAAAGCCTTGCACTGGAGCGAAAACTTTAGAATAAAGCCCACTCCGGATACTAACGTATGGTTGAGTGCTCAAGGCAGCGCTGAGCTAAAGGATAGTATTACTTTGGCGGTATTAGCGCGGCGCCCTGAGCTTAGAATGGAGGATCTCCTCGTTCGTTATCCATTCGAGAAATCGCTCGCCCCTGATATTGTAGCGGCATTAGAGACAGAGATTAAATTTAAAGGTTATCTCACGCGACAGGATGATGAGATTGCGCGTATGAAGAAGATAGAGGAGGTTCGTATACCGGATGATTTTTCATACGACGAGCTCCATAGCTTACGCATAGAGGCGCGCGAAAAGTTAAAACGCCTTAGGCCTTACTCAGTCGGACAGGCGATGCGTATTCCTGGAATAACCCCAAGTGCTATCTCGTTGATAGCGATTGAGTTAAAAAGGCAGGGGGTTATTTAGTTGTAGTAATATGCTTAGTAGTAAGTAAGAAAATTTCCTATTCAAAGGTCCTCAACAAGGAGGATCTTGAGTTACCACTAATTAAAGAGCTTCCCACCGCTCTGGTACAGCTTTTGCTAATTATCTAGTTAAATTAAATATCATGATTTGGAGGAGCAGTGGTAAAATATACTTATTCTCTATTAATTCTACTAGTTGCCATGTTTTGGTGGCAGTTGCCAGCTTACGCCAAGGATTCCTATATCATTGCAAAAATTATCAATACTAATGAAGAAGCTCTGAACAGTCTGAATATTGAATTAAAGGCCAAGGTAGAACCACTTTTTAACGTTAAAGCTAAAAATAGGGAGGGATACAACGAGCACTTAAAAGATTTTTACATGATTAAATTTCCTACCGCAGGAGTCATGAGTGTCGCTGCACTTGATGCAACCGCCCAACGTTACAGGAAAATTCCTGGAGTTACCTATGCAGCACGTGATAATGTCGCTCACTCGACTTACACCCCCAACGACACAAACTACTCTAGTCAATGGAATATGCCGGCAACTAACGCTGATGAGGTCTGGAACACTCCAGCTTTGCGGCAATCGACAGTAACAATCGCTGTTGTTGATAGTGGGATTGACCTTGATCATCCTGATATTAAAGCAAACATCTGGACTAATCCTGGGGAGATTGCGGGTAATAAGAAAGATGATGATGGTAACGGGTATATAGATGATGTGCACGGCTGGGACTTTATGAATAATGACAACGATCCGAATGATGACTTCGGGCATGGCAGCCATGTTGCAGGAATCATTGCTGCCAGTACAGATAATGCTAATCAGGTAGCAGGGTTCCTTTGGACTGCGCCTCTGATGGCGGTAAAAGTTCTTGACTCTCTAGGAGGAGGGACTATTAGCAGTATTTCGTTAGGCATTACTTATGCCGCTGATAATGGAGCATTGGTTTCGAATTATAGTTTAGGTGATAGCATTGGCGATCCCGTACTTAAAGCAGCGGTGGACTATGCAAGGTCTCTGGATGTAGTACAGGTTGCAGCAGCTGGCAATTTAGCTACTAACTCCAAGTTTTATCCTGCAGCCTATGATGGGGTAATCTGTACAATGTCAGGAGATTGGCCATCCAGCATAAAACGGAGTCGTTGGAGTAATTATGGGGATTGGTGTGATATGATTGCTCCGGGAGATGGAATCCTTAGTCTTTTTCAAAACGGTCTAACTGCTGTCATGACAGGAACCTCTCAGGCGGCTCCACATGTCTCTGCAGTCGCTGCAATTGTGAGAACAGCTAATCCTGCTCTTGATGCAACCAGCGCAAGCTTGGTAGTTCAGCAGAGCGCAGATGACCTAGGTAATCCAGGTAAGGACTCTGAGTTTCAGTGGGGCTTGGCTAACCCAGTAACCGCGTATAATCGCGCTATCGGTGTCAATCTATCTCGATCAAATGCCTCAATTGGGGATGCGGTTGATATATATATAAATGTCCCAAAGTATCCTAACTATATCTATGTAGTTGTTCCTACCGAGGCTGGTATCGAACCAGGAATTGATCTTTCTACAATCTATCCCTCATTCTATCAGACAATCCCTGTTAATTATGGTGTGGTGACTGACGTAATGATTAAGTATATAAACAGCTATTTCTTTAGCAAATTCTTCGGTTCGCTTGATGGATCGGGCAAAGCCACTGCTACCTTGAGAATCCCAGACGGTAATTTATTTAAAGGCAAGACGATTCACCTCTCTGCATTAATATTGGATCCTAATAATACCGACATCCCGGTTGCTGTCCTTAATTCTATAGCTTTGGCCGTAAACTAAATGATCGCCTTTCAAATATGGACTTGGTGATATGGAGTAAGACTTGATCTGTAAGTTCTAGTGCTTCGCCAAATAAGTTTTTTCACGTATAGCGCGCAGCGTTGCCCCAGATTGGCACGCCTCGGAAGGAGGAAATCCGCAGCAATACTGAAGTATTGCGAGGATTTTCCGACTGAGAAGCGTGACAAGGTGGGGCAACGATGTGATGCTAGACGTGAAAAAACTTATTTGGAGGAGCACTAGATGCAAATATTTCCATAATTTCTCTATATTTACGCGAAGCAATACTCGTGCTATTTTTCACCGGTGTTTTATCTATCGGGTAAGTATAATGAAAAAAATCTTTTGTATTCTTTCAACGTTTATACTAACAGTATTAGTTGTTGAGGGGGCAGATGCAGCTTCGCTCTGCCAGCGCAAGAATAGGGTGCGGGTGAAAAACGCCAACACGCGGGTGCAGGCCTTAAGGGTTATTCAGACAGGCGCATGTCCGCACGGCTTTGCTAAAGTTGCAGAGCTTACCTCATTCTCAGATGTCCAGAGCCTAATAGATTCCTCGATATCCAGCCTACAGGTTCAACAATCTCTGAAGGGTGAGAAGGGGGATAAAGGAGATAAGGGTGATATAGGTTTGGCAGGAGCTGATGGATCTCCAACAGTTCAAACCGGAGTGATTACGATTCAAGATCGTACCACTAGTTCCACTACTCAGGTTAAGGATTTGGGATTATATACCCGCTGTTCTCTGTTGACTCTTCGAGTTATTGCGGATGGACGTGAGAGTGATGCTGTAGGCGGAGTTTTTCCAGAAGGTGTCGGTCTTGATGTAGAGTCATTTAAACGTCCGCTTGGCTTAGATCGTGAAGATAAGATCTCCTTTGGCTCGGTAGGAGTCGATGCTAATGGACAACGTCGCTGGTTCTTAGTTTCTGGTTGTAACGATACTGTCGGATGTGCTACTCAGGCAACGGTACTTTGTGAAGACTAATTTTTGGATACCGCTCACTGGGACCGCGGGCTTCCAGCCCGCAATCCCAGCCTATACATAAAGCTAAAACTTCGACCAGATATACTGATTCGTCACCTCATGGTGAAAGAGGATCTCGCTTGTCTTTACCCTAGTGCCTAGTTCTTTCGGGCAACGATCTGCTGCGGCCTGTTTCCTTTGTAGAAATTTCTCCTTGTTATCCTCACCGATCATCTCGGAGATCCATGCGCTGTTTTTAAGGAGACGTATACCGTCATATATGTTGTCCGGTAAGAAGCGGGTACGGGTACGGCGGCTCTCCGGTGTTATCTGCTCAGTCATCGGTCCCTCAAGCCCGGTTCTAAAGAGAGATAGGAATGAGAAGTATGGGTTAGCATCAGGAGCCACGGTGCGTACCTCTATACGTGCCGACTTCTCATTTCCGATCGGAATTCTCACCATTGATGTTCTATCTACCGGGGAGGATTTAATCTGATTTGGTGCTTCATAGTGCGGATCTAGCCTGCGGTAGGCATTAACACTCGGGTTAAGAATCAAGCAGATATCGTTTGCGTTATTGAGCAGGCGATCCACAAAATCCCAAGCCTTAGCAGAGAGTTTCTCTTCGCCGGTTGGATCCCAGAAAATATTCTTCCCTTTCTGCATCAACGACATATTGCAATGCATTCCGCTTCCGTTGATTCCTGCGATTGGTTTCGGCAGGAAGCATGCTGTTAGCCCCATGTTGGCAGCAACTTGGCGAGCGATAAGTTTATAGAGCTGTAACTGGTCGGCAGCTTGTACGGCATCGCAGTAGGTGTAGTTAAGCTCAAACTGTGAAGGCGCAACTTCAGGATGATCTTTTTCATTTTCAAACCCTAAGGCGCGTTGTGCTTCTGCAAAGCCATCGATGAAGAGTTTAAGCGGATCTTTTGGTAGTGAATTGAAATAACCGCCGCTTGATACAAGTTTGAATCCATCACGGGAGTTGTAGTTCTGCTCCGCATTGATGCCCTCAAATAGAAATCCCTCACACTCAACTGCTACATTTGCAGTTATGCCATTCTGTTTATACAGCTGGTTGCAATATTCCCCCAGTCTCCCGCGCATATCAGAGGTGTAGGGCTTTCCGTCTTTATCTTTAATTAATCCAAATACGATCACTTTGCCTGGTCCAAAGACATCACTTGGCAGCCATCTAAAAGATCCCCAATCAATTGCTAAGCGTAGGTCTGATTCGCGTACTACAGAGAATCCGCGAATAGATGACCCATCAAAGGTTAAATTATCATGACTTTTTAGAAGGAATTTCTTGTCGTAGTCCAACATATGGAAACGACCTTCGATGTCGCTGAAGCAAACCGTGACTGCTTTTAGTCTTTTTTCTTCATGTAGATATTTGAGGTAATGTTCCTGAAGATCTCCATCGGAGGTGCGCTTAGCAACACGCTCCTTCGCCTCAAGGTTTAACTCCTCCAACCGATCATACGGAATTTCAAGAAAATTTCTTAAAGGAACGTCTGTCATGTTGCCATCCTTATTTTTATTAAATTTATTATAAATATTGCAGGCTTTAGTATAATTATATAGGAATTTATGATAAATCTCTATATTTGAGCGTAATATTGAACAGAATGGATAGGGAGTCAAGAGTTTTTAGCAGATGCTAAACTCGCAGCAAAATTAGGTGGTTATCTCATAGGTGGTTGATGTGGTGAATAGGCGCATTGCCTCAAATTAAATGTTACCGAAGGAGGAGTAGTTAGAGATACGATGACTCATAATTGATGTTACCGAAGCGAATTTAAGGTACTGAAATTTCTTAGTTGCAAAGTAGGGTGGCTCCAAGCCGTGATATTTAATGTTTATTTGTGAAAGTCACGCAGAGTTAATAATAATAAACAAATCATATCATACAAAGAGTAGGTTAGGGCAGAGGGATTGCCCTTGTAGATCGAAGAACCTTGAATGTTTTATACTTTTGGGGGCTGGACTTGATTTCCATCGCTTGTTGCCATTGCTGAAGCTGGAACTTCTAATCCCATGTAAAGGCAAAAACGCTTTGAACCAATAAACAGCCCGATGGGAACGAAAATACCGATCAGACACTGAACCTTGAACGAACATTTTCTCACACACCAATGCCACTAAAATAAGAGCTAAGTGATCGAAAAGATCCAACATTTTCAACTAG
>CAZKXU010000012.1:0-50675 GCA_964556665.1 uncultured Bdellovibrionales bacterium | reverse complement strand
TGAGGGATTGCTTGATAGAACGCACCTTAGATTCTTTACCAGAAATACTGTAGAAAAGCTTTTCTCTGACACGCAATTTAATATTTCAACATGGGATCGCACTATTGTTAATCCATCAACTAGCGAGTTTAAGTCGCATCTTGATCATTTACCAAAGCCGCTGCGGGATCTACTCCATCTCAATCCTGACTGGAATACCTATCAGTTTTTGGTTCGTGCGCCAAAATTTGGAGATGCGAAGCGCACGATCGAGGAGGTTAAGCACAGTCCGATCTCTTTTGAGGGACGCTTAGTTCAGATCTTCTGGGATGGCGGCACAGGATTCAATGAATCTCAGATGATGTCCCGATTTGTAAGTCTAGATACAGAGATCAAAGACTTAACTTTTGAGTTTGAGACAGACTCTCTAACAGCAGTGCGAATTGACCCCTCGGATAGTATTGATGTGATAGCGCTTGAGCTGATCGAGTTAGTGAATATTTCAGGCGATGTTATTTTTAGCTGGAAAAAAAACTGCCCAATTGCCTCCGTGTGTGGATTAGTAAATGCGCTTGAGGTTTGGAGAGAACGTTTCTTAATCGCCACCTCTGTTGATCCTGGGATTATACTTGGAAACCTTCCTGAGCCGGACTCAAAAGTACTCTTTAAATATAGATTGAGAGTTAGGTTTTCATATAAACCGTTTGAAGCAGCGGCCTCCTTAATTCAGCGATTTGATGAGGAGATGGTTGTTTTAACAGAGGAAAATAGAAAAGTAGCACAAGGTATTTTAGAGCAGGCCCAGCAGATCATCACTTTAGGATCAGAGATAGAAACGTACCGGGATGAGGTTGCAGCCTTTAGAGAGGCAGTGAGTAAGAATGAGCGCGAGTATGTGGCTCACAAAACTAGGATTACTGCCATGCGTCGTGACATGGATAAGCTAGTTATTAACAACAATGCACTGCATTCTAAGGTAGTTTTTCAGGACACCAAGATGCTGGAGCAGGAGCAACAGATCATAAGATACCATTATGCTTTGACCGCAAGAACAGCTGAGCTCTCAGCTGTATTGTCCTCGACCTCTTGGCGATTGACTGAACGTTTCAGGAGGCTAGCAGCGTTCTTTCGCAAAGTAACGCAGCAGTTTAGAAGAACTGATAGATCGAAGATAGAGCATTGGATTCGGGATAGCAGCCCAAGCGCTGAGCAGCTTGAGAAAATGAAAGGGCAGATCAATAAGTTCAGGTATAAACCGTTAATTTCTGTGGTAATGCCGGTTTACAATACTCCAGAGAAGTTTCTTAGAGAGTCGATTGAATCTGTACTTGCGCAGGTTTATGAGAACTGGGAACTTTGTATCGCCGATGACGCATCTACCGACCCAGCTGTAAAAGATATACTAAAGGAGTTTAAAAACAGATCCTCTCGCATTAAGATCGTATATCGAACAGAAAATGGTCATATTGCAAATGCATCAAATACAGCACTAGCCATTGCAGAAGGGGAGTTTGTAGCGCTGCTTGATCATGATGATGTTTTGGCACCGCATGCACTATTTAAGATGGCTGAGATGCTCAATCAGGATTCAGGGCTTGATCTAATATACTCTGATGAGGATAAAGTTGATGAGCAGGGACTTCGTTCTCAACCCACCTATAAGGCCGCATGGTCTCCCAATTATTTTATGTCCTTTATGTATATGGGCCATCTTGCTCTGTACAGAAAATCACTGATTGACAGGGTTGGTGGATTTCGTGCTGGATTTGAGGGCAGTCAGGACTATGATTTGGCTCTTCGTATAACAGAGAGTACAGATAAAATTGGGCATATTCCTGAGATCCTCTATCATTGGCGCATGCACCCTGAGTCTGTGGCCCTGAATGTGCTTGCAAAGCCTTATGCATTAAAAATTGCTAAAAATTCAATTGAAGAGGCGTTGGTGCGCCGAGGAGTCACAAGAGTCTCTGTTAAAGAGACAGCTACTCCTGGTATTTATCGTGCGCAGCGGCAGGCGGATATAGCTACTAGTGCCTTAGTCTTAGTAGATGCATTTGGAATGGTAGCCAGTGAATTGCATGATATTGAAACTGCTTTTGTACAGGGTTGTAAAGGTTGTCAGTTGATTATTGGTACAGAGCATGCTGTTTCCGCTGTTGATCGAGGCATAAAGAGGATTAGTTGGCAGCAGTTTTCTAATCGCACCTTATTCTGGCGTGAAAATATATCCACCTGTACGGCAGAGTTTGTTGTTTTTCTGAATGCTCGATTAATTCCTGAGAGTCCTGATTGGCTCGGAAACTTACTTGAACCATTTATGCTGGATTCGACCGATATCGTAGGTGGCAAGGTTTGCTCCAATGATGGAAGGATCTTCCATGGTGGGTATGTGCTTAATCGAGGTATCTTATGGAACGGATTTTATGGTAGTTCCAGGGACGCAATAGGGTATGCCAATCGCCTGATTGTCCCACATGAAGTTGTAGCAGTTTCGACTCTTTGCATGGCAGCACGATCCAGGACTTTAAAAGCTAGCAGATCATTAGAAAAACCATACTCCTCTCCGCAGTACTTTGAGGTAGATCTAGCTTTGAGCGTGATTGAACAGGGACATTCTGTGGTCTGGACGCCGTATACATCTATGATACTGCATGGCATTGAGATCTTTGAAAGCTTTAATCTACGCTCCTCGAGAGCTGACTATCGACGATTAGAGAATCAGTATCAAATTTCAAAATATATCGATCCTTACTACCCGCGTGGTCTAGGAGCGGAGAGTGAAAATTTTAAAATCGCAGTTTGATTGAAATATGTACCCTAGAGTCTCTGTTATCATACCGGTATATAAAGCATTTCCTGATGCTGTGGAGTGTCTCAAGAGTGTCGTACAGCATTCCCCATGGTTTACTAAAATTATTTTAGTAGATGATTGTAGTCCAGAGGGTGAATTTAAAAATCATATTCCGCGCCTCCTTCGACTAAGGGGTAATATAAAGTTAGTGCGCAATCCAAAAAATCTTGGTTTTGTAGGTAGCTGTAATCTGGGAATGAAGTTAGCTGGCAGTGATGATGTCGTCCTTTTGAATAGCGATACAATAGTAACTCCTAGATGGCTTAATAAACTCCAAGCAGCAGCATACAGTAGAAAGAATATAGGCACAGTAACACCGCTTACTAATAATGGAACGATCGCCTCATTCCCAACATTTTGCCAGGATAACGAGTTGCCAAAAGACTATTCGCTCAATCAGTTTGCTGAGTTAGTAGAGAGTGTCTCTGTACGTCAATATATAGAGTTACCAACGGCAGTTGGTTTTTGTATGTATATCAAGCGCGCGTTGTTGGATGTAGTTGGGCTTTTCGATGAGCAGGCTTTTGGAAAAGGGTATGGGGAGGAGAACGATCTCTCGCTGCGAGGACAGGCAGCTGGCTTTGTTGATGTTCTAGATGACGCCACCTATGTTTTTCATAAAGGCAGCCTCTCCTTTAAAGAGGATAAGATTGAGCTTTGCAAAACGAATACGGAAACACTTGTCAAACGTTACCCTGACTATATGGAGCGGGTGGCAACCTTTTGTCGCAACTTTCCACTACTTGTCGTGCATGCCCGTATTTTAGATGAGATGGTTATAAGATGGAATCGAAGCCGTAAACGTAATATTTTACACATTCTGCATAACGGCCCATATGAAAAGACTTGGCATGGCTTGGGTGGTACTGAGCTTTTGGTGCAGGAGTTAATTGAGGCCGATAGCGATACGGCGCATTGGAGCCTAGTGCCAGTCAAGAGCGGTTACCAGCTGACAGCACATCTGGCGCCCATACATAGGAGCTACTTTAGACCCGCAGAAGCCATACAATATTCTGAAGTTATTAACAAAAAGTACTTTGATATAGTTCATCTGCATCACCCGGCAAGGTTTAACTACCCTGAATTGGTTGCAGCACTTAACTCTCATGGAAAATATTTTGTATCAGTGCATGATTTCCAGTCGATATGTCCACGTAGTTTTTTAATGACGCCTAAACTCTCAGTTTGCAACGGTACAGAGTGCGCTAGCAGTTGTGGTTTTGAAATGAGTAATATTGAGAAGCTGCGAGCAGATACTCAGCGGCTTTTGGCAAGCGCGTCTCGCACAATTACATTTTCACCTTCAGTAGTTGATTATATGACAAGATATGGTGGTGTCTCTGCTAGATGGCATATTATGCCGCACGGTATTAAAGATCAGTTGCGCACAGAGAAAGATAAGTTTTACGAAGTAGGCGCTCCCACAGTCAAATCCCCACTTAAAATTGCATTTGTAGGGCATTTGGTAGCGCATAAAGGATCGAGTTTAATAAACGAGCTGGTAGGTGAGCTTAGCCTTGCAAATGGTATTCCACTTGAATGGCATGTAGTTGGTAATTATTCCGGCCCGCTGAGTCCCAATTTATACCAGCATGGAGAGTTTACACGCGGAAATCTTAGTAATCGCCTCAAGGAGATACGGCCACATATCGTAGCAATTCTGTCTGTATGTCCAGAAACTTACAGTATGACGCTTGATGAAAGTTGGAATGCAGGAGTACCGGTCCTATCTACGCCACATGGCGCACCAGCTGAGCGTGTACTTAAATCTGATGCTGGCTGGGTGTTACCAGAGCTTTCAAAGGCTGCTGTCTTGGCGAAGCTTATGGTGATCACTGGCGATTGGGCTAGTTACGAATATAAAAGAGAGAAGATTAATAACTTAAAATTGATCTCTGTAGAGGAGGAGACTCGCCAACTTCACGATCTTTATACCAAGCTTGTTAAGCAGGGTGATGTTGATAACGTAGTGCGAGCGCTCTCCTATCTAGAAGGTAGGGTTTGGCAGAGTCCACGCAGTGCAGTAGAAAAGTTACTTTTGAGGATACGTAGATATAAAAATGTTATAGCACAAACTTTAAATAGACAATTGCGATACGGGCAAAGTATTTCCTGATTTTCTTTATAACAGTGAGCGCGGGACGCGCCTGGGTGGTGCACAGCTCTGCGTAAGATAAATGCATGCAAAGCAAGCTTCAACAAGTCCACGCAACGCGTGGTCCTGCCCGCTTGATCGAACTTGCAGCGGCGATCACACGGGCTGGAAGTCCGCGGTCCCAGTCCCACAACGAATTACATCCGTATTGTACTAAATGACAAAATAACGTAGCGTTATTTTGTCTGTCGGCCTTTGACCATCCGTGGCCGAAGGCCTCCTCGAACGTCTTGAAACGGGTCCCCGAGCGCCCATTTCAAGCCGTTCTCCGAGCCTACGGCTCGTCCTGGCCATCCATGGCCAGGCTATAGCAAGTGACAGAATAACGCTACGGTATTCTGTCACTTGCTATAGTATATTGGCTGGATGCCAGTGCGCTTGACAGAAAAACATTATTGAGCCAAATCCCAAGATTAAGTAGGTTGAAGATTTTAAAACTGTTATCAGCTTTTTTATTTAAATGCTGACTAATAAGTTCATTGACTGCGCCGTTCTCGAACAACTCTGAGAAAGGAGAAGAGGAGTTGAATACCCTATCAAGCAGTGGCTTGAGTGAACTGTTAATCCAATGTGCGACCGGGGCATTAAATCCCCGTTTAGTGCGGTAGATGATCTCTTTCGGAAGGTTTTCGCGCATGGCCTTTTTGAAAATGTATTTTTTCTGGAAGCCACTCATCCGAAACTCTACCGGCAGAGAGGCAGCGAATTCAACAAGTCGGTAATCGAGCAAAGGTGCGCGCACCTCTAATGAGTGCGCCATAGACATGCGATCGGCTTTAACTAATATGTCGTCGGCAAGCCAGGTGTTAATATCTACGTTCATAGCCTGATCTAGCCAGTTTGCCCCATCAAGCTCATTCCAAGAAGAGAGAAAATGCTGAAACGGCTCGCTGCTTAGAACCTGCTCTCTGTGAGGTGGTTTGATTAAGCTACATTTCTCCGCAGTGTTAAAAATGCCGCGCCAACTAGCGTGTGCTGCTGCTAGAGGTAGTAATGTGGCCTCAAAAAATTTGCGTACTTTGTAATCTAAGCTTACTTTTCCATGAGAAACCGGAAGGATGCCGCTTATTGTTTTGCCTAATAAGACTCGTATACCCGGAGGAAGGAGGCCTAGTCTCTGATGCCACCTATCAGCAGCATAGGTTTCATATCCTGAGAATATCTCATCACCACCATCGCCTGAGAGTGCGACTGTGACACTCTCGCGGGTGAATTTGGAGAGATAATATGTCGGAATCATGGAGTTGTCAGCGATAGGCTCATCCGACAGGTATACTATCTCCTCTAAGTTCGTTGCCATGTCAGCTGATATAACCTCTTCACGGTGGGTTACTCCCAACTGCTTTGCTACAAGTCTGGCTTGATCCAGCTCGCTATAGCCACGCTCATTAAAGCCTATCGAGAATGTCTTAACATTACTTGGATCAGTATTCCGGCACATCATGCTGACAATTGCAGACGAATCTATTCCACCACTAAGAAATGCGCCCAATGGTACATCACTAATCATTCTCAATGAGGTAGAGTCGAGCAGAAGGTTTGATATCTCCCTAGCTGCATCCTCTTCAGAGATCTTAATCTTATTCTTAAAGGATGGAAGAAGGCTCCAATACCGATGTGTCTCGAATCTGTTGCGATGAATCGTTATGTAGTGTGCTGGTTTAAGCTTCGAAACTCCTGAAATTATACAGGAATTTGATAGAACATAGCCGAAGGAAAGAAATTGTGAGACAGCTTCGTAGTTTAGTTGCTTTGGAATCTCAGGATCCTTAAGCAATGCTTTAAGCTCAGATGAGAATGCTATGCTGCCATCACTGTAGCGATAAAAAAAGAGGGGTTTTTTACCTAGTCGATCACGTGCCAGTATGAGTTTCTCATTAGTGATATCCCAAAGCGCAAAGACAAACATTCCGTTTAGTTTCGATATCGCTTGCTCCCCCCAGGCCTTATAAGCTTCAAGAATAATCTCGGTATCAGTGTTGCTCTTAAAGTGCGCGCCGAGCTTTTCAAGCTCTCTGCGCAGCTCTATAAAATTATAGATCTCTCCATTGAAAGTAATACAGTACTTACCTGAATGATCGAGCATCGGTTGGCGACCAGCTGGGGAGAGATCGATTATTGCTAACCGTCTCTGTCCGAGTGCAACATAGTTGTCAGAATAGATTCCATCCCCATCTGGGCCACGACGCCACATCTCATCCGTCATTGCTTTAACTAAAGCTTGCGATGGAGGGGTACGCCAGGATAGTTTTCCTGCAATTCCACACATAAGTTATGATCAAAATTCTCTAAATTTAACTCCCAAACCGTCAAGGGTAGAAAAATCAGGATTGGGATCAGGATACATCAAGCTAATTAAACTATCACTTTTAAAAGGAGGACGTATCCCAAGGAGCTCTAACAACTTTAGACCCAACCAGGCTAGCTGCCACGGAATTGGTATAAATATGGGCATTTTCCCTCTTTTTTCAGCGAGGCTCTTTAGTATTTGTAAGAAAGTAAGAGGCACAGCGTTGGCTGCTAAGATTGGCCTGCTAGGCTTAATGTCAGGATTTGTTATGATTTTAAGAACGAGATTTGCAAGATCCTGCTCATGACAGAGAAACATTTTTTTTGAGCCACCTACGACTGGAATTAAGTTTAAAGCGTTAACAAGTTTAGTTAATGTACCTACCATGCCGCCACTAGAGCCATCACTGTAAACTAGCCCTGGTCGAATAATATGTGCGCCTATCTTGGCCGCTTCATCTTCGATGCAAAGTTTGGCTTTGCCGTAAAGTGATTGGCACTCATTATAAGCACTAATTGAGGAGATCAGGATAATATATTTGATACATGCATCTTTTGCTGCGCGCAGAAGTTTGATAGATCCACTAATATTTGTATTTTCAATATCAGCCCACCTAAATGCGCCCATATCGTAGGCGCAATGAATGAGTGCATCTGCTCCTATAGAAGTAAGATTAGGTTCTTCGCCCAGTTTGTAACTTATAACATTGCCTAAAGTAGAGGGAGTCCGTATTAACTCGATCACCTCAACTCCGGATTTGTTAAGATACTCCTTGATCTTTGAACCAACATAGCCATTAGAGCCTGTAATAATACATCTCATAACTGTTACACTGCCTCGTTTACAATACGTTGAGCATTTGCCATAGCCGTAAGAGTGATCGTTGGTGCAGGAATCGTAGGAAAATTTGATGTGTCGACTAGATGGACATTCCGCATTCCCATAGGGCGTCCTTGGCGATCGGAGTATGGGGTGTTGCTGATTGTGCTTCTCATTGGGAAGGTAGCTCCAGCATGACGTCCCTCACCAGGTTTTCCTATACTTAATACAGGTGCAATTGGAAGCATGCCGGTATAGTAACTGAGTTTTAATAATTTATAAACTAGTTGACGTATAGTCCCCTTTGCATCTGGATTTATCATGCCTTTAAGAGCAAGGGTCTCCACCGCGTCGTTTCGTAATGTAATTGAGATACGCGATGATTGATCTGAATGGAGATAGCCCTGAATTACCATTAATCTGCCAAGCAGCTGATTTTTAATTATTTGCTTGAATGGGCCCATATAACGCAAAGGTTTACTAAGTGCCATCGAAAACAGCTCGCTGTAACCATAGAGCTGTAAATGAATTAGATTTTCACAAAGTGCTGCATCATCTACCTCCATAAAAAGTTGTGCTAAGGTGTGAAGTCTCTCACTCTCTATCTTGCCTACGCATCCAAACTTTAGAAGCGGCAGCATAAAATATTCACTTACCTTCATTTCTACTTCACGTTCATGCATCATTAGGGATCTTAATAAGATCTTAGTTGATGATATGGCGCCTGCTGCTAAGAATACCTTAGAAGCCTTTAGGGTATGCACTTTATCAGTCTTTAGATCTAAGGCATGAATCTCAACCATTCCATCATTTTCTACCAAACTTTTTACTAGTAATCCTGATATATGTTTAAGATTTGCAGAATTTTTCAGCCTCTTTAAAGCCTCACCAGAGTTGTAGATTAATCCATACGGACAGCCAAAAAGACATAATCCGCAATAGGTACAGGCTCGCGACCTTAGCGTATGGCCGCTCGCATCTACTGCAAGTCTTGAGCCTCCAAACCTGATGCCGGAATTGGAGAATCTACTCCGATATCGTTTGAGACGGTCGTATATCCCTTTTATTTGTGTGCTTTTTTCAAGCGGCTGATGGTGCTCACAGTAGAGCGGGAAAAGTTCCTCTAGATCATCATGCTCTGCTGCTACTGGCAAGGAGGTAAGAATAGAGCGATAAAACGGCTCAAGTTCTACTAATTTGATCGGCCATTTCGCAAGATCACGCTCTGTATAGGGCAAAATTGCTGAGCCCCACACATTACTAAAGCCGCCAACTGCAAGTGAGGGAGTTAGGTGTCCGATGTTTTCTGAGGTGCGTGGAATGTATTTATCGACGTTGCGATAAGGGAAGTCGGATCCGTATGTATATTTAAGCTGTACCCCTTTTACGTCAGTGATGCTCTTTGATTTGAAATCGTGAATGACGTTATTATCCCATTCATCAAAAGGCAGTGAGGATAGCTTTGAGAGGCTAACACTGATTTCTGGCTCAAGATCTATGCCGCCATCAATGACCGTAACTGCCTGACCTTTTTTTAGCAGTGTCTCTGCGCATGCAACTCCGCATGGGCCTGAGCCAATTACGGCGATCATCTTTGATTAGTCCTAAGAATCTCCGTTTCTGTACTCGAAGAAGCTCTGCGTACAATTACCTCAGCTATAATACCGGTTAGGAAAATCTGCACCCCCATTAAAAAGACTATAACTGCTAATGGGCCTATTTGCCCTAAAATAATGAAATCTCGACTTCCTTTAAGAAATCCAATTAGCATTACTCCAAAGGCAAGTGGTAGGAAGAATCGTAATGGCTCAAAATAGGATGCTATCCTGATAATAAGCATAGTAAATCCAAAGAAATCACGTACTGGCTTAATATTGGATTTACCAAGGCGTGGTGCATAAGTGATCGGAACATATATAATTTTATAATTTGAATAGAGAGAGGCCATCGTGAGAGTAGTAGTGAATGAGAATCCAAGCGGTAAGAGAGTCTTGAATTCACGGTATAAACGGTGACGAAAAACACGCATTCCGGAATTTAGATCAGGAACCATAGTTCCAGTGAGTATATGAGTCATTTTCCTAAGAATCCAACGGGCTATGCGATGAAAAGGGCTAGCGGTGATACCTATGCCTTTACGGGCACCGACTACCATATCAGCTCCGTTATCAATTTCAGATAATAATTGGCCTAGCTCTTCTATCGGATATGTAGCATCCGCATCTACGATAAATACCCACTCTGCGCTTGCATGGTTAAGTCCTGTACGGAGTGCACCACCGTAGCCACGATTAAGTGTGTGTGTTAAGACTGTAATGCCTTTGATCTCATTTAGAATTGCAGCTGTACTGTCGGTAGAGGCATCATTTACACAGATAATTTCAAACTGCCATTCCGCCAAGGTGGTAGCAATGCGCTGCAGACGCATAACGGTATCTCTGATAGCGCCTTCCTCATTGAATACCGGTATAATAATAGCGCAGCTCTGTTTACTGCTTTTTCCTGAAGTGACAGATACCATATGCGAAAGAAAATGTAGAACAGTAGATTAATTGTTTAACATACTGGAAAATCAAAGGCAATTAAGCCCATTTTATATCATGGTTTGCCATATTGGTATAATGGAGATAGTTTTCTTAGGAGAACGATGAATATCTTTAGATCAAAATTGATATATTTAATGGCTGTGTGTTTTGGCATGCTCATATGGAGTCTTAATTTACCTCTATTATTAGATATAGTAGGACTGCTACTCCTTATTTTTATTGTAAAGAGAGGCTCGGCTGGCATGCTCTTTTCTACGGGCTCCTTATTTTTCTCCTTAGTCATGCTGGAGCTGATAGTACGGTTGATATGGGGAGAGAGCCAGCAATTTTACCGTGAACATGAACGATACGCTTTGCGCGATAGATATCAGGCCAACATCTCTGTTGATATCGATATGCCGCATGGTGATTTAGCTGCATTGGATCTCTCTTTGCCTCTTTCAGTAAGGGAGCCGCGCCGTGTCCATTTTCATACTGATGCTTGGGGATATAGAAATACTGCGGATTATGCAGGGCAGCACTGGATTTTAAACGGTGACTCTTTTGTTGTAGCAAACGGAAGTGATGAAGCCGACACTTTAACTTCCCTCTTAAAGCAGCAATATGGAGTTGATACATACCAGATCGCTTTTCCATCTGATCCGGCTGATTATATGAATCGAGCAACGCAGTTTCTTAATAGAGGCAGTCAGGGAGTAAAATTTATATTCTTTTTTTACGAAGGAAATGATTTCTCAAATCTAGATCAGTTAGGGCATGCTTCACTTGGATCTCAACTTATAAAAACTGTAAGTTCTATTAGTGAAGAATATGACAGGCAGAGAATTGAATTCTTAAAAAGATTTTTACCGAGCCTTAGGTATCCAAAGATAATTTATGGAATGAGTCGTAGAGCTTTGGGTGAAATGCTAAAGAGGGAAGACACAGCAGTGTCACTTTATACAGTAGGAGAGCGCCAGTTAGGCTTCTTAAAACCACATAATGAGCTGGCCATGGCTTCGCAGCTTGCACTACTGCCATTCGAAGCAGATGAAGCGCTATTGAGTCGTACATCCTGTATCTTTTTTATACCGACAAAACTTAGAGTTTATAAAAGATATCTACCTGATTATATCAGCTCTAGGATACAGTCTCCGGCACCTGGTATAAGAGCACTTAAGGAGGCATTTAAAGACACAAAAGCGGAGATTATTGACCTTACGCCCAAGCTTCAGGATGAGGCCGAGAAGTATCTGCGCTTAGATAAGTATCTGTATTGGCGTGACGATACGCATTGGAATGGGACTGGAATAAGGGCAGTTTTGTCAGACGTTTATGAATGTATTGGAAAAGATCACCTTAAAAAAACTAATAGAGGAGATCTTAGCCTGAAAAATTAAGTTGAAAAGGCGCAACACTTGCCAAGAGTGGCGTATTTGATAACCATAACTCAGACAGCTAACCCATTAAAGTCCAAGGTTTAACGGAAATATTATTTGAATATTTATACTCCGTGGATGTAGGAGCTGCCACCAGGCCCTTATAGTTTGGATTATTCTTAAGGAATATCTTAAGTGCTCTAGAGCTATACTCTCCAATGCTTTCTTCTTCGCTGATAAGTAATGCGATCTTAGCGTTGCGCTTTTCGACTACGAAGTCAATTCGGGATAATTTGGAGGAGCGATAGTGATAAATTCTGGGCCTGATCGTTGCTGTATATTCATGTTGCGCTAAAATCTCATTTAGTAACCAGATCCTAACTCGAACCTCGCGAGAAGCACCTAAATAGTTGGCCAATCCCGAATCGAAAAGGTAATAGATGCTCTTTCCAACTCCCAATGGGTGTGCATCTATGCGGTTTAGAATAAATAAATTTTCTAAGGCCATGAGATATTTAGCTACTATTCTTGAGTCTTTGCGAATCTTGGCTGCGATTGAGCTGCGGTCAGGGTATTCGAGTGTGGCTATGGTATTTAGAATATCCAGTGCTAGTGCGCCCTCTAATTTAGGAATTTTTAACTGTTGTAAATCTTTATAGCACGCGGTTTCTACCCAAGCTTCCCAAGCAGCAAACCTCTCCTCCTCACTTCGCAACCAACACATTCCGGGCATACCACCCCGATTAATCCATAGTTCAATATCTTGAGAATTGCATGCCTTATTTGGAGCGTTGCCACTCCATGCGGAGTATATCGGCTGATGAGTGAGTTCTCTTATGGTTAATGGATAGAGCCGGAAAATACCTATACGTCCTGTAAGTGACTCTCTAATTTGAACTTTGTCTGAGAAATTAACTGAGCCACTCAATGTAAATTGACCGGGTCTACGTCGCTCATCAACCAAGCTTTTGATTGCATCGAAAATATCAGGCACTTTTTGTGCTTCATCAATTATAGTTTTTTTAGTTAGATCGCTCGTAATAGATAGCAGAAAATGCTCCGGTGCCTTGGCGGCTTGTTGTCTAAGAGCCTTTCGATCAAAGCTGATAAAGCTGGCTTTTTGGATAGCAGCCCAGTGCTCACGCAGCAAGGTGCTCTTGCCCACTTGGCGCGGTCCAAGAAGCCCCAAAACCGGCCAAAGCTTGGCACGTTTTTGTAGTACTGAAAGGATGTGTCTGTTACGTTGGTGCATTAGCTTATATTTTATGCCTATTACCCTTTCCTAAGGCATCCACCATAGCTTATCAAGTGCCTCTGATTTTTGCAACTATGCGCAAATATCGGAGGTACTTTCTCAGGCGTCTAATGTCTAGCTCAAATGATATTTAACTGTATCTAGGATGCTATAGTAATAATTCCCGTCCTCATGACAGAAACTGTTCAGACTAAGTACTACCCCTGCTTCTGCAGAACATAAATAAACTCATCAATCGCAGGATCCATTGAAGCAACTACATTCATACGCCATTCCGGGAAACGATTTGATACGTAGTTGATTAGATCTCGGAAGGTGTGATGGTTCCATACATGGTAGTGGATGCTGTATTTCATCTCCCAGAGCTCCTCTGCAAACTTCTTGAACTCTGACTCGGGGCGCACATTAAAAAATCTGCAGCTTACGAAGAGAGCAAAATCAAGGTAGTGTTGGAAGTCACGTTCAGCCGAGGGGCTCTCGTAATCTTCAATTATGTGGCCGAGCGGGGTAAGCTCTCGTTCCCGATCAATCGTCAGATCTCTCTCTGGTACAGCTAGGAACATATGACCGCCGGGCTTAATTACTCGACCCCAGTTTAGTAGGGCAGAGATTGGATTAGACATATGCTCGATAAGGTGGTTACCAAGAACGAAATCCTGAGTTTTGTCAGGGACTGTCTTCAGTGTTTGTGCGTCGTCGATTATATCGACATCGACTAACTTATATGGGGCGAGCTCAGGATATTGCAGACGTAGTTCATCCGGTGTGCGGTAGTCAACATACTTAACTTTAAGATGAGGCACATCAGAGGGCCTATGCAGAGCTCCAATCTCTATCCCCTCACCAGTGAGTATTGATAATAGTTCCTTCCTCTTCTCTAGGCTTGCTTGATTAGTCATATAGCTGTGGAATATATATTTAAAATTGGCTAGTGTCAAAAATATCTTTTTAGGCGAGGTCCGGGGCCGTAACCTTAAGTTTGGATGTGATTAGAAATTTTGGCAATTAAGGATTAGAGGCTATTTGCCGTCCCTGTTTTCTCAATGTGAAGTTGCACAAAATATAATGGTAGGACCAATATGCTGGAAAGATAAAGATAGTAAAAGTACCGCCAGCTCTCACCAGCTCCAAGTAAAAACATAACGCCAGCAGCAGCTAGGTTTACTAAGACAAATAAAGATATTGGTGAGAAGCCTTTAGAAATAAAGAGTATAAAGAATAAGAGCAAAGAAGGTAAGAGGAGGTTCCAGATAATAACAGCAGGGCTGAAAAGACCGGAAAATTTCTTTGACCATAAGACCAGCGGATCCAATATCTCAAATAACCAACTTGATTTAGGTTTGCTAGATAGTCCAATACCATAAACAAAATTGCCAGGAGGTCCAAGATTAGATCCGTGAAGCTGTAAGGGGTTTGTAAAGTATCCTGTTTTCGGTCCGTAGTGAGAATCGTCTAGTCCAAAAGAATGTAATAGATCATATGTTCTTTCGGTTAAAAAAATTGGTAAGTTCTCTAATATCAATCTGATAAAAAATTTCTGATTGTATGCTTCTGTTTCGCCTCGATCCTTGTTCCACTGTGATTTACTTAGTAGTGTACTATCCCACAGATCGTACCAGCGGGCAGGGTACATACTCTTAATATCGGCCCATTTCCTACCAGTTACTTGCTCCATTATGCGAAAGTCAGCTTCGCGGTCCTCTGAGTAGAAATTCGGATGGGTCATTATTTGAAGGACACTTCTACAAAGATGATAGCCACTACCCCCAACTTTCTGAATATTAAATGACTTAGGAATAATCAGGTGAAAGACGATATATGAGCTTACAAAAATTGTAAGTAGCTTGATCCATGTGCTTCTTGATACGGCAAAATAAAGAAGAAATGGACCGACTATAAAAAAGGGAAATCCGTTATGACGAACACTGCAGAGCAGTGAGAAGAGTATAAATAAAAAAGGATATGACCAATAGGGGAGCGAATAACTCTGCTTGCATTTATATCTACAGATTGAAAGAGTAAATAGGAGTACGCTAAAAGCTGCTACTGCAAGACTGAAGGGCACATCTTTCCAGAGTATAATATTGTAAAGTCCAATCGGAATAGAGAAGGTGTAAAGAAGAAAAAACGGGTATACTAGAAAAGGTCTGATTCCATTCTTGAGCACATAATAAAAGACATATGAACCCAACAGTGCAGTAGTTAGGATTTGCAGTACCGCCACACTTGCGACTGAATCAAAGAACTGAAGGCAAAATAGTATTAAAACCGTATATATATAAGGATGCCAGTCATTGAAATCTAGACGGTAGGCATTGCTTAAGCTTGACCAAGAATCATTAGTCATAGCTGCTGGCCAGTAGGCAAGAAGCCATAAACTATAAACCACAATCATGCAAATAAACATTAGCCAAAAAAGGAGGCGTCGTTCTTCACAAAAAATAAAAATTAAGCATCTTCTCCAGTTTGGTTGCTGTAAACGTGTGGGCAAATTTAAAAATAAAAAAAACAACCAGGTTATAAATGCTGCAAAAATTATCTGTAAAGATACTAGTGCTGGGTGATATGTGATGCGTTTAATCTGAAGGTTTTTCCATGTTGCCATTTTATTTTTAGCAAGCTTCTTAATCGGCAACTGTAAACTATTTGCGGCTGTACTAATAGTTACGGAGGTAATGCCTGAAAGCTTTCCGTGCTCTGCTGCTGATATGCGTACTGCAGTCACCGACTGAGGGGGAAAAGGTATCTTCTGAGTGAATAAGTCAGTATTTTGTTGTCCCTCTGTAGTAGAGTTATATAGTTGAATCTCTTGATTCGAGTATGGATTAAATCCTTTGCCTAAATTCCAACTTAAAATAGCCTTATTACCTTCTTCTGAGACTCCTTCAATTGTAAGTGTAGTAGGCTCAAGGTAGTGAAAGTTTGAAATGAAATAAGCAGACAAGCTGATGAAAAAAACTAGAGTAATCGAGAGAGAAAATAGATGTTTATACACGCGTATGACATTAATCGATAAATAGTTTAATGCGGATTTAACTATTATCTGCTCTGTTTTGCAAGCGGAGAGATTCAGTAATGAGTGTTTATTATTATCAAAAAAAGTAATAGACTGGTAATTAGTATTAAATACTTAATGGCGTTGGAGTCCTAGCCTCATAAGATTTTGGTATATATCGAAATGGTTTCTAAGTCGACTCATACAGGATCAGGTAAAATTATGGAGATTGAGCGGTTGCGTGCAGTAGCCGTGATGCTTGTCGTTTTTACCCATTTTTCAGAGATTCATCCCACACTCCCATCCTTTCTGCGAAGCGGTTTTACCGGAGTTGATCTATTCTTCGTTATCTCTGGTTTTGTTGTCTCATCCTCTTTATTTACACTTTTTAGTGAAGTCCAACTTGATTATCCTGAATTAAATAGAATAGAAAGGCTAAAGTTGGTTTTGAAAGTATTTTACCTAAAGCGTATTTTTAGAATCTTTCCTGCTGCACTTTTTTGGCTGGGGATATATTTGGGTCTTGCAACAGTATTTCAGGACACCGCCCCAGGACTATTTGGAACATTTTCAGCACTATCAACAGAAGCCATCTACTTTTTAACAGGATTTTATAATTATCTGATACAGAACTCCGGTCACGCAGTACATTATGTTGGACACTATTGGAGTCTAACTGTAGAGGAGCATTTCTACTTTTTGCTTCCATGGATCCTGTTCCTAGTACCTTCACGCCGTGGGAGAATAGCCAGTGTGTTATTTGGAATTGTAGTTGTGGCGGCTGTGTTGCGACCGATGATTGATGTGCCACCAGGTTGGAATACTTTTTCATTTAATATGTTCTCCTCTCACCGTCGTTTTGACACTCTTTTTATCGGGGTTCTGATAGCACTATTGATGACAGAATCGAACAAGTATCGTCTGCGAAAGATTGTTGAATACTTACGCTCGTACCTGCCAACCTATCTTTGCAATAGTATTCAAATAGCGATCTGCTGTTTTTGCGTGTTGATGATCTGGGCATTGCCAGCTTGGCTGCCTCCAAGTATCACTTTATATAGTGGGTTCCTGTTTTATGCTTTTTTTAGCGGTATTTTAGTAGCTTTAGCAGTCTTGGATAGTGAGATCGTATTTTCTGGCAAAGGACTAGGAAGAATTTTAGAGTATTTAGGTAGTCGCTCTTATGCAATATATCTTTCGCATATTGCAGCGATTACATTATGGATCCATTATTCAAATGCTTTGCGGCCTAGTTGGTTATTTGAGACCGACATTGGAAGGATTATTCAGCTTTGTATAGTTTGGGTTATTATCCTGTTGTTTAGTGATCTGTCATACCGTTTTCTGGAAAGCCCATTAATTCAATATGGGAAACGATTTAGCAAACTAAAACCTGTAGAAGAGAAAATAAAGTTTGTGCAGCTGGTGCCTCAATAGCGTAAGGTTTAGATATCTGGGACTAAAATTAGAGCACCCATCAAATAAGTGATAGCGAAGTATATTTATAAAATGTAGGTACATATTTTGTATCTATGTAGATAGGGATTTTCCTTCGTAATTTTCTAGTAATTCAAGAAAGTTTTAAGCGGCGAAAAGTGCTCTAGCAGCATTAATACCCTGGAACCACTCCTTCTTGGCATTTTTTGCTGCCTCTGAGATACGATCAGCGCTGCCAATTATCCTAGGAAAGCGCATTCTAATTTTTCGAGTAGTCTCTAACCACTCATCCGAGGAGAGCTTTAGCCGCTCAAGAATAGGAACAATATCCTGGGAGATACTTGCCTTGTTCTGGCGTAACAGTTTTCCTGTGGCTTCTACTAGCTCAAAATATTCATCTGTTGTAACTGTGTTGTTCGATAGCTCTTCAATTGAGATAAGTATCTTTCCCAAACCTTTACTATTTGGCTGTTTTTTATAGCTCTTAATCCGATCCTGTATACTTGTGTAATCGCTTTGCTCAGGGGTCTTAGCAATGCCGGCTCGAATCGGATTTAGGTCTACGTAGGCGCTACAAGCTAGTATGGCACTTAGATCGTAGACTCTTTGACACTTAAACCGTCCCTCCCAGAACCGCCCTGTACATTCATCTTCGGCGTTTGCGCGTCTTGCTATGTTCTCGTTCATGCAGCGGTTAAACCAGCTAATATCTGATAGGCGTGTACGGTATAGTTCTACTTTCTTCTTATCCATTGTTATAGCGCTAATCTCTGCGCTGCTAGGCTTCATCGGCACGCCGTTTAGGTCGCGGCGTAGAGGAAACAGCAGGCGCCAACGTCTTGCCACCTCTTTATCCTCCCAGCCCTTTGCTTTGTCAGGTCGGTTACGGATTACCGCATGTAGATGATTACTCATCACTGCGTACGCTATTACCTCTATTGCAAATATATCTACTAACACCTTAAGACGGCTGCGAATCCATTCGCGTCGGTGTTCAAACGATCTCCCTGTATGCTCATCCTCTCCGCAAAGATATGCTCTGCGGACGCAGCGGCTTACACAATGATATATCCCTACCTCTTCAGGGTCGTAGATCTCCGATCGCGCATTGGTCATGCTTCATCTATCGGTACAGCTTCGTACTAATTTTAGATTTATAGGCTATTTTTTGGGTGTCCTAGAACATTCTAGAACATTTGTGCTAAGGGAAACAGAATGAGGTTTTCTACATCGCCGCTAATAGTATTGTTATGGATTTATGTTAGTGCGGAATGTTATAGGTTGTTGCCTAATAAAGTATTTCAGCGCTAAATCTTCGTGTGAGGAGTATATGTCGTAATCCATCCTCAGCGCTGAATGTTATAACCGAGGCCCTATCTTTTATATCTAACAGATTCCAGAACCAGATCTGATTAAGGTTGATAAACCCCTCCTTGCCTGCGCTTGAGAAATTAATAGTAAATTCATGGTTATTGTTTTTAAGTATAATTTTCGAGTTAGTCTCAGTTGAGCTGCCATCAACAGACAAAAAGCTGATACAGTTATTATCCATACATTCGGAACCACTATTAAAGCTTGAATAGTACGGAAGTTTCCCTAAATCAACAGAGCTACCTAATGTATTTAGCCAATAGGAAATATCTATCTCCTGCTCAGGTTTTTTAGGAATCAATATCTCAAATCTCCCCACCTGATTTAAAAACACATAATTACTAATAATATGATTATAGATAATAGGATTTCGAACTAAATTAGGTACGCCATCGAAACTCTTAAACGCTGTATTGAATATTACAAAGCGTGGCTGTTCTTTCTGTAACCTCGCAACCATCCGTCTTTGTGCTGAAATCGCAGCGCCATCATATAATGTTAAAAACTCAGGCGGCAGCTGGTTAAGTATTAAATAGAGATATGAATCATCACCAAGAACAAAAATATCCCGACCCTGAGGTCGCAAAGACTGTTCACTGAAAAAGTTGACTAGCTCTGTCTGCTCTTGATCGAGCCCTTTGAAGTTGTCTGGTGCATAATATCTTTTGAAATAATCATTGTCTGTGGGTGCATCGAAAGCAGAAATTATTCGCTCAGGTGCTTTTAATAGATACGGCCAAGCCGTAACCACACCACCAACTATCTGCCCCTGTTTGTCAAAATTACCAACTAATGCTCCAAATATAAAGGTGAGGGCCCATATTCTATTTGTATTCAAGCTCCGAAAAAGATTCCAAAAATAGATTCCATATCCAACTATTAACAGGCCGATTACCTGCTGCGCCATGTGTGGTCTTACTAGATGTTTAAGAAATAGCATTGAGACCACGGCTGCAACTGCTAGGGTGGTAGTGAAGTAAAATCTACTCTCCCGACTCTTACTGAAAAATAGCCCAAATATTGATGCGAGTATTAAATAATGCAAGCCCAGTACTAGTATATTATTGTAGCTATCAACAAAACCGAACCAATCTGATAATGGAGCCGGGAGCGCAGCCCTCATACCCAGCACAGTCATCTCCTTAAAAAAGTTTATAAACTGTGGTAGCTGGTCGTTAATATAAAGGCTCCAAATTTGGAAAACCAATATTGCTAAAAAGAACACAGCAGAGACAATGTGCCATTTGATTATCTGCCTAAAGTCGGTTGTGCGCTGAGACGGCAAAAAGATAGTGCTGAGCAGTAATAAACCTACGCCAGGCGCAGCATACAGTAGTTGATTCGGCTCAAATGTCAGCGCTAGGCCACAGTAAAGAGAAAATATTAAAGCACTTAGAGTAGAAAACTTCCCCTCGCATATTATACCAGCGTAAAGGAGAGCAATATTGAGCGCTACAAAGTATCTTCGTACTCCCATAAAGATTCCAAACTCACATGGATACCAGACAAACGCTGCTACTATGAGCGTATAGATCAAGTTTCTTCTAAATATCTTAAAGAGCGCAAAAAGAAATATAGATATTGATATGAGGTTATGAAGATAGATATTAATTTTATCAGAGGGAAAAGATCCTAGTTGAGTGACCTGCCCAGCATATGGAA
Source organism: uncultured Bdellovibrionales bacterium (assembly GCA_964556665.1). Lineage (GTDB taxonomy): Bacteria > Bdellovibrionota_C > UBA2361 > UBA2361 > CAZKXU01 > CAZKXU01. The sequence continues at coordinate 29,957 of CAZKXU010000012.1, read as the reverse complement.
ACCAAAAATCTCGGTAGGGTAGAAGTCCAGAATGATATAAGTATCCCCAACCCAGCATATTATTAAAGTCAAATTCAGAAGCTGTGATTGCAGGAGGTGGAGATAAGAGATCGGGGAAGGTGATCAATGCAATCATGGCAAGGAGAGTAAACAAGCAAAGTTCCGGAAACAGTCTCTGGTCTGACTCTGTATCTACAAGCTGTAGAGGTTGAAAAACTCTATTCCGAATTAATATGGCAAGTAAGAGTCCACATAATCCGAATACAGAAATTGAGAAGAAAAAGGCTAAGTTATCCACACTTTTTGGATAACCAATATATGCAACATATCCAACAGCCTCCGATATTGGCGGTGGAGAAAGAGGCAGGCTCTGCACTATGCTGATTAGAGATGGCAAGAAATGAGCTAAAACTAGAGTTGCACTAACTGGGATCACTAGCAGGTATCGATTAATTCCGTTACATGTTGCCCACACCATACCAATCGCAACAATCATAAGTCCAAGATACTTTAGAATATTTATCGGTGTTATTCTGTCTTCAGAGCCTCCTAGTGCATTTAGTTTAAGATCCCCTGCCCAAATGAAAGGATCGTTCGTTAGAGCTTTAAATACAGCACAGTTATTCTCTATGGATTTAAGAATTGAGCCTGATTCGCCCCACTTTGCAAGCTCCTCTGCGCTTACCTGTGCTACGATATCTTGACCAGCGAAAAGTGACAGGCTGCATATCGTAAATTCCTTATCTGGAATATCAGTAGGATCAATTCGTATATGCCAGATCGAACTAGGGACATTGGGCACTAAGTAGGTCTTTGAAACAGCTGTCTCAACTGCCACTCTCTTAGGACTTTCGAAATTCTTATTAATATAAATCTCCATTCCATTTCCCGCCTCAATATTAGCCTTAATTTCAAGTCTAATAGGGGGAGATACATATTCAACTAGATCAAAAAGGAGATATTTAGAGAAAATAAATCCGCAAAGGAAAAGAGGGACTAGAAAGGCAGAGCGTTGATTAGCAAATGACATGGTTATTGTTGTTCATGCTGCCATGAAAGCGCGAAGTAATAAAGATAGCCTATTTCAAGCAGCGTACTAAAGAAGCAGTAGTATGCTGTATCATTAAATTATTTACCTACTGGGACCTCAGGGTTTCAGCATACATATAAATTAACGGGCATTTCGTAGCGGGCTGGAAGTCCGCGGTCCCAGTAGAGCGGAAGAGCTTTTATTCCAGTGTACTAGATCTCAATCCCATCCTCCCGCAGCGACCGTTGGATAGGCAGGTGATTATGCTCGTATAAGTGCCCTCTGAGATTGTTCGTGCGGATTCTGTGCAGTAGATCCTCTGCGATTCTTTGAGATGATAAGCCATCGCCAAGTGTATGCTGCCATTTCTTACCAAAGAGTTTCTTTAGCTTCTTATAAACGATCTCTACTGGGTACTTTTCAGGTTGATCAGGATCGAATTTGACGCATCCTCCTACATCATACACTTGAGGTCTCTCCGTTGCCTTTCTCATCTGAACACAAGGAATATTTAGGACCGAGCATTCTTCAGGAATTGTTCCAGAATCGGTAATTACAGCTTTGGAGTGAGTCATTAATATAAGGATCTCCTCATATCCAATCGGATCAACTACGATCAGGTTTTTTACTTTGGTGATGCCCATCTCTTTCATAACCTTCTGGGTACGATAACTGGCAGGAAAGTATACAGGTAGATCGGAGTTCTCAATTAGATTAATGATAGCACGGAAAGAGCTTTCTATATGTACGTTCTCTCTACGATGGCAGGTCATCAGATAGTAATTTCCATCTTTAATGCCGCGCGAGCTAAAGAACTTTGCGTCTGCCTGCGCATCTAGGCGCGCCTTATGCGGATAGTAAAATTCATTTAATATATCTACTATAGGATTTCTAACTACTACGATGTTGCGTGGGTTTAGTCCTTCTGCCACACCACGCAATTTGTATTCCTCTTCATATGTGTAAATCACATCGGAGAGGTGATCGATCATGGTTCGAAACTTCTCTTCCGGCATTCGCCAGTCATAGGAATGCCAGCAACCCTCTACATGGATGATGGGGATGTTGAGCTGTGCTGCCGCGATGCATCCGGTAGTTGTGTTAGTGTCGCCAAGAAAGGCAATTGCAACCGGCTTCATCTTGTCTAGTACTGGATAAAGCTTGGCGATTAGCTGGGAGGAGATCTCGGCGTCGGTATCACCTGAGCAGCCTAGATCTACATCGGGCTCAGGCATCTGGAACTCTCTAAAGAAAATTCCCTTCAGGTTGTCGGAATAATGCTGACCGGACCATATGAACTGCACCTCTACATCTGGTGCGTCTTTCAAATACTTCATTATCAAGGCAGCACGGATAATATCCGGCCTGATCCCGAGTACAAATGCTATCTTTTTCTTCTGCATGTTATGCTCTTCCTCTGTAAGTGTTCCATTCTACACCGAAGGCATGATTTTCTTACTTAAAGATGAAGAAATCAAGTCCACCGCGACCTCACATCGCGTTGACTTTCCTAGTTTGGCGAGATACTCTAACAGGCTAGAAACAGGTGCGTCAGCTTCATTTTTTTATATAATCGGATGCCTATGCGTAGACAGATCTGTCGTGGATGTGAGAGTAAGAATTTGAGTCTTTTTTTAGACTTAGGAGATATGCCGCTAGCTGGTGGTTTTTTAAGCAGCACTAAGGCGATCGCCAATGAGCACGTTTTTCCACTTCCAATTCATATCTGCGAGAGCTGCAGTTTGGTGCAAATTCTCGAAGTTGTAGATCCGGAGATTCTTTTTCAAGATTACTCTTTCTCATCAAGTACAATTGCTCCTTTAGTTGAACATTTTAAGGAGTACGCAGCTTGGCTAAAGAAAACATTGGCACCTAAGAGTGTTGTTGAGTTTGGGTGTAATGATGGTGTTCTTTTGACACAATTGAATGCCTTAGGCATTAGTTCTTATGGAATCGATATCTCACAGAACATTACAGCTCTGGCAAAGAGTAAAGGGCTTGATGTAGAAGCAGGATATTTTAACAAAGAAACTGCAACTGCTTTAAGAGAGCGCATCGGAGCTGTTGATATAGTCAGCGGCAGTAACGCCTTTGCCCATAACGATAGACCGGAGCTAATTTTAGAAGGCGCTAAACAGCTTCTAAATCCGAAAGGCCACCTATGCTTGGAAGTTATGTACGCAGGGGACCTTTTAGAACAGTATCAGTGGGACACATTGTATCATGAACACCTTACCTTTTACTCTCTATCAAGTCTAAGTGTTTTGCTTAAGAGATACGGCTTCCACGTTGTTGATGCGCAGAGGATCCCTATGCACGGAGGCTCTTTGCGCGTGGTTGCGTCTGTAGATAGTAGTGAAAGTGTAAAGCCTGGGGTAGGGGAGGTTCTCTCTTACGAGGAGGCTAAGGGGTTAGCTAAGATTGAGACATGGCTCGGATGGGGCGGCTTAGTTAATCGCAAAATTGAGATTCTGCGCGACACGGTTGGCAGGGTAAGCAAGTCTAGTCGCATCTGGGGTTACGGTGCAGCTGGAAAAGCTACACTCTGGGTTAATGCTGCTAAGATGGGGTACTTGGAAAGAATGGTGGACTCATCACCGCTTCGAGCTGGCAAGCTTATGCCAGGCACTCATACGCCGATTGTATTTCCTGAGGAATTAAAGACTAATCCGCCTGATTATATTTTTGTCTCAGCATGGAACTATGCGGATCATATTAGGAAGAAAGAGAGTTGGTTTAAGGGTACATGGATAACACCGTTGCCTGATTTGCGGTTTTTCTAGAGTTATATCCATACTGGGAATGCGGGACGCGCCTGGGCAGTGCTTTCGCACTGCTACCAGGCAGCGTAAGATAAATGCTTGCGAAGCAAGCTTCAGCAAGTCCACGCAAAGCGTGGTCCAGCCCGCAAACGAATTAGCAGGCATTTTGTTGCGGGCAAGATGCCCGCGGTCCCAGTAAAGAAACAATTCATATTACACTGCTCTAGATTCCCGCAAAGAAGCTTCGCATCTCTTGAATCTGTGAGGATATACTTTTAGTAATGAGCTTTGTGCTCAATTTACGGCATGTACGTAGAGTATAGTCGCAGGCTCTCTCTGCATTGGATGGGGTAATTACTAGCCCTAAGGAATAGATCTGATTGATAGTCGATAGCAGCTCATACTTCGATGCTTTGTCCGGTGAATGCAGGTGATAAAGCCCTTTAGCATATAACTCAGTACTAATCACCGTTTCTATTACCTTAGCTAGCTCTAAAGTGGTAATTCCATTCCAGAGATGGTTTGTATATCCATTTATAGATTTTCCTCGTTGGCTCATTGCCCAGGACAATAAGGAGCGTCCTTCTGAAATCTCCTCCCCAATTACGGAGGTTCTAAAGATCATGGCATCTGCAGCTTCTCCTGCGGACTTGGAGAAGGCGTAAAGATCTTGTGGGTTAATTAGATCTTCCTCTGAATAGCTGCCCTTTGCACCATCAAAGACTCCATCAGTAGTGATGTGGAATAATTTTGCGCCAATAGATCTGCAAAGAAGTCCAAGATTGATGGGAAAAACAGCATTAACTCTAAATAAATCCTCGGGCGTTAGCTTTGCCATGACAGATTTCAGGACAGCAGAGCAGTTTATGACATAGTCACCACGCCTGATGAAATTTCTAATTTTTTCATGAGATTCTTTTGATATGTCAAACTCGCTTTTGCTGAGATACTGAATTTCATAACCTTTATGAGAAAGGTAGGAGCAGACTGCATGCCCTAACATTCCCTTTGCGCCAAAAATGACGACTCTTTCCATTAACTTCTCCGCGGAGCAGAAAAAACACAGACAGCCTTAAGTGCATACTTAAAGTAGTTCCATAGTACCGGGATTGTATAGCAAAATTTGGAGGCGCCCTCTCCATCTTTACGAGCCGTTAAGGTGTAAGGTATCTCTTTAGTCCGAGCTCCAGCTCGTTTTAGGTAATAAAGTTCCTCAAGCAGAAAGGCAAATCCACGCTCATGGTATGTTTCATTGGCGATCATATCTAAACGCGCGGCATGAAAGCCATTGGTGCAGTCGTTTATTCCCATTCTAAACATGAGGGAAGCCACCCAATTACCTACAATTGTAAAAGCCATGCGGTAAGGTGGTACGCCCTCCATTCCGCCTCCCTTAACATAGCGAGAAGCCTTTATGAGATCGTACTCTCCAGTCTTAAGAAGCTCAGCAAACACAGGTATTAAGGCCGGGTCGTTTGTTAGATCGGAGTCCATGAATAGGCCATAAACATAACCCTTTTGGAGAGCCTCCTCCATGCCTGCTTTTAATGCGCCGCCATACCCGCGGTTTGGTGTGTGCGCTATATGCCAGTAGGGCAGGGATTCCTTACTCAGACTCTCAAGTATAAGGCCGGTTCGATCACGGCTTCCATCATTTACGACTAGAAGTTTTGTGCCTGGAAGTTTGTCTGTTAATACCTTGCTGATCTCACGTATGCACCGTTCGGCATTAGCCTCCTCATTATACATCGGTATGATGATAGCTAGCTCTTTCATTAACTATTAGCCGCCTTAGGCTGCTCAACTGTATTAGTCTCCTCTGCTAATGGATGGTATAGCCTGGAGCTCTGCAGCGGATCTCTAAAATCGCGCAGTGCAATCTTTGTCATTTCAAGATTACTGTAGTGAGCCTCGCGGTAATTTGTGAACTCACCACGTTTAAAAGCATCAACGAGCTCCTCTACTCCGGACTCTATTGTCATTACGGCCTCAAAGCCCAGTACTTTTTTGATTTTGTTAAAGGAAACAAAGTAGTTTCTTCTATCCTCAATATTCTCCTTTGTTGCTAACTCTACGGCTCGTTCTTTTGATACTACCTTTTGAACCCGTTCTGCTAACTGACCTATAGTAAGGTTAAGCCTTGAGTCTCCTACATTGAAGATCTGGCCGCTGACTTTATCTGATGGCGCCTTAAGAACTTTTACAATTGCTAATGCCAGATCACGAACATGCACAAAAGGCCGCCACTGGTTTGAGCCAATTACCGTAATACGTCCCTCATTCATCGCCTGAGCAGTGAAGAGATTTGCTACAAGATCGAACCTTGGTCTGCGTGAGTATCCGAATACCGTAGCGAATCTTAGGATTGTTAGACAGAAGCTCTCATCAACACAGGAGAGAAGCTCTTTCTCACTATCAATTTTAGTTTGGGCGTATAAAGAAACTGGGTTTAAATCACTTGTTTCATCAACCTCTTTCTCATTTGATCCGTAAACTGAGCAGCTTGAAGCGAATACAAAGCGTGGGATGCCAAGCGATATTGCTACCTCCTTTAGCATTCTAGTGGAGATTACATTGGCATGTCGGGTAAAGGCAGGGTCGACAGAGCAGGCCGGATCTCCAACTAAGCCGCCTAGATGAACTACCGCAGAAACCCCACTCATTGCGGTTGAGAGCTTCATTATGTCAGTAATATCTCCTTCTATATATTCAAAACGAGGGTCTGATAGGAATTCCTGGATAGGCTTTTTTGAGTAAATAAACCGGTCAAGGATTCGTACCGGGAAGCCGTTTTTAAGTAATTGCTCGACTACATGAGTGCCGATATAGCCTCCGCCACCAACTACAAGTACCGGGCCGCGTTGTTTAATAGTACTGCTAATAAAATCGGTTTTCAGTCTTGTATTGAGATTAAGAAAAACACGAGGCAGTATAATCGGCGCGAATACAAGTACGCTCCAAAGAATTGCGGCATGTGCGCCTGTGCCCAGCAGCGCAAGCAGCGCTGCGCTCAAGCTTATAGATAGAGCGAGTGCCGGAGCCTTAATAAGTCCGGAGCCAACCCTTAGCCGTGAGAAGATGCCGAAGGCGAGATTAAAAAGGAATAACGGCAATGGGCTTAAAAACAATATCTTTGAAACCGGAAGACCTAAGAAGATATTTAAATAGGTGTAAACAAGTGAGGCAGCTATTACAGCGACTGTACTGTCATACACTACACGCACCTGATTAGGGGTTAGATTAATCTTTCTTTTAAACATAGAACTATTACCTTAAATAATTGATGCTGCTCTCATTACCGGAACTAAGAACTGTTTTAACTTCTCGCCGTTAAGCACAGGACAGTCTTGGAGAGTGTAGCTGTTGTCTGCTCCGAGTTTTGCTGCTGCTGCCTCAGCATGTCGGTTTAAAAAATCTAGTACTACCGAATGATCACTGCTTAACCAGTTTGGTGACTTAGCTAACGCTGCTTCTTCTGGCATTACAAGTGTTCCTGACTCCTTTTCCCAACCTGTTCCAAGTGTATTTTTGACCACGACGCTGCCTTTGCCGATAATACTCTGCATGGTAGTTGCTAGCTCTGCGATATTGATTACTACAGGTCTAAATACAAACACCTCGCCGCCCTTTGCATGTGCAAGGTATTCGGTGAGCTGAGAGCAAACTGCATCCTGTGTAACAAATCCGCGTTGTGTGTTAGAGCCGTTTACTGTTGCTTCGCGGCCGGCGCTGAGGATTCCTGAAAATAGATTAAAGACCGATCCGGTGCTGTCTATTACATTTGAATAACGGAGCGTGAAGGCGCGCTTCCCAGTACCGGCAAGCCGTGCTGCCTCTGTAACAAGTTTCTCACCTATGTACTTCTGTGCCCCGTATACCGAAGATGCGGACGGAGATTTATCAGTCGAAAGAAAGACTAGATCTTTTGCATTTGATCTCAGGAATGCGCGCACTACATTCTCAGTTCCAGTTACATTTACAGTAGTACTTGCCATCACATTGGCTTCACATTCAGGAAGATGTTTCATCGCTGCGGAGTGAATTACAATATCAGCGCTTGGTAAGACTAATTCAAGATCTGAAGGGCGGGTAACATCACCTATCCTGAAATCAAGAAAGCTCATGCACTCCTTAAACTGCGGCAGCCTTTTTAAGGCGGCATGCTTCATCTCATCTCTAGAGAGAACAATGACACGTGCTACCCCACTGTCCTTGAGAGAGGTGATGAATTTCTGACCAAAAGCACCGGCTCCTCCGGTGATTAATACGGTTTTGTTTTTGAAGAGATTTTTCATGGTTTTGCCTGTTAGCAGTACGCTTTAAACCTACGAAGTTTATATTATTTTAAAGGAATTTTCAAGAAATCTAGCGACTTAAAAGTTGGGAGATAATACTAGTCATTTACATTACTGGGACCGCGGACTTCCAGCCCGCAAACGAATTTGCTGATAGTCCGTAGCGGGCTGGAAGCCCGGTCCCGGTAAAGAACATTTTACCTACTTAGCCCCTCAAATATCTTCTGTGTCTCAATTACAGCTAGGAGGTATCCGGGGAGCTTAGGAAGTTGAATCTCCTTTGCTTTTGAATCATTAGGGTTTTTTAAATATCCGCTCCAGCTTGCCACAAAGTTTTGTAAAGCACGGTTTAGTGCGCCAAGATGGGTAAGGTGGTCATTTCTTGGTAGAGTTGTTTCCCTAAAATACTCCACAAGAAATTCATCCCGAAGAAAACGAAGCGCTCTTCTGCTGTCTTGCTCAACTGACTGTGTTACAGCTGAGCTTAATGCGTACCCGATCTCCGGATATACAGACTGAAAATCAAGCTTCTCAAAGTCTATGATAACGATCTTGCCATCCTTCAGGACTAGAATGTCCTGGGGGATAGGGTCTCCATGGATGTATTGCCTATCGGCTTCTAATTCTCGGACTGAAAACCACTTCCCTACATAAGCAGCTAGTGCAAGCACACACTCTTTTGTCTTCTGTGCAAGCCGTTTAAGTTCTATATGTGTATCATCAAGAGCATCTACCTGGCGGAAGATCTGCTCAACACTACTAGGTGCGATAAGTTTGTGAAAAGGGACATTTTTATTTGCGAGAGCAGCAGCCTCAAGACATAGATGAGGAGCTGTTCGTAAAGTGCGAAGCTCTGTATGAAGTGCACTAAGTGACTGAGCGAAGCTTCGTACCTCATCTCCACTCCCTCTAAAACGGTGATCTGCATCGATCCAGGTGAAAAGGGTAAAACGCGAATTGCCTGTTCCACCTCTTGCTGGACCATCTACATATGGCACCTCTCCGGTAGTATTAAGCTGTTGCGGAATAGTAATTTTACTTGCGGGTAGATCTGAGTAGAGGCTATATATACCAAGCACTATGTCATCAGTTTTAGTAGAACGCCATCCTATCCCTTCACGCAGGCAGAAAGCCTGGCTTCCATCAGCAGATTCCACTCTAAAATTTCTTGCATTGTAAGGCGACTGATTAACTTCGTAGAATGAAAAAGGGCCGGCAGCGCCACTTAGGTCAAACTGCTTTAGAATCGCTCCAAGGCGCTCCAATTCTTGACCTTCGGTAACTGCTTTCCAACTTATTTCCGTAGGTGCCCATACATTACGTTCAGGCTTAAAGAGCTCTGCTTCTACATCAGCTGAAATTGCTAACCCAGTACCTATTGAAACAACCATGCGGAGACTCCTATTACTACTAAGATGTTTAAACCACACCTTAGTAAGTTAGTCAATTATTTGGAGGTTCTGGATACTGAACTTTATAGTTTTGAGCACTGCTTCCATAGCTAAACGGAGCTGTATTCACAATCTAGTATCGCCTCTGTATATATAGTATATTCAACATTTATAATGACATTAAACCAATCTACAGTAGCTCCCAGCCGCATTAAAATTAAGCTTCTCTTTAGTTTATCCGTAAGTGTTGGGTTACTGCTCTGGCTATACCAGAGTGTTGACTGGGGTATCGTGTCTCAGCACCTTGGTGCGGTTAACTACTACTATCTTCTCCCTACAACTGTCGTTTTTATTATTAGTTGTGCTTTACGTGCGGAAAGATGGAGGTACTTTTTTCCTGAATTTGGCGCTTTAAAGTTTAAGGACTTATTTAACTGCCTTATGTTAGGAAACTTCGCTACTTTTGTATTGCCGCTAAGGGCAGGGGAGTTTGTGCGGCCGTATCTGATGACACGTTATAGCCGCTACTCATTCTCCACCTCTTTTGTATCGATTGTTGTGGAGCGTTTTTTTGATCTAAGCGTTGTTCTCCTTTCCTTTGGCGGAATGCTCCTCTTTCTTGATGGTATCCCTGATTGGGCATATAGAGGTGCGACAATTCTTACTGTTATGGCTGTGGGAATTCTAATATTTATGATTTTAGGAGCAGTTTTCCCCAAAAAAATCATTGCAGTCGTTGAGTGGTTTTTTAAATTTCTACCTTGGCCTAAGCTTCAGTCGCTGGTTAATAAATTTCTAGGTGACTTACTTGAGGGTGTAGTAGTGCTTAAAAGCATCACTAATCTTGGTAGGGTCATCCTTTATTCGATCCTGCTTTGGGGGAGTATTTTTCTACTCTTCTATCTGTTTCTTTTGATGGTGAACATCCCGCCCTCATTTCTTCTAGCAGTCTCTATCTCAGTAGTGGTGGCGTTAGCAATTGCCGCCCCGAGCGCTCCAGGTTTTCTTGGGGTCTTTCAGGTAGGCTGTATCGGCGGCTTTGCTATCTTCGGTATCGATCAGGAGATAGCAGTAACATACTCTATTGTTAACCACCTTTTTCAGTTTGTATTGGTTATAGGATACGGGGCGTTTCTACTTCTTAAATACAACCTCAATCTTGCAGCCCTTACATATCGACCGGTTAATTGTTGAAATTGCTGATAAAAATCGAGGTCGTGCTATTAAGATGGTTGTTTCTTAGTTAGGTTGAAGGTGGTAAGATAATTCTGTGCAACCTGAATCTCCAAAAACACCAGGCGCAGGAGTGGCTAGAGCGGTTGTAGAACCCAGCCTTCCTTCGGTGTCTTTCCCCCAAGAATTTGAACTCCCACAAATCTTATCCCCAGAAAGGGTGGATGTGCTTTTTGATGAAAAAATTGGAGCTGGTCTTGGAGCTAATCCGATGCGTTTCAGCTCCGCCGGTGCTCTGCAAATGGCATTAGACGATGCAGAGAGAAGATTCGAGAACTCTGGTTTTGTGCAGGGCATAAGAAAGCTTGAGCAATGGCTTGAGGGCTTGCCGCATGGATATACAGTTTCTTTAGGTTATTATAAGAATGAGGAAGACAAGGAATTAGTGGTTACTTTACGTTTGGTTAACAGAGAAACCGGAAAATACGGATTAGTAGATCCTACCCCACTCCTTCCAAGATCTATAGATGAGTCTCGCTTAGAGCGGCCAGGTGAGGCAAAGGTAAAGCATCTTATGGAGGCGAGTAGCAGGCTTGCAGGGGATGGTATTGATGGTGGTATGCGGCCTGGATCGACTCCTGTGGAGGAGTATGCCGCAGATACACCGGTACAGCTAGTTTTTACTCATGCTGCAGATAATTATTCAAAGCCATTTGACTGGCATATCCAGTTTGGTGCAGCAGAGGGATTTCGTACTGCGTTTGAGGAGAAGGTGGAGTTTCCAAGTCGTTCGCATAGAGGAACAGCCCGTCCTAGAGAGGCAATTTTACCAGATCCTGAGTTGTCAGAAGAGGCGCAGATTGCGGCGCTTCGTCTCCGACCTGGCAGATCTGCACAGCATGGATACTCTGCACCGGTCCAGACATCCGCTGAGTCCGTTTTAAGAGATCAGTTTCTTCGTCAGATCGGTGAGGATCTTTCTAGAATTACTAACGGAAGAAGCCATGCTCCTGGAGCTTTTACTCTCACTAGATGGGCAGGAGATCGTAATATGGTAGCTGTACACCTGCCAATTGAATACTATGATCGTAGTATCGAAAGTGGAAGATTAGTCTATGCCATCGGAGTGGATGAGTTGGGACGACCCAAATTTACTCTGCAGCCGGGGCATTCTAGTGTTCTGTAAACTGGGCCCGCGGGCTTCCAGCCCGCAAACGAGCCTGCAGTCACTGCGTAGCGGGCTAGAAGCCCGCGGTCCCAGTATTCTTTTCTGATTTTCACCTTAACAGATCAATTCCGGATGCTTCTCATACCACCTATACGCGGACTCAACGATGGCATTGATCGAACCGTACTGCGGTTTCCAGCCAAGCTCGCTTTGAATCTTTTTAGAGCTTGCTACTAAGAGAGGCGGATCTCCTGCACGTCTAGGGTGCGCCTTCCAAGGAACTTTTTTGCCGCTTACCGATTGAACTGCTTCTATTACCTGTAAAACCGAGGTGCCTGTGCCTGTGCCGATATTATAGAGATCTGATGGTTTGTTGTTAAGCAGATGCTCTAACCCTAAGATATGTGCTGAGGCAATATCTACTACATGTACATAGTCCCTAATACAGGAGCCGTCTGGTGTCGGGTAATCTGTACCGAAAAGCTCTAGCTCCTTCTTTCCCATAGTTGCAAAGATGGCGCGTGGGATAAGGTGTGTTTCAGGATTGTGGCGTTCTCCAACAAGTAAGGATGGATGAGCACCTGCGACATTAAAATATCTGAAAGCTATATAAGAGAGGTCGTAGGCCTTGCTGTAATCACTAAGAATATTCTCTACCATGAGCTTAGAGCGTCCGTATGGGCTGATAGGGTTCTGCGAGTTGGTTTCTGCAATCGGCTCGTTAACTATGCCGTATGTAGCGCAGGTTGATGAGAAGACAATCTTCTTTATTCCGTTCTCCAGTAAAGCTCCGAAAAGTCGCATACTCTGTACGACATTGTTGGAATAATATTTGGCCGGATCTGTTACAGACTCCCCGACATAGGCGTGTGCCGCAAAATGCACCGCGGCGCTAGGAGTATGAAGTTTAGCAACTCTTGCTATAAGCTCTGCATCCCCAACATCCCCCTCAAAAAAAGGGAGCGCCAGCGCGGCAGCAGTCTCTTTAAAGCCGGTACTAAGATTATCTACGATTACAACACCAAACCCTTGCTCCTTAAGAAGTAGGGCAGTTGTTGAACCTATATATCCGGCCGCGCCTGTAACGAGTATAGTTGGCTTGTTCAAAATGACTCCAAGTAGTTGAAATTGTTAGCAAGTATTGCAATACTAACGTGAGCTACAATTAATCGTCAAGAATTATAAATTTTCTTCCGCTTCATTAGTGGGCGGTATTTTACGGATTAATTTGAATGACATTAGGAGATCTATCCGGGTTGCGTGTTTGTATAGTCGGTAGCGGTTTTTTTGGGGCCGTAATAGCAGAGCGTATAGTTAATGAGCTTGGGTTGAATGTCCTTGTACTTGAGAAACGGAGCCATATAGGTGGAAATAGTTTCTCCGAGGTTGATCCGGCAACGGGAATAGAGGTTCATAAATACGGCTCCCACATATTTCATACCAGCGATAAGAACGTTTGGGAGTATATAAACCGTTTTACTGCTTTTAACACATACCGACACCGTGTTTGGACTACATACCGTGATCGGGTATACACCATGCCGATCAATCTCGGCACTATTAATAGTTACTACGGATTGAACCTTAAGCCTAAGGAGGCCGAGGAGTTTTTAGCAAAAGAGATTGCACGGGATGCAGTTCCAAATCCTTCAAATTTAGAGGAGAAAGGGATCTCTTTGATAGGTAAGCCGTTATATGAGGCCTTTATTAAGGGTTACAGCGAAAAACAGTGGGAGACAGAATTAACTAAACTACCGCCATCGATCATTACCCGTTTGCCTGTACGGTATGATTTTAACGATCGTTACTTTGATGATACCTATGAAGGTATGCCGATAGATGGTTATCACAAGATCTTCGAGCGCATGCTGGGTAACCCTAAGATTACAGTGAAAACAGGGGTGGATTTTTTTAAGGTTAGAGATGCACTGCCTAAAGATTGTAATATCATCTATACAGGCCCAGTAGATCTATATTTTAACTATAAACATGGCTACCTTGGATGGCGCACCTTGGACTTTACACGGGAAACCATGCCAGTCAAAGATTTCCAGGGCACCTCTGTAATGAACTATGCCGAGCGATCTGTACCATATACTAGAATTCATGAGTTTAGGCACTTTCACCCGGAGAGAAAACAGAGTGAAACCGCTTCCGTAATTTTCAAAGAGTATTCCCGTTTCGCTAAACAAGGGGAGGAGCCTTATTACCCGATCAATACCGAGGAGGATAAGAAGAAATTCAACTTATACCGTGAAGAGATGAAGAAATTGCCGAATGTAATATTTGGCGGAAGGCTTGCTGCCTATAAATATCTTGATATGCATCAGGTAATAGGAGCAGCTCTTCTTTGTTTTGAGCGTGAGGTGCGGCCGCTGTTTATGAGCAGCCCTGTCTAATTTGTAACCAGCGGATTTTATTTAGTATTTTTGCCCTTCACCTATTTTTATAGCTTAAGAGCTATAAAAATAGCATATAATTAAATCATTTAAGCTATATAAATAATCATAATTATATGATATAAGTTATAGCATGAATACTTCAGATATCAAACATTATCGCCGTGCTCAGTTAGATCGAGCCTTTGAGCAATTAAAAGGAAAATTGCCGGTACTTCCAAAGAGAGGATGGATCGCCGAAATACGTTCGTTGCTTTTAATGACTACTACACAGCTTGCTCGTCGGATTGGGGTTTCTCAAAGTGTAATAAGCAACTTTGAGAAATCTGAGCGTGAAAAAGGAATAACTCTGAATTCACTTGAAAAAATAGGTAACGCCCTGGAGTGTGATTTCTATTATATGTTCGTGCCTAGAAAAGGGCTGGAAGCTGAACTCAACGAAAGAGCGGAGAAGCTATATAAAGAGAACGAGAAAAGGCTGGAGCATCACATGCGTCTTGAAGGGCAGGGTGAGAGTACGGTTGAATCTGTAAGAACTGCTTATGAGATCTTGAAATTATATAAGAGAGTTTGGGAAGAAAAATGAAAATTGAATACCCGATCGGGGCAACACCCCTTAATCCCGATGAGCTAGAGGGGTTAATTCCCTCAATTGGTACTCAAGGTGAGCTTAATGAGCTTGAAAAGGCTAATATTAGAAGCGGAATCGAATGGGCTAGAAAGAGTCGGATTTTGAAAAGTAGTCTATTAACCTATTCTGGACTTATGAAATTACATAGAAGGCTCTTTGGTAGTGTATGGAGCTGGGCAGGAAGCCAGAGAGGTTCAGAAAAGAATATTGGTGTTTCTCCACATAAGATACCAGAAGAAGTTGGGAAGTTGTGCGATGATGTAAAATTTTGGATCGATAATAAAACTTATGATTGGGATGAGATCGGGGTGCGCTTCCATCATCGGTTGGTGTTTGTACATCCATTTGTCAACGGAAACGGTAGACTTGCAAGAATAGCTACCGATCTTCTTATGGCTTACAACAATTGTAAACTATTTACGTGGAGTGCAGGGGATCTAGTTTCTGAAGGAGAGATAAGGGACGCATATATATGCGCTCTCAAAGACGCTGACCGTGGTAACTACGCTACGCTTAGGAGATTCGTAAGAACTTAAAGATTTAATGCGTAAAAACATGTTGATGAATCAAGTTAAAACTAACTGACTTGATTTTTCGCCAGCCGTTCCTTAATAATTTTCTCAGCTCCATTTTCGCTTGGCTCATAGAAGTGTCTGCCTATTAGCTGCTCAGGTAGATAATTGACCCCGGGCACAACTCCGCCTTCATGATCATGCGGATACTGGTACCCTTTTCCATAATCCATCGACTTTAACAGACCGGTTGGCGCATTCCTAAGATGTAGAGGAACGACCCCCTTAGCGGTTTCCTTAACGGCTGAAATGGCTTTATGCATAGCTACGTAGCTTCTATTAGACTTAGGTGCGGAGGCAAGATAGGTAATCGCCTGCGCCATAGGTATTTTTCCTTCAGGCAGGCCTACTTTCTCAAAGGCTTCTGCAGCAGAAACAGCAAGCATAAGTGCACGTGGATCGGCATTTCCTATATCCTCACTTGCGAAGATTATCATGCGCCTAAGTATAAAGCGCGGATCCTCTCCTGATTCAACCATGCGGAAGCCCCAATAAAGAGCTGCATCCGGATCGGATCCGCGCATGCTCTTGATAAATGCTGAGGCCATGTTGTAATGCTCCTCACCATCACGATCATAGAAGAGGGTGTTCTTGTCCTTTAGAAACTCGCTCACCTGATCTTTTGTGAATTCCACTCCTAATGATGATACTAAATTCTCTATGAGATTTAGCATTCGTCTTGCATCCCCAGCTACAAAGGAGATGATAATTTTTTTAGCCGCATCCTCAGTAACTACACTTAGTTCATGCAGGGCTCGATCCATGATTTCGTTTAAGATCGTCTCTGACAGCGCCGGTATATGGATCACTTTGCAGCGGGAGAGGAGAGCCGATGTTATGGAGAAGGAGGGGTTTTCGGTCGTTGCGCCGATAAGTGTAATAGTTCCATCTTCGACATGAGGCAGCAGTGCATCCTGTTGAGTTTTGCTGAAGCGGTGAATCTCGTCGATAAAGAGGAGCGTGGTGAGGCTACTCTCCTTGGCGCTTTCAACGATCTCTCGGATCTCTTTTACGCCCCCTAAAACCGCTGAAAATAAGGAGAAATTACAATCAAATGAGGTGCCGATCAGTCGCGCTAGAGTTGTTTTTCCTGATCCTGGCGGACCCCAAAAGATCATTGAGGGTGGGCGCTGCTTTACACCGCTTCGTCTAATCCAGATGAGAAGATCTCTGTCGATTAACTCCCATCCCTTAAATTCCGAGTGTTCCTTTGGTCTAAGCCTTTCAGCTAACGGGGCGTCATTGCGTACTGCTGTGTTTATTATGCTGAACAATGAGGCGTTATTCTTCATGTGGATTTCTTATCATTGATCTTGCTCTGGTCCATCGTCATTCTAATTTGTTGAACCACATCCTCAGGATTTGCAATACCACGCATAGTGATCTCTGGGTTTTCGGAGGAGGCTGTCCATACTAGAATCGAGCCGACTCCAAGTATTCTCTCTATGATTGTCTGATTAGAACGAACTCCCAGGATATCTTCGAAGGAAAGCTCGATCCTTTCTTTTTTTAAAGAGCAGCGACCTGTGATTGAATAGATATGATGGCTTCCTAAGACATGTTTTGAGTCAAAATGCCAGAAAAGTGGGCGTGCGATAACTACAGCAAGTAACAGTAGATGCAGCGGCAGAAGAATATCCTGATCGGTTCCTAATAACTCAGCACTAAGTGAGAGTCCGTAGTATGCAGTGCCGTAAGTTTTCGTAGCAACAATAATAACAATAGTCAGTCCAACTATGAGCTCCGGTAAATTACAACGCCATGATGGTTGCCAGCTCTTATATAACTGTTTGGAGGAGGTGGTAGGATTCGCACTTTCTGCCATGGCTAAGCTCATATATATTTATTAGTAAGGTTGAATTATACATTTTTCCAAGAAATTGTGAAATAATTCTACAGAGCTCAACTTTCTTCAGCTTTTATTAATTTGCCCCCAAAACGGCCGGCTCCTGGTCCTAGCTCGACTGTGTAGTTCGCTCCCTCAATAAAATGTTGATTATGTTCAATGGCTATAATTGTATTTCCATTCTCTATCAGCCCATGAAAGACCTTTAGGAGAGCTCCAACTTCCTGTGCTGCCATTCCGGAGGTAGGCTGATCGAAAAGGTAAACAGTATTGCGGCGGGTGGCAATTAAACTTCTCCCCATCCTTACCCGCTGTAACTCGCCTAGGCTTAGATCACTTAGTGCCTGCCCTAATTTAAGGTATTCAAGTTTTAGATCGATGAGCAGTTTTAAAGTTTCACCCCAGTTAGGGATAAAGGAAAATACTGTTGCCTCCTCCACTGTTAGATCCAGTATGTCAGCTATCGAATAGCCTTTAAATCTAATATCAAGTGCCTCCTGACTAAACCGTCTGCCGCTACAAACGCTGCAGCGTGTATTGGAAATTATGCCTGCACCTTTGCAGTTTGAGCAGCGTAATGAATCTTTGGCACTTAGAGAGAAGTGAGAGGCTTTATAGTTTCTAACTATGGAGCTTGGGATTTTAGCAAATATATTTCTGAGAGGCTCAAATAGCTGAAGGTAGGAACTTAGAAATCCAAGACTAGGGGAGTTTTCCTGCAGCGGCGTAGCGACGATCTGTTTTATATCAGAAGGTAATATGAAGTGTGACACACTTGCTGGAAGTGGTGTATTACTAAGAGTGGCTTTCAAGGCAGGATAAATTACTCCGAATAGTAATGAGCTCTTTCCTGAGCCGGATACTCCGCAGACTGCACTTAATGCACCGACAGGAATTTGCAGCTTCTCGATCTTTAGATTATTAAAACGAATATTTTCGAGCTGTATATAGCTGCTAGAGGAAAGTTTGATCTTTGGATTCGAGGCGGGTGGATTTAGGGAAAAATCAGACATCCTCCCGCTCCAAACTACGCTTCCACCTTTAGAACCGGCTCCTAGTCCGATTTCTATACCGTAATCAGCAGCAGCTAAAAAGGCATGCTCATGATCGTTTAGTATTACCGTGTTGCCGGCTGAGCGCAGTGCCACGATTCTAGAGATTACGCCTTGCTGGTCTTTGGCATGCAGTCCATAGGAGGGCTCATCAATAATATAGGTAAGGCCGGTAGCGCGTCGGATTAGCTGCTTTGCTAATCTAAGTCGGTGTCGTTCTCCGGTAGAGAGTGTGTCAAGTGCGCGTAGCAGGGTAAGATGACCAAGACCCAGCTCCACTAGCAGCTTAGCTGCCGAGATAAAATTATTAAGTGGTTTAAAAAATTGAGATGTGTCATCGAGCTCGAGGCACTGAGAGATCTCCATCTCTAAGATCTTTGCTAGGGTGAAATTGGCGATCCTGATCTCTTGGATCTCTACCAGCTGTGCAAGTTCTATCTCTGATTTCTCTGTTTTACATCGAAAATGGATAGGCTTGATACCAATACCTTCATGCTCACAGGATATACAGGCGCCACGTGGAGAAAGTAGGAGCCTCTTGTTATCTGCAATATTTCTAACGCAAATACCCACCCGTTCAAATTTCAAAGCTTGCTTAATAGCTTCCTCAAGTAGTGTTGTATTGTCAGGAGATACGCGCAGGCGATCTATCACAACCTCTAAGCTTTTGCTCAGCTTGGGGATTGTTGGGCTATCATGGTCAATCTGATAGGACTTTTCATCTATGTAGACACGGGAAAATCCACGAGTGGATATATCATTAAGGCTTATCTCTCTCTTAGTAGTACCTCTGAAAAGAATGGCGTTAACAGAGATAAGCTCGCCGTTTTTCTCTTTCTCAACCAAGCGCAGCATCTCTGCAGGAGTGAGAGACCTAAGCTCTGCATGACAGATCGGGCAGGTTCGCTTTCCGATCTTTATTGCAGCTTGATAAAGCTGTTCATTGAGACCAAGAAAGCTCGCAACCGTTTCTTTCCCTCTTTGAAAGCGGCCTTTCTCGAGACAGATTAATGGACCGAGTCCGCTAATGGAATCTACTTTAGGGTGTGAATTCTCTAAATTTTTGCTTTTTCCTGCCCTAAGGTTTGCTATAAGAGCGAGTCTAATCTTCGCCTCTGCTGCTAGGGTATCAATTAATAATGAGCTTTTACCAGAACCTGATGGTCCAAAGACGGCGGTGATACAACCTTTCCGAAACTCTACACTTATATTTTTAAGATTGTTTTCACGCGCCCCTAGAATCTTAATAGAATCTGGCATTATATAAGGGCCTGTTTAATCTTTTCAATTCTTTCAAAAACTAATTTTTTGTATGTCTCAAGCTCATTTGCAGATAGCGCTTCAAAGCGCATTACTAATACAGGTTGAGTATTTGAGGCACGCACTAATCCCCATCCATTCTCAAACTCAATGCGTGCACCATCTGTCGTATCGACCTTAAATTCCTTGAAATACTGCGGTGCTAGGGATGCGATTTTAAATTTTAGCTGCTCTGCACAGTCAACTCTGATCTCAGGGGTGCTAACGCTGCTCGGCAGATCGGAGAGAAGTTCGGAGAGTGGTGTGGAGGTCTTACTCATTATCTCAACAAGACGGGCGCTAGAATAAAGTGCATCATCAAAGCCGTAATAACGGTGCTTAAAGACTATATGTCCGCTCATCTCTCCGGCCAGCGCAGCGTGAACCTCCTTAAGTTTTTTCTTTATTAATGAGTGGCCTGTTTTTGACATTACTGGTATGCCACCGTGTTTTTTAATGTCAGCAAAAAACTTAGAGGAGCATTTTACATCACCGATAATTGTTGCTCCTGGGGTAGTGCTTAGGATGCTGCGAGCATAAAGTAATGTTAGCATGTCGCCAAAGATTACCTCTCCGTTCTGATCAACTACACCTATTCGATCGGCGTCCCCATCCCAGCCGATCCCGAAATCCGCCTTATTTTCCCTTACTTTATGGATTAACTCCTCAATATTTTCAAGTACAGTAGGATCGGGATGATGGTTTGGAAATGTGCCGTCAGGGTTGCAATAAAGCTCGATTAATTCGCATCCAAGTGCCTTTAATACGGCTGGCCCCACCATGCCGCCAACTCCGTTGCCGGCGTCAACTACGACCTTCAGTTTGCGTGACCCCATATGAGGTTTGCAGTTGGTGATTATCTCATTAATATAACTCTCTTGAATGTCACTCTCGGTTAGCGCGCCTTTCTTTGTAGTGCTAGGCTTAGAGTTCTCGAGTTTAAGGCAGCGTTCCTTTAAATTTTGAATCTGCTCGCTAGCTAAGGTCTCCTCTCCTAGCAGGATCTTGAATCCGTTCATGGATGGTGGATTATGGCTTCCGGTAACCTGAATGCCGCCGCCAAATCCTTTGGAGAAAACAGCGTAATATAGCTGCGGTGTAGGCCCCATGCCGGTAATGCAGCAGTCTAGCCCTTCATCGTTTATGCCCCTTGCTAAAGCTTGTGCAAAGCCTGGAGAGCTGACTCTGCAATCATATCCGATAGCTATATTGTTTCTATTATGTTCCTTAGCAAGTGTCGCGTAGGCACGACCAAGAAGATGGGCGAATTGATCTGTGAGCTCAGTACCGACATCGCCTCTGATGTCGTATTCTCTGAAAATATGTGAATGAACCGTCATTTAGATCTTTCTATCAACGAAATGATTTTTTTGCAAATCAGATGTTAAAAATTCGGCTACCTTAGTCTCCATTCTTTCTCGTTGTAAAACTTTCTTTACCTCAGCTCGGATAGCGGGACTCTTATCTCCGCTTTCATTAATTCGAGAGGCAACCATAAATATGTGCAGCCCAGCCGGGGTTTCCGTAATAGCGCTAGGCTCACCATCTTTTAACTGTATAATAGCATCAAAAATAATCGGATTAAGATCGCGCTGAGCAAGCAGGCCTAAAGAGCCGCCCTCACGTCCTTCATTGCCTTCTGAGTACTCACGTGCCACCTCCTCGAAAGGCGCCCCTAGCTTCAGTCTTTCTAACGCCTCTTCAAGCTTCAGCCGTTTATCCTCGATATTTGTCGAATCAGTCTGAGCATAGATCTGAAAAAGCTTAACTTTTGGTCCAGCTTCTCCAAATTCAGGGTGATCTTTGAGATATTGATCGATTTCGGACTCAGCGACAGGTGCGCCGCGCTTAATAAGGCTTTGTAGGAGCTTAGTACGCAAAATCTCCGTTCTGATGCTGTTTCTGTAATCTGCTACTATCTTTTTCTCATTTTCCAAAGCTTTAATTAAACCTTCCATTGTAAGGTTGTTGCGGGAGGCAACCTCCTGCATATATGAATCTAACTCTTCATCGCTAACGGAGATGTGTTTAGCTTCAGCTTCACCTGAGATTAAGCGCTCTTCAATCATTTTGTCGAGGACGAATCGCGCCTCTGGGTTTGTGGATAGTTCCTGTGGCGAAAGTGTCTGTACATTTTTTAAGCGCGCCGCCAGATCAGTATAGGTAATAGGCTTGCCATCAACGCTGGCAAGAACGGCATCGACTAGCAGTTCCTGTTCGGCGAAGAGAGGGCGATTAATAAATAAGGACATTACAAAACAGGCAATAATTGATACTAATTTTGTCATAAGCGCAATAATACGGTGGATGTGAAAGATAGGCAACAGGGGGTAGTAGGGAACGTGGGCTTATTTAAATCCACCTTAACTTTATGATATTTTTGATGTAGTTGGACTAACTTAGTAGCCGACAACAGATATCAGTTATCTGATTTCTGAATCAGAGACACAGGCCGAAGAGGGCTAGAACGAAGAATACGGACAAGATCAAAGACGAGGGCGAGGATTAAGACGAAGAAAAGAACTAGGAAAAAGGGCAATTTAAAAACTAAGCTTGCTTATAATTGTGGGTAATTATTTATGTCCCAGTCTCCTACTCCGTATGTTTCCAAGCATGGTAGGAGCTTCTAACCAAAGGGCCAGATTCAACAAATTTAAAGCCTCGTGCTAAGCCTGCCTCCTCGTATCTCTTAAACTCATCAGGGGTAATAAAGCGATTTATCGGGAGCTGCTTTGTGGAGGGGCGTAGATATTGGCCAATTGTCATAATGTCTACCTTGGCATCACGTAGAGCATCCATTACACCAAAAACCTCCTCCTCAGTTTCGCCTAATCCGACCATGATTCCGGACTTGGTTAAGATCGAAGGATCGGTCTCTTTTGCCCAACGGAGGATTGAGAGTGAGCGAATAAATCCTGCACCAGGTCGGACTTTTTTGTAAAGGCGCGGCACAGTTTCAACATTATGATTAAGCACATCGATGCCGGCCCTAACAATTGTTTCTAAATCTTGGCGGCTGCCCTTTAGATCGGGGATAAGAAGCTCGATACGGCAAAGAGGGGCGTGCTTACGTATTGCGGCAACAGTTTTTGTAAAATGCGCCGCGCCATTATCGCCTACGTCATCACGATCGACGGATGTAACAACAGCATGTTTAAGACCTAGCTCCTTAACCGCAAATCCGACTCTTTCGGGCTCAAGCGGATCTAGTGGCTGAAGAGTGTCGCTATCACCTTTCTTAACGGCACAAAAATGACATTTACGGGTGCAAAGCTCCCCCATGATCATAAATGTTGCAGTCTTGTGTGACCAGCACTCTCCGATATTGGGGCAGTGTGCCTCTTCGCAAACGGTATGAAGCTTTAGCCCTTTAACGATGCCATGTGTTTGTAGGTACTCAGGAGAGCCGGGAGCCTTAACCTTAAGCCATGGTGGTTTAACAATATGGGCTGCTCTGTCACGCGGTAAAGTATCCTGCATTTTACATCACCAATAGGGCAGGAACTTCCAGTGCCTGCTTAAAGAATTTTAGAAAGCTTCCAGACATTAGTCCATCTATGACGCGATGATCGACTGAGAGCGTAACATTCATGATTGAACCTATAACGATCTGTTTGTCGATTACAATTGGCTGCTCTTTAATCGAGCTGACAGCCAAAACAGCACCTTGGCCTGGGTTAATAATGGCAGTGAAGTTCTCCACATCAAGCATTCCCATATTTGAGATGCTGAATGTTCCGCCGCTTAGATCTGTTGCATTAGGTCTGCCTGCCCGCGCACGATCTACTGCAGCTTTTGCTTCAAATACCAGATCTTTAAGCGGAAGCTTATCTGCATCTTTAATTACAGGGATAAGAAGACCATCTTCAATTGCTGTAATGATGCCTATATTAATGCCAGCAGGCTGATAGACCTGTCCATCCTTTACAGCACGATTTACACGCGGCTCGTTTTGAAGCGCATAAGCGCAGGCTTTAATGACGAAGTGATTTAAACTTAGATCCTTAAACTCAGGCTTAGCTTTAAGAACTTTACGAAGTTCCATGGCCTGCCCCATATTGATAGAGACGGAGGTATAAAAGTGAGGTGCCTCTCTAACGCTTTCCTGCATTCTTCTGGCAATTGTCTCGCGCATTCGGGAGAACGGAGTCACTGAGCCGCCTGTAGGAATTGAAGAGGTAGTGCTAGGGCGTGTAGCAGCAGCGGGAGCGGGAGCTGCCATTGTCGGTTTAGCAGGTGTGCTAGCGGCTGTACTTAACGGGATTGATGGAGTTGGAGCTGCTCCGGGTCTAGCCTCATCAATATCTTTTTTAACGATACGCCCATCTGGGCCGGAACCTTTTAGAACCGAAAGATCTATATGCCGCTCCTCTGCAATTTTTCGTGCTAATGGGGAGGCTTTAATTCTGCCGCTCTCAGCTATGGTGCCTACGACCTGTAAGTTTGGCGGAGTAGAGAAGGATTGCACAGGCGCAACTGTATGTACTGGAGCGGGCTGTGGTGTAATTGCAGCGGCTGGTATTTTAAATTCAGGTATGACGGCCATAGCGGGTGTTGCTAGCGGGGCGTTTGTCGAGACTTCGACCGCATCTCCGATGAGCGCAATTACCTCACCTACCTTGGCGACTGCCCCCACTGGTACTGCGATTTTAAGCAGTTTGCCTTTATGAAAAGCCTCAATTTCAAGATTTGCCTTATCGGTTTCAACTTCGGCTAAGATCTCTCCACGCTCAATCAGCTCCCCTTCCTTCTTTTTCCAAACAAGGATTTTTCCTGAACTCATGGTATCGCTTAGCTGTGGCATTTTTATTTCGATAGGCATGAACAGAGGTTACTTTAATTGTGTATTAAGATCAATGGGTTGGGAGTAAATCGAGTATCTGCTCATTAAGTTTGGGTATTCTCTTAGTCTTAGTCCCAGTCCTTGTCTTTGTCCTTGTCCGGAATCCTTACCCTCGTCACCGTTGGCTAGGGCTAGGGCAAAGAATTCAGACAAAGACAAGGGCAAAGACGAGGACTAGGAAAAAGAGAATACCCACACTTAATGAGCAATTACTGAATCGAAGAAAGGCCTCTCCCTTGAGCTCTTGTCATATTTCTCCTACCATACAGAGATGCAAAGGTTTGATTTTCTTGTCATTGGCGGCGGTATAGCAGGACTTACCTTCGCATTAGAAGCCTCACGGTATGGTACCGTAGCAGTGCTATTTAAAAAAAAGATAGGAGATTCATCGACAAGCTGGGCTCAAGGCGGAGTAGCCGGTGTTAGCAGTGCTGATGATAGTTTCGAGCTTCATATTGAGGATACTCTTGTCGCCGGAGCGGGGCTTTGTCACCGTGATATTGTAGAGTTGGTTGTGCGGGAAGCACCGCAGCGTATCAATAAGCTGCTTGAGCTAGGTGTTAAATTCGATAGAGATAATGCGACCGGTTTTAACCTCCATCGCGAAGGCGGGCATTCACGGCGTAGGATTTTTCATGCTGCTGATGCCACCGGATTTGAGATTCAACGAACCTTGCTAGAGGCCTGCAAGCAGGATAAGAATATTCAATTTTTTCCGAACTCTAACGCAATCGACCTGATCACTACGGTAAAGCTGGGAATTTGCACTACTAAGGTAAACCGCGCACTGGGAGCATTCGTGCTGACTCAGGATGGGGAGATTGATACCTTTTTAGCTGATCAGACACTGGTAGCTAGCGGTGGAGCTGGCAAGGTTTATCTCTATACCTCTAACCCGGATGTTTCGACTGGGGATGGAATCGCAATGTGCTATCGTGCAGGTTGTGCTGTATCGAATATGGAATTTTTTCAGTTCCATCCGACCTGTCTATACCATCCGCGTGCTAAAACCTATTTAATCACAGAGGCGATGCGTGGAGAGGGGGCTACCTTAAAACGGATATCCGGCGAGCCTTTTATGCACCGATATCATAAGGATGCTGAGCTTGCGCCGCGTGATATAGTTGCACGTGCGATAGATAACGAGATGAAGATTAGTGGTGACGAATATGTGTTACTAGACATTGCTCATCGAGGAGCAGATTTTGTGCGCGGCCATTTTCCTAACATATATGAGCGCTGTATGGAGTATGGTATTGATATTAGCAACCAGCCGATACCGGTAGTGCCGGCCGCACATTACTGTTGTGGTGGGGTGGTCACGGATCAGCATGGCTGCACCGAGATAGAGTCTCTCTATGTAGCAGGTGAAGCTGCACATACCGGGCTGCATGGTGCAAACCGGCTAGCCTCTAATTCTCTTCTTGAGGGGATGGTATTTGGCTATCGTGCTGCGCAATTCGCGATTAAGAGTTTAAACAGCGATCCGATTAAGATTGATCAGCCTATCTGGGATTACGGAACTGCTGTCGATAGCGATGAGCAGGTAGTTATCACCCAGAATTGGGATGAGATTCGGCGCTTCATGTGGAACTATGTAGGAATAGTGCGCAGCAATAAAAGGCTAGAACGAGCACTAAGTCGAAGCGAAGCAATTGAGCAGGAGATAGGGGAATACTATTGGAATTTTCGTCCAACATCAGATCTTATCGAGCTTAGAAATTTAAGCTTAGTAGCAAGACTTATAATATTATCAGCGCTTTCCCGTAAAGAAAGTAGAGGCTTGCATTATACCATTGATTATCAGAATATAAATGACGTTTTTAAGAGAGATACGGTTATTAAACATAACCGTGATATTTTATAGTCGTCCCTCTGGATCGTTCAATAATTATTACCTGTGGTGGTAATACCGCTCTAGGCAAAGTGGCGATGGTGTATTTTTGTCTCGATTATGAAAGCAGATAGCATCCCCGATCGTAATAAAAATAAGGAATTAGCTGTAGTTGCTCCGCAAAATGGTGCTCTTAAAGTAGCAGTTCCAACTGAAATTAATTTTAATAATCTGCTTGAATTTGCTTTCTCCCTAGAAAGTCACTTTCAAGAGCTTCTTGAAAGTTCACCTAGTTCTAAGCAGGTGGCACGCGAAGCGCTTGCTATACTGCAGCAGTTGGTGCGAGTCGAGGTGCGAAGTTATTCGTTAGCTGATGGGCTAGAGCTTTTTTTGCATAAACTCTTCGCCGATACGACTATTTCCCGAACTATCAAGGATCTATATAACGATGCACGTGCGGTCTTGCGTAACGCAAGGTCAGCTACCTTTGAGATCGAGCGAGCTAAGATAGAAATTGAGGAGATTCTCAATTGGTATGTGAAACGTAAGGAGAGTCTGCTTAAAATAGGATTTTCCGAAGAGGAGGCAGACCGCATCTTCAATGTAGCTATTTTGCAGGATCGTAAATTTTCCGGTTCATCAGGTTGTGAACTCTCGTTTGGTTTGCGTTTGATAGGGCATGCACATGAGCAGCTCTGGGCTAAGTTGTTTGTCAGAAAAAATGGGGAGCTTGTTGCCTCCCGTGGCAACTGTCATCTCTGGGTTGATGATCATAAGAGTCCTATAAATTCAGGTGCTGTTCGTGACGTGGCATGCGCAGTAGTGCCTATTCTTGCTGATTCGCAGAGGATACTGATCGATGCAGTAAAGATTTTTCTTCCTTACGCAGCGCTGGATCTTGCAGCTGGACGTACGGAGTTAGAGTTTGAGGTTGTAGTTTTTAACGGACTTGGAGAGCGCATCCTTGCCACGCTTGTAAATGATAACATAGCTATTCCTGATCAATTAAGCAGTTGGGTGCCGCCATCTCCGCAGAGTATGGGGCTTTGGGCTACTGATGTTGTTACTGGTGATGCGATCTCGAATCTGAAAATAAGTAAGGGTTATAGACGGATGGGGCAGACTCATCAGATTGTTTCTATCGGCTTTGATCTTGCCTTATTTTCCCGTGAGGCTGATTCTGTTTTTGTTGAGTGTCGGTTTACTGATTTGGATGGTGGCTTGGTGGAGTCACGAGTAGCAGCACTTGCTGACCTAAACTCTGCATTCTTTTATCGTAAAGAGATCTATCCACGCTATCCTATCTCTAGGTTCTATGGACTAGAGTTGCAGTTCCCATTAGCTGCCTTGGCTCTTGATAAGGGCAATAATCAGCTTCTTTTCGAGGTAAGTGTTCTGCTCCCTAATAATCGTATTATTTGTGGTGCGGTGGAGCGTTGTGAATTGGAAAGCTTGGAGGAGGTGCCTGGGCTAGATCAATTACTAGATCAGTATGAAACCGAGGTGGTTGGGGATCTGGATAATGGAATTTGTCTTAATTCAGTAGATATTACCGCATATTCTGAGTTTGCATCAGCACCAATGCTTAGAATTGCGCCAAGATTCTCTTCGACTAAATGGGCTGATGAGAGTTTTCGCGTAGTCTGTGTCCTGGAGGACAATGAAGGCAAGGTTCTACATAATACTTTTGTTAAGGGTGAGCCGATCGTGCGCTTGCTTTGTATAGGTGGAGAGCCAGGAGCGGAGAGTCGGGAGCTAGTCTTTAATATTGATGTGCGGGAGTTTTATGAGACTCTTTTTGGAAGTACTGCTTCTGATCGTGTGACGCTACGTATACGTCTGATGGTTTATAGTTTAAATGATAGACTGTTACTTGATATAGTAAAGAAATTTAAACTTTCACGTGCAGCGGCATCGTTGCCTGCAGGGTCCCCAAAATCACATTTCAATCCTATTATCCTCTCCGATCTTAATCAGATTGCAGGTTCACGTAATGAGCGGGTACGGTTCACTGTTTCAATTGACTTAAATGTAGGCAGAGAAGAGGCGCTTAAATTCTCTCTATATCATGATCTGATTAATGCACAGGAGGAGTCATTAACAGCCAAAACCAGTGAGTTGGGCGCTGTTTCACAGGAGCTTCCTGGTAAGATTCAAAAATTTGATTTTACAGAGATGGCTGCAAAGGGCAAGGAATGGTTCCAGATTTCACTAGAACTAGAGCTCGACTTTACAGCAGCCGAACTTCTGAAAAAATCTGCCTCGCCACGGTTGAAGGTCATGCTTTTTTCGCATAATGGAAGATTGCTGCAGGCGGTTAGCTACCCAGTGTCTCTAGGTGGTGCTACGGAGGGTTATATAGTCCCTGTCAAACCGATCATCTCTGAGGAATCAGCTTCGCATACTACAGCTGTAGCTAAAGATTCCAGTAAAGTTTCAAGGCTGTTGGGCTGGCTAGCTGGATCATAGATATAGATTAATAGAGATTGTTGTATAGTGGATGTATAGCTTAACTATCTTAACTAAGTTATTATCTAGCAACAGATATCAGTTGTCTGATTTCTGATTCGACTCAGATCGGTAATATCAAGTAATTCCAGACCTTCTACAGCACCACGCAATTATTGATGATGCGTAGTTTTGCTTAAAAGTATAGATAGAGCTACAATCCGTTACGGATGTATTCAGGACCTACAACACTTAATTTTGCCACGACTGCATTTAAACTTCCAGGGGATGGCAGGTATAGCCAGAGTGTAGGTTCGCTTGCCGTTGGATTTGCGCGATTAATTGGCTTTGCACAATGCATAGAGAAGAAATGCACAGAGGAGCAGCCACTACTTTATGCCAGTGGAGTTAGGAGGTCGCTTTTGAATTCGTCTTCTGAGGTGGTAGTAATGCCAACGCCCTCAAAATCTGAGCTGCAATATGATGATTTTGTACGAGCATCCCAGAAAGAGAGAATTTATATTCGCTTTGAGGGCTCTGTTGAGCAGATCTGCGCAGATTTTGCTCACTCGATTTTAACTACAGAGGCGGCAAGGGCCTATCCTGAGCAGGCAAAGGATTATATCACCGCATTCACAACACTAGTTGCTTTTGCTGCTAATGTATCCGGCTCTGATCGACTTAGAACTACTACAAGATCATTTTTTTTACCTACTGATGCAATTTGGCATTTAGATAGGCTTAGCAGGGTGGCAAGTGGGACTTTAATACCTGAAAGAGGTGTTGGGTTGAGGTTTGTTTGGGTGAGTGGTAGGCGTCATGGAACACTGGTAACACCAACATCAAATTTTAAGTTGGTAAAATGGGCAAACTTTGGACTTTGCAATTGGAGAAAAATTGTAGCATTTTATAGGAGCTTGCAATCTGATTGTGCAATAGCGACTGCACAACTCTTATCAAATCCAAGTATGCTCGCCCTTATGGCAGATCAAGATCAGATCTTTCTGCATAATCCCGCATCAGTTACGCAGCTTCCTACAGGCTGCGTAAGTGTGCATAGACTGGGCTGTCCAATCGATAGAGTTTTAGGTACGGTACATAGAGTTGATATAAGAAACCAAGAAACGCCTGGTTTACAAACATATATCACTGTACCTTTGAGTGCTCCTCCAAATAAGTTTTTTCACGTCTAGCATCACATCGTTGCCCCACCT
>CAZKXU010000011.1:0-52076 GCA_964556665.1 uncultured Bdellovibrionales bacterium | reverse complement strand
CTGGTACCAAGTATCGGCTCATTGCGAAAGTTCCATTTCCATCAGAGGCAATACAAGTTTATATTCTTTAGCCCGGAGAAATCTTTGCCAGGAAACTTTTAGATCATATAATATTGAAATTATTTGAGTCGTAGTTGCCTGGCACCAATTAGCTGGCTCTTAAATGAACGGCGACCAGCTGATGCCCCTAGCTTTGTCCCGTCTATACAAACCTGCTTCAAATCAATTATACCCTCATTCAATCCTATCTCTATAGTCTGCCTAAGCAGTTTCGCTAAACTAGCACTGTGAACCTTTCTAAAGTCATTTATTGTCCGAAAATCAGGCTGCTCATTGCAGGCTAGATATATAAATCTTAAGTTCTCTCGGCATGCTCGGCTAAGTTCTCTGCCAGAACGAATGCCACGCATCTTACCGTACAGTAATACCTTTACCAAAAGCCGTGGCGAATATGCAGGTCTACCAAAAGCTGAATAGCTGGTCTCTATCTCGCTAAGATCAAACTCCTCTACTAGTACATCCACATACCTAACTAGATCCTCAGGCAAAACATATTCTTCTATGCTTGCCGGTAACATCGTTAACTGATTGCGACTCATCCCACTGCGAAATGTTTTCATTCCTATTTCTTAGCATATTTTTTCACGCCAGTATCTACCTCCTTTCAGTAACTTGGTTGATACTTTTCGGTCAGCCTCCAGAATCCCCTTTAATAAATGATCTATATTCTCAGATAGTCCAATCAGGGATAGGTGAAAGTTTCAGCCGCTGTGGAATCTCGCTGCTCCTATCTTTACTTAAACGTGCATTTGGTTTTATCTCCTAATACGTTAGATATCTTGCAATAACTAGCTCAATAATTAATTATGACCTATTGGCTTTAGAATTAACTCCTGAACTCAAGGCTATTTAGAGAAGAGCACCGCTATGAATTCCATTCACAACGAATCTACAAAAACGAATTTTTTGCTGTGTAAAATTATATTCCCATTTATTCTTATTATCCAAATAATCCTGATGAATTCCTTAGTATTGCTGTCACTAATTCATGAATTGGGCCGCTTTCTTTCTGCCAAACTTTGCAACGTAGGCGTAATGAATTTTGCCTTTGGATTTGGAAAAATTGTATGGGCAAAACAAATAGGGACTACCACTTATTCAATTGGAATTATCCCCCTTGGCGGACGCCTGGAAATGGCTGGAGATGGCCCGAGCGCGATAAGTCTCATGAAAAGCAAGGACGTTGCTGATAAGCAGCAGCTGTTTTTACACAAAAAATATTGGCAAAAAAGTTTAATTGTACTTGGCGGTCCGGCAGCTCTTATTATTTTTGCCTTTATAGTGTCATTTTTATCGCATGCTTATTTTGGTATTGAAGTTCCAAGTGATAAGCCGATTGTAGGTTCCACTTTTCATGGAGCTCCAGCGCGGATTGTCGGATTAAAGCCAAAAGACCTAGTAGTGAGTATTGACGGCTATCCAATCGATAGTTGGACCTCGCTTAGTAGTACCATTGCTTCATCAGCAGGAAACGAGATGAGCATTGCAATACTAAGAGACAACCGGCCAATCGAAGTTAAGGTTACAGCTAGAGCTTACGATCCAAAAACTGGAGAGGCTCTTTTTTCTGAAGAACAAAATAAGAAACAAGCTCTTTATCGAATAGGAATAACACCTATTCATGTAAGAAAGCCCTTTAATATAATCGATGTGTTTTATCTTTCCTTAGAAGATATGGCAACGCATAGAATAATATTAACAACATTTGCTACCAGCCCTACCAGCTTTTTTTCAACCAATGAAGTTAGAAAACGGGTAGCTTTTCCGATCTCTTCAGAGGAATCAGAATACAAATCCAATAATTGGCTAAGACTTATTGTCAGTTGGATATTTTTTTCAAGTGTCTTTCTAGCGCTATTATATCTAATGCCACTTCCTTTTTTTCTAGGTGGCGGACATTTTCTTTTTTTTACTGTTGAAGCTCTTATCGGACGGCATCTTCAGATTGAGTATATGAAATGGGCAAATAGACTTGGGTTAACTGTGCTGCCAATAATGGTTGTTTTATCGCTCTTCGAAATGTGGTTGTCGATTTAGCCACTGCACACTGCACGTACCTTTTCTCTAAGTTCTTGAAACCTTCGATGCCTATTTGAATTGCGGCATTTTTGCGCACGGCTTTGCGAAAGCCGTTTGCGAGAATGAGCAGTGTAAGCATACTCTTTTAATCGCCTTTAGTTGCAAGAAGCGCATCTGCCCAAGTTGCGCCGCTAAACGCGCCATCATTTTCGCCGAGACCCTTGAACACAAAATTCTTGCTCCAGTCGACAACCGCCACCTCGTTTGGAGCATCCCAAAAAGACTGCGCCCCTACTTTAAGTTTGATCGCAAAAATACCCAGCTTCTGTTCAAGGCCGCATGGGAAAGCCTCCGTCTTATGTTCGAATCGGCGCTCCCTGACAAAGGTGTTCCCGGTGTCGCTTTTGCTATACAGAC
Organism: uncultured Bdellovibrionales bacterium; assembly: GCA_964556665.1. Taxonomy (GTDB): domain Bacteria; phylum Bdellovibrionota_C; class UBA2361; order UBA2361; family CAZKXU01; genus CAZKXU01. The sequence continues at coordinate 49,580 of CAZKXU010000011.1, read as the reverse complement.
GAACGGAGACTCGTTGAATTTCAATCCACATTTGCATTCATTTTGTAGTGATGGAGTTTTTGACGCCAACAACACCTTCCACAAGCTAGGCTTCATGGACTGTGAAAAGCTTACCTTGCTCTTTGCTCATAAAGTCCTAGCAGATGGCTAGGAAATGGAACTATAGGAGCAGTTTGTCAAGACAAAAGGACAGCGCTGGCTTTGGCAAGGAGCCAGAAAGCAGGTATTCAAACGTGCCCTACCGGGGTAAACGCCTAGCATAAGATGACCTAAGACATAAAAAACACAAAATCAGTACTAACAAGGAGCATCACAATAAAGGTGCTCATTCAACTATCTGAGACTTAAAAGCCTAAGTACTGCCATTAGAAACATCCGGGGAAGCATAAACACTTTTGTGTGCATCATCTACGGTACCCCGAAAAGATGTGCAACCAATTCCTTGGATACTTTCCCCGAATTCTGTATATGTTAGACATAGGTTTCTCTGCCAGCGTAAGTAAATGAGTAGAGCTAGTGCTTATTAGTATTCAATACTAAAACCTCATTATAAGATTCTCCTGTTTTAGCTAAGTGCAACATAATTGCTGCGAGTTTGCGAGTTAAAGTTAACTTAGCATTGTTAGAACTAATGCCTGACTGTACTAACTTAATGAACTGAGCATTCCATTCTGCATGAGCGAGTTTAGTAGCAGCTGATTTTATAATGTACTTTAGTACTCTATTGTATTGTTTGACTAAGCCCCTGGTTTGAAGATTTCTTGGTTTTAGTTTTATTCTACCATTCTTAGCCTCATATTGAGCAGTTTCAAAAGTTGAAACGCTTAAGCCGATGTAAGACCAGAACTGACGCTTTGTGCGAAAGCGCTGTGGCGAGCCGACCATGGCGATGAATAGGGCGGCAGAGATAGGACCGATTTTCGGAATAGAAGTAAGAGGTTTATACATTTTGCTTTTCTTAGCGGCTGCGATCAAAACCTGCTCAGCTCGTTCTCTATTTTTAGTTACTAAATCAAGAGTTTCTAAGTATAGTCTGGCTCTGCCTTGTTGCTCTTTTAACGGTAATTCAAGCAGCTTTGCATCTCTAGTTTCAGGATGTAGGAGCTCGGAGCTGCGTTTAAGCCCACGCGAACGGAAAATTGAATCGACTCGTAATATATAACGGGTGGAGTCTTTGGTTAGAGTGATATAAGCCTTGGCGAGTTCTCTTAACTTTTGGATATTCTCTCCACCATGCCAAACTGGAACGAGTAGCCCGGCACGTAAGCGCTCGCATAAATTATGAGCATCCTTTTTATCTGACTTTTTTTCTCCGGATAGTTGCCTATTCTTAAGCGGGTTACAGACCAGGACATGATCACAGATAGGCTCCAGTATTGAATGGATCCAGGCAGCTTGTACGTTTTCTTCAAACGTCACTTCACGCGGTCTTGGAATGCCCTCAATGAAGGCTTTAATCGTGTCAGCTTCTGTACGAATTAACATGCCATCAATCAGCGTTGTTCCATCTTCTTTCTTTACGCTAATTGCGCTTACTTCCTTTGATAAATCGATTCCTATATAGTGTCGCATGGGAGCCACCTCAATAAAAAATAAAGCTTATATTGAGAATCTAGTAGGCAGAGCATTCTTCGGAAAGCTCCAGTCTCCGGCTCCCACTTACCCCCCCTTATTTCCCCCCCTTATTTCCTCAGTGACCGTGTGAGTGGGCGAGAGAATAAGAGCATATTTAAATACAAATATTAATATAAATAAAAATAATTAGATATAAAATAAATTTACAGGAAACTTTTAATAAAATTTATCGAATATCTAATTAGAGTGTGTGTATTAATCATGTCTATAGGAGAATTATTATGTTTACTACTGAGCAAATTATAACTAGCACGAAGCTTATTAGAGGATTCAAATCTATTGCCAAGCGTGTGCTTGCTAATTATGAGGCAATTCTGATTACTCAAAAAGGCAATAAGTTCATGGTGTTAGTAAATGCAAAGATGTTTCAAGACTTGGTAAATTTTCAACATGAAGCACACGCAGCTGGGTACTTGGGCAAGGTCGAGTGGAGCGAAACTTAATATTTAGGAATCATATATTAGGGATTAAATTTGATGCTGCGTTTATCGCCGTCTCTGAGAAAATATTCAAAGAAAATATTCAAATATTCTTCGAAAATATTCTTCAGTTATATTTCGGAATATATTAAATTGAGTTTGCTAGTTGCTGTTAGTGAGGTATTAAAGATGCTAATATGAAACTTATTGAGGCGATGATATGGTTAGTTATCAACCCCCTAGAGATACGAAAATCAAAGATATCACTATTCGAAGCGCAACAATTAATGATTTAAGAGAGCTCGCTGAAGTAAGCGCGACAAGTTTTCGCCAGGCTTTTTCCGGTATTCTTACTGCTGAACATTTAGATAGGAGAGTTAGGGAGAAATTTAATGAGCATGTCTTAATTCAAGAGATAAATGATGTTAATAGTAACTTTTGGTTAGCTTTTGTTAGAGGCTCGTTAGTTGGTTATGCTCGTTCTGTTTTGGAGGACTCTACAGAAGCTTCTCTACAGGCCAAGAAGCCACTTAAACTTCATAAAATTTATGTTTTAAATGAATTCCAAAGTAGAGGCATAGGTGCAAGGTTACTTGCGGAGGTTCTTTCTGATGCTCGTAAAAAAAGATGTGATAAGATCTGGCTTGTGACTTCAGCAAGACTTGATAAGGCTGCTCATATGTATGAAAAAAATGGATTTGTTAAAGTTGGAGAACATAGTCGAGTGATTGAGGGATCTAGCTATCCTATGATCACGCTAGCTAAAGATGTTATTTAAACAACTGACTTACTAGTTCCCTATCTGCCAGGTTAGGCATTGTAATTTTTAAGCGTGACTCAGATTGCATGGCCCGCTCGATTGCAGTCATTGCGCCGGGATTGCGCGCCCAGCTACCGCCTAGCAATCCCGTTATTAACATCCCAAAATAACATAGACTTAAGTTTTCTTGAGGCCGCAGTACTGCCATCCAATACTAATCCAAAGCCTCCATTTATGACCTCACCCCAGCCTACGCCACCGCCATTATGCAGTGATACCCAGGTAGCGCCACGAAAGCTATCACCTATGACATTCTGTACCGCCATGTCAGCTGTAAATTTAGAATAGCTAGGAATCTTTCATGTTCTACCCACTAAAACATTCTGTATGTAAGAGATGTAGGCAATGGAGCGACTATAAGCGAGTTGGAGGGATAGAGGAGCGGGAACGTTTCATAGATATAGCATCTAAGTTGAGATTTGAGCATAAGCGCTCAGTCGGAACTGCTGATTTTGGGGCTATGCCCTAGTAGGAGGCTATAAATGGAGGCATAGCGAATAGCTTGGTACGTAACGCCGCGAAGTGAGGGTGCTAAAAATCATTGTCAGAAGTCTCTAAGTGATCGAGTAAGATCTCGACTTGAACGCCAGTTGGCGGAGAGGTAATAGGAGGCGGGGTTTTGAAGGGAGGGATTCCTAGCTTGGTGAGGATTTGTCTAATATCGGCTTGATCATCGGGACCCCATAGCTTTTTAATTTTCAAGAACTCTCCGCACTTAGGACAAACGAGAGGATCTATTTCATAAACTTTCTTAATTAGTTCAGCCCATTTGCGAGAGACAGTTTTCTTAGGGGGCGGCGGTTCAGTGCTGATAGTCAGCGGTGGATTAGTATCTAGGGCGGTTTTTTTACGCAGCCCACGGGACTTTGAGGAGTAGTAGCCATAGTACCTGACGGTCTGCTCCCACTTGCGCGCTACATGTGGAGTTATACGAGCTAAGAATTCAAGCGGGTCAAACTCATGCGTTAAACCATCTTTGGTGAGATAGGTGACGGTGTCACCGTCGATGGAGATTTTGGAGTTGGCAACGGGGCCTCTATCGATATAACGCGCGATAAATAATCTTGCATCTTGGTCTTTGGGGTTAATGGTGTCACCGGCCCAGACCGAGAACCCGGTATGTTTTTGCGTAAGGATAGAATCAACAACGGCTTGCGGGATGAGCCCCTTTTCGAGCATCGCGGCTAGAACTTTATGAGCAAAGAGTAAGGTGAGTTTTTCACAGTCCATGAAGCCGAGTTTGTGGAAGGTGTTGTCCTTATCAAAGACCCCATCGGCGACGAAGGAATGGAGGTGCGGATTAAAATTCAAGGAATCTCCAGCCGTTTGAATGGCAAAAGCTGCAGCTGGCACACCCTTATTCAGGGTGGTGAGCTTACACTGCTCGTTTTCGCAGACAGCCGTTGCAAAGCCATGCGCAAAAATGCCGCAATCGAGGTAGGCATCAAGGGTTTCTAAAACCTCGTCCCGCAGCACACCGTAATCCGGCTGAAAGCGGTCTTCCCAGACACGCGGTAGCTCGTCTCGATTATGGTAGACTATGCGGTAAAGCCCGGTCTCGGCTGGACTACGGTGCTTATAATAAGGGCGCGCAGCCTGCCGCTGCTCTTCCCAAGACGAACTAGCCATATATAGACTAGTTCGAGGAAAAGGCGCAAAAGTTGCTTACTTAAGCAGTATACTCAGAATGAGCGCTGCGTCCTGTTTTTAGGATGCTGGTGAGTCGGCGCTGTTAAAAATAGTACTGTTAGAGGCAGCTTAGAATAACATCCATTATTCTTTTTTAAGGAGAAAGGTAAGTGACATTCTAGGGTGGCTCCGGATTTTGGGGCTCAAATGTACCCAGCTTAAGCTAAAGCTGGTGCTTGGTTCTACGTCAAGAAAATCGCGATACTGTGCTATCGCTATAGGTAACTTTTTTTCTCTTGACTTGCCTCATGACAGGGTGGCTCCAGATTTTAGAACTTCAGCCCTCCTCGAAGCGCTGGAGCCACTCGCGAGTATTCTCCGATCCCCCGATCGGTCCATACTTTTTCAGAGTCTCGACGGGGAAGCGCGCCGCTTTCAGCAGCTTTCCGGCAGCCTGATACGCGTCGAGCGATTCGTTGCGATTGACGTCTCCCCACAGCGGTTCCGGTCCGGCTTGCAGCAGCACGCCATGCGGTAGCTCGTGCAGCACGAGAGGCGGCTCGACCCGAGCCGCGATTCCCGCTCGCCCCCCGAGTTTCTCCAGCCAGCGTTCACCTACCCACGTGAGCCAGTTTTCCGTCGCGATTCCGAACTGGTGATACTCTCGGAACTCATATGGATCGATAAAGTCGACGCCCCTGAATCTTCGGCTCAACACGTACAGTGGCTCTCCCTTGTCCCAGCCGCTGTAGGCGTAGGTCGCGAGGCAGTAGCCGCCGTAGCCAGCGAGTACCTTGAGCTTCTCCGTGAGCTTCACAGCGAGCCCGACCATCGCTTCGGGAGCCTTGCTCGCATGCTCGACCGTCAAGATGAGGCGCAGGAATCCTGGGTAAAGGGTCCCCGAATGGTAGAAGTGCAGCGCTCCGTCGGAGCGATCGCCGATCTGGACTCCGCTCTCGAAGATGAGGCCATAGTTGTCCCGCTTGGGGTCGGCTACCTCGAGCCACCGGTCGAGCTCCTTGAAGGCGCGTGGGACGATCCGCTTGTACCTCATTCGGCCGTCCACGTCGAAACAAGTGATCCGGTCGCGGATCAGCGGCAGTGCGGTCTCGTAGAAATGGCGAATGCCTTCGGTGTTGTCGAGGACTCTCCCGTCATAGAACACCGTGAATGAGAACGCGAGCGCCGCCTCTCGTCGCTCCGAGTACTCGCGGTTGGCCTGTGCGAACTCTCCCTTGATTCGCTCTAAGTCGACTGAGCTCATGATCTGATCTGCTCCCCAAAAAGTGAACACCTAACTAAAGAAACTTTTGTCTAATATCCAGGATCTCAGGTTTTAATTTTACAGCTAACTCCCATTGAAGTGGGCTATTATAAAGCAAGAAAGAATGAAACCCTCTGATATTATAAAAGTCTTCGATATAATCGAAGATTAAATTTTCAGCTCTAATCCTAGTCTTGATTATGTAGCACTTAAAGCGCTCAACTTTCAAGCTACGAAAGAAACTCTTCTTTACTTTGGAGCCGGGCTACTTTTTAACTATTTGAAATTATGAGAATTTATTTTAGATTAATACTACTTTAGAAGCCATACTTAATGGCGTTTACAATTTCAGCATACAGGTGAGCTTTAGCAGCTATCATAATTCAAAGCTGATTTGAACAACACCATATTTATAATACAATTACCACCAATGTTAAATGGGGTAGAAGTCTTGCGCCGTGGGTGTAGCATGAGTCACTCATGCTCGGCTCACGGTGAGACAAAAGGTTCTTTTGGAACACCTGAGATTTGATCTACTCGGCCGATGTCAAGATGACATCACTTTCGGAGTCACTCTCATGAAGGCTGAGGTCAAGTCGTTTGTATCGCGTCAGCTCCGCTGGGCACTTGTGATGGCGGTCGTCGCGGCCCCATTTCAGCTGTTAGTGCAGTTCAAAAACGGCTTTCACGTTTTTGATGCGCTGATGTTGCAGCCCTGGCTGATGCTCGGGTTGGGAGTGATGGCTGCGGTCAGCGCTCGGTACTTCGCTAGGGCATTGAACGCGAATCTGGAACGTACTTGGTATGTGACAGGATGGGAGGAAGGAGGGCTGATGATTCGAGCTACTTGTCAAATGGTAAACCTCATCGTGTGTATAGGAGTAGCCTGCCTAGGCTTCTCCAGAGTAATCCCAGTCGATTGGGTCCACCAACTGGGATTCCTCCTCTTCATCTTCTTTGGACTACTGCAGGGAGTGTTCATGCTGCCGGTCGGCGCAGGAATTCTTCTCACTCTAGCCCTGGCGCGGGGTATCAGTGGGTATCTCGAAGCGCGACGTAAACCGAGAATCAGGTGCCAGCTGCTTTGAAGGGGCGAATCCAGCCGGCCTGAGACCTCCCATCTCAGGCCGGCTGCGCCGATAGAGAATATTGAGGTTGCTGTCTCACCCGGCCACATGTAGTTTGAATTAATCTCCCTAAAAAAGGTGCCGACTTACTGCTTTGAGATTATAGTATGAAGTGAGGTGTTGATAGTTTGTATATTCCATGATATTTAAACTCCATGTTGTCTCAATACCCTTGGATTCGCAGTTTGTCCATGGCTAGTCTTGTTAGTCCAGCCCTAGCCTCAGCCCAGGAAGCGCAACCTACACCATTAACAGAGCTTTCTACTCCTCCTAAAGTTCTGACGAATCACTCTATAACTCTTGCCTCTGGAGGTACTTCGCTTAGTTTTGAGCCCCCTCGTGGATTTCATCTCCTGTTCGCCTCTGAAGATCCTGGAACTTTTGTTAACGATCGAAATGTACATCTTCGAATTGTGACAAGGGAAACTATGACGAATATAGATCAGGATAGATCCTTGAGCGGATCTGTATTTGATCTATTTTCAAGACTTAGGCTGCAGTGGGGTGCCGAAGCAGAAACTACACCTTGTGATTCAAGGCTTGGTGGAGAGATGCTTACGTTCTCGGCTACACCTGGGTTTCATTGGCCAATACGCGAGAGTTCCGCAGGGGTGTTTGTGATTAAAATAACCCCTGATAAAGCTAATTTTGAGGGCACTTTTCTTGCTATACCTACGAAGGACCAATCGACTCTCCCTGTCTTTGTTCAGGCGTGGTGTGCAGAAGGATCTGATGCTACTACAGATCTTAGACAAATCAGTGATGAGCTTATAGCCACATTTAAAGTAGGGGAGAGCAGCTCTACAACAGGGATTACGCAATTTGATGGCTGGACCCTAAAGCCTACATTTCCTTCGAACACAGAGGTCAGTTTAAATCCATGTACTCCGGATTTTCCTTATAATTTTTATTATGAAAGATTAGATCAACCTGAAGTTACATGCTTCGGGGCTGTCGCGTGGCATCAGGGTCAAAACACTAATTATATCGGTTCTAGTAATCTATATACGTATTGGGATAATAGTACTCAATCATATGAACGGATTAGTTTAAGTGATTGTATAGATACGGAGGTCCGATTCCTTACGGAACATCTGCCTCAAGGGACCTTATTTAAACCACTCCCACCTCTACCCTCCTCAGTCATTTATACGAATACAGACGGAGCCGAATTATCCTATCCAGCGGCAGGGTTAGCTGCAGAATTGCCGGATGGTACAGCATTTGTAGAATATATTTCTTATCCAGAGATTGGAGTCCGATTGCAATTTGTATCTATAGGGAAAGATTTCGACGCAGCCTTGGAAGATGTGCGTGCATCTATTAGCGGATTTCGAGGGGTCGTTCGTACAGTTGCTTTAGACAGGTTTATCCTCACTGATAAACCATGGGAGCCTCAACCTTCTTACTTTACCGAAGGCAGATAGTTTGCTCGGTTATTTTCATAACGTAATAATTTTTATTAGTCCCTTTTTAATTACATAATATTCTTAGGTACATAAGTTAGCTTATAAGTCACATATCCCTTTCAGCCGCCGATAGCTTTTGGCATGGATATTGAAATAGCTCCAGCACTTACATTTTTATCTATCTATTTTTATCTGAGGTTCTATGGGATTTAATGATTTTTCTAAAATAGCAATATGTCTGACTATAGTTTTAACCGGATGCGGTGTGCAGAGTCGTATCAAGCCAGGTGAGATACCAGCAGCTGTGTTACCGTCCAAAGATGACAAGGTTGCTACTCAATCAGTTATCAAAAGCCATATAGCAGAAGAGGGCTTTACTCCTATAAAGAATGGTCCCAAGGTAGCACGTGTTAAAAAGATCGTTGACCGCCTCTCAGTTGCTGCTGGGTTTCCTAAAGATACCTTTCCACTTCATGTCGTTGATGCAGGTGATGAGGTTAATGCTATGGCAGTCAATGGAAACTCTATCGTAGTTTACAGCAACCTATTAAATAAAGTGAAAGATGATAACGAGCTTTCCGTAGTATTGGCCCATGAGATAGGACATATCATGGCTGGCCACTCTGAGGAGCAGGAGGAGATAGAGTCTCGCAAATCGGCAGTTTCAGTGGGTAGTACGCTCTTTGGTGCGCTTGCCTCTGTAGCCGCTGCTTATGCCGGAGTGGGAAGTGCAGGTGCCGAGCTAGCCGGGGATGTAGCTGAGACTACGACCGGAATGGTAGGTTACGGCGCGTTTGTAGGTAAATTTGACCGTACTCAGGAGTACGAAGCCGATCAGGTTGGATTAATGATTATGGCTAAGGCCGGATACGATCCAAAGGCATCGATCTCCTTTTGGCAGAGAGCAAAGGAGGTTTTCGGAAGTGAATCCTCTACTGTTGGCGCATTCTTTAGCACACATCCTGCAGCTAGCAATCGAGCTGAACGGCTTGAAGAGCTTCTGCCGATAGCACAGACCTATTTTGAAGAGTCAAAGGTTAAAAAAACTAACCAGCGATAGCCTCGTTATGGAGCACCATTACCGGCTTTTTCTGATTATCTCGAATGATTTCGCCGGTAATGATTACCTCCTTAACGCTTGGATTACTTGGAATCTCATACATTAGATCCAGCATATGACGTTCGATAATAGAGCGTAGTCCGCGCGCGCCTGTCTTTTTCTCAAGAGCTTTTTCAGCAATAGCCTCCATGGCATCATCTGTGAATGTAAGCTCTACGCCTTCCATTCCCAAGAGGTGTCTGTACTGCTTGATTAAGGAGTTCTTTGGCTTTGTTAGGATCTCGATTAGAGTTGACTTATCAAGCTCCTGCAGAGTTGATATGACAGGAACACGTCCGATAAACTCTGGAATCATACCGAATTTTAAAAGATCTTCAGGCTCAAGCTGATCAAGTATATAGCCATCAGCTTTTTGCATATCTACTACATTAGTACCAAAGCCTAAGCTCTTCTTTCCTACGCGTTGACGAATAACGCGATCAAGACCTTCAAATGCGCCACCAACTATAAATAATATATTAGTAGTATCTACCTGTATAAACTCCTGCTGTGGATGTTTGCGTCCGCCTTTAGGTGGTACATTTGCGCGTGTACCTTCAATTATTTTTAGTAATGCCTGCTGTACACCCTCGCCTGAAACGTCACGGGTTACTGATGGCGTATCACTTTTACGTGCGATTTTATCAATCTCATCGATATAAACGATTCCACGCTGTGCTTTTTCTATATCGTAATCAGCAGCTTGAAGAAGGTTTACTATGATATTCTCTACATCTTCACCTACATAGCCTGCCTCAGTAAGACTTGTAGCGTCTGCGATTGTAAACGGTACATCAAGGATACGAGCAAGGGTCTGAGCTAATAGTGTTTTGCCCGATCCGGTTGGACCTACAAGTAAGATATTTGATTTTGCAAGCTCTACATCTTTTCTAGAGGAGCTGTTGTTTTGAATTCTTTTATAGTGGTTATGAACAGCTACTGAGAGGACTTTCTTAGCATGATCCTGCCCGATGATATACTCATCAAGTGTTTTTCTTATATCTTTTGGTGTTGGTACCTGAAGTCGGTTGCCGTAGCTAGGGCTGCTGTCTAATTCCTCAGTTAGGATATCGTTACATAGGTCTACACATTCATCACAAATGTAAACTCCGGGACCTGCAACGAGTTTTCTAACTTCGTCCTGAGTCTTGCCACAGAATGAACAGATTAGATTATTTCCACCGTTACGAAATTCCTTAGCCATAACCTATGTTAACCTCATGATAAAACTGTAATGCTGAACCTACTGCCCGTACTAATTAAAGATGCTAGAGCTTGGCTTCAGGGCGCCACTTATTGCCTAAGCAGCTCACATTGAGTCAGAAGGTTATATTAACAATTTCGACAAGTTAGAGCGTGTTCTAAAGCTAAACTTTAGTTTGCTTTGTACAATAATTGTAAAAATAGAGGAGTAATAGGCTCAGTGCTCCAGAGCCTATGTTAAGAAAAACGTTTTTTAGATCAAAGACACTGCTTTGCGTAATAGCTTGAAGTGACTGATCAATTAGGCTTAATAGAGGGACATATTGAAGCGTCAAAACAGTACCTTTTGCTCCACTTAAGACCGACCAAATGCCACCATCGCTCCCTAAGAACGTTTCCTCATGGAACAAAGAGAAGAATTGTAAATCCGAGTATAGTAGCTGGAATCCTATACCCATTTAATGTAATCTTCATTGGTATAATGTTATCGTATAAGGAGAAATATGGCTACTAAACCAGGATGGAAGGTAAACGATCGGGTAAGGCGCTCTAACAATCAGGGCTGCTACGGTATAATTAAAAATATCAGAACTGAGGTTACCGGATCGGCAAAGAACGGAGCTGAAAAGCCGGTGATCATTACCGTCCTTTGGGATAACGGTACTCTTTCGCAGTTTGCTTCTGAAGGACTTGAAGCGGTTTCCTCATAAGAAAGTCATTACTATTTACCTGAATTCTTTTCAATCCAAGCGATACGCTCAGATGTTATTGGGTGAGTTGAAAGAAAGGAGAGGGAGTCCTCTTTGTCTTCGCTTTTATCTTGGCTTTGTTCCTCGAGGGAGCTTAGAGCGCGTGCAAGTGCTCTTGGATCTTTCCCCATCTTTTTTAGTAAAGAGACTGCAAATGCATCTGCCTGGCGCTCCTGCTCTCTTGAAAAACTAGAATTTAAGACTGAAAGAGCACTTGCCTGGATCATGCCCGGTTCGCCGCCAAAGAGCAGCACCGATAATATAGAGATCTCCGTCGCTCTAATTAGCTGCTCTGTTCCATGATCAAGCACAAGATGACCTAATTCATGTGCTGCCACCCCCACAAGCTCATCCTCGCTTAGTAATTTAATAAGCGCATCTGTTAGGATTACCGTATTCGGTAGAAGCGCCAGTGCGTTTGCTATTTTATCCTCTGATTTCCTGCCACCCCAGGCACGGATATATATGTTTAGGTCCAAGGGCGGCTGTAATGCTTGACCTGTGCGCTTAACTTGGAATACCGCCGCTTGTTGTTGTTCATTCGAAAGACTAGAGGGTGAAAGCATGGATTTATCTAAGAGCTTTAATACCTGTTCACCGACTACTTCCTTAGCAGAAAGCGGCACTAGCGGTTTAAGTAAACTCACGGTAATAGGTAGGAAATAATAATATATAGCAAAGCAAAGAGCTGCTGCCGCTATCAGGAGTAATAATATTAGATGGGATTTCTCCTCAAGTGAGTGCACAAGCCTCATCCAGCTATTGTTTTGCTGCTTAAGACCGCGTGTCTCTCCAGCCGCAAAAGGCAGCTCTAGCAAAGCACCTCCTTTAATATTTATTCTTATAGCTGATTTAGCAATTGGTGCAGAGCAAGAATAGTCGGTAGCATAAACTGTATTTTGTATATTGTTCTCAGCGCTAATCCGTAGATCCCCATTTGCAAAAATATAGACTTCAACCTGTTGAGCTAGAGAGGTGTGCCCATCGAAGTAACTCCCTTGAAAAGTACTCCCGTCCATTAGACTCCAAAGTCGGCATCAACATCGAAGATCTCTGCGGCCTGATCTCCAAGTGCTCGGATCGCCTCTTCTCGTTCGGCCTGGAAATGTTCAAGTGAAGTAGTGCCGACAAGTGAGATTCTATCAACAAAGTAGTTACGGGCGCGAATAATGCAAAACGGATGTCCTAATCCTAGGGTAATAACTGTGATTAGAATGTTCGTCATTAGTAAGTAACAAAGTTCACTTGATCGAACGGATAGATTAACTGTGAAACCATTGAAGGTTGCTCCGTTCCAGGTTGCAACAGCAATATATGAGCGCACTAAAGTTGGCAGTGCTATAATGAGGAAAATGAATATAAATGTGCCGAGAGCTGTTGCCTGTACCTGAGTAACTTGCCCCTGCATCAGATACATAACCAAAAATATTCCTAAGGAAGTGAGCAGTGAGATAAAAATGATACCTAATGTTGGTATAAGATACGCCATGTAGAAGCTTCCACCAGGGGCGTTTAGTTTAAATTTAATGCCACCGTAGCTTAAGTTTTCAAGAAAATAAGAGCGTTCGATTTTTTTACCCCAGGGGTAGAGCAGTCCTAGCGGTATAGCGGCTAAGAAGGGAATCAATATAGACTTTAAAAAAGTCTGTAACGGAGTACCGCTGAACCGAAAGGAGATATTACGGTAGGTGGTATAGTGGGCACGAAACTTTAATGCTCTATTAATCACATGAGGAATAAACAGGATAAAGATAAGCCAGGCTGCAATCGGAATAAAATTCTGGATTAAAGAAAAGATCGCGAAGGCCACAAACATTATTATCCTGCCTTTCAGGATCTTTATTGGATCTGCAGTGTAATCGAATGATACGCTACCTAGGAATGTGTGGTTCAGTAGGTACCGCTCCCGCCTTACCTTTGCCCAAGGACCATATATGCCAAAGGTCAAAATAGTTAAGGCTATATTTACAAACCAGATCTTGAAATACTCTGCTGTTGTACCGGTAAAGGAGAAGCGATGCGTCTGTAAGGTTGATTCCATGTAGAGGTTAGATTACCGCACCATAAATTGGGATTCCTCTCCTTTGCTAAGTCTTGCAATGTTTTGATAATGCCGCAATATAATTACAGCTGATATAACAGTGCTGGCTATCCAGAGATTAGGCGCTTCATATAGATATGCTACTACTATAGGTACTATAAAAGCTGCGAAGATTGAGCTAAGTGAAACTATTCTTGTAGCAACAAATGTCAGGAAAAACACAGTAATACCAGCTAGAGCAGCAATAGGGGTAAGCATAATAAACACCCCAAGCGCAGCAGCTACACCCTTGCCGCCTTTCAAAATTGGCGGCAGAGAGAAGCAGTGGCCTGCTACTATAAAGACAGAAGCGCTGTATTGCTGTACTGGATCTACGAGTAATGATCTTACTAAAGCTACTCCTAATACCCCTTTAATGACATCCAGGCTAAGTGTTATTAAACCTGCCTTCTTGCCGATTGTTCTGGCTACGTTAGTTGCCCCGACATTGCCACTGCCATGTGTTGCAATGTCAACTCCATGCAGTGAGGCTAAGGCCTTACCGCTAGGAAAGGCACCGACCAGATAGGCGCAGATAATGGTAAATGTTAGTAACTCCATTTTTAAGCGATTACTACTTTAATTCCAAGGTTGGCACATTCTGCTGAATAAAATCAATGATTTTTTGATTTTGAAGATTGGCAAATAGAGAGATATCACCTTCAAGACATCTTGCCTGAGCAATTCCGGAGGAAACAACTCCGATTAACCCTGGAGATCCAGCAACTAGTGCGATCGCCGGCCCTCCCGAGTCTCCATTGCAAACATTACTGCCACTGCCATCATAGGCCGCAGATAAGTGATCGTTCGTTACGGAGCTAAGCTTCATCTCTCCACTACGCAGTCCAAGAAGCTCACCATTCTCGTCGATGCCAAATCCAAAAACAGAGATTACATCCCCACTCTTGGGAAGAGAGCTAAGAATAATCGGTAGTGGATCTACGTCGAAAGCTGCTGGCACAGTGAGTATTGCTACGTCATTAAAGACAGCATTTAATGGTGTCACAATTTGTGCCTCTGGATGTAATTGAACCTCCGTAGCAAAGGCTGAGCTTGCACCAAGAGTGACGACAGCACTTCCTACCCGTCCGGCTAGGAAGCAGTGAGCAGCGGTAAGCACCTTTGTGTCGGCAATGAAGCTGCCAGTGCATAAGCCCTCATCTCCGTTTGCAAATAATAGCTTAATCTTGGCGATGGATAAGTTCTCGTTGCTACACTGAGTTCCAGTTACTATTTTTGCTCCTATGTCGAGAACTGAACATGCATCCGTAGAGAGACTTTCGCCACCGCCACCGCCACCACCGCAGGATAGATAGGTCAAAGCTAGTAGTACTAGTAGTGTCTTTTTTATCATCTTAAACTATCTATAGCCTTTGCTCTGTTCTTGCTTGAGAAAATATAATTTCCAGCCACTAGCACATCGGCACCAGCAGAGACGCATAGTTTTGCCGTCTCCTTATTGATGCCACCATCAACGCTAATGTGCGTCTTGGTTCCTCGGCGGCTGATTTCGGCGCGCAGAGCCTCTATTTTTTTTAGAGAGTTCTTAATAAATTTTTGTCCACCCCAGCCAGGGTTTACTGTCATTACTAATACCAGATCTGCGACATCCAGTACATCAAAAACGGAGCTTATCGGAGTACCTGGATTGAGCGAAACTCCATTGGCGATCTGCATCGAGGTTATCTCGGTTAGGGTGCGGTGGAGATGTGTGCAGGTCTCCTGATGTACAGTTATTCGATCTGCGCCGGACTGTATGAAGGTATTAAGATGCTTTTCAGGACGTACAATCATTAAATGTACATCCAGAAACAGTTTTGAAGTATGTTTCGCTACTTTAACTAGGTTATCTCCAAATGTAATCGGCGGAACGAAGTTTCCATCCATTACGTCTATGTGCAACCAGTCAGCTCCGGCTTTTTCTACTGAAGTAATTTCACTCCTAAGATTACCGAAATCAGCAGCTAGGATTGATGGCGCTATTATGAGTTTATTCTTTGGCATATATTGCTCAGTAATAATTGCTCAAAAAGTGTGGGCACTGGGAGCGCGGGCTTCCAGCCTGCAAATAAGTAGCTCTTACTTCGTTTGCGGGCAAGATGCCCGCGCTCCCAGTCTGATCTACGCTCAGCCAGCACTTTTTGAGCAATTACGCTCAGTAATTATCCACCTAAAACAGTATCTTCATCAATACTGACTCCTTTTAAAAATTCAGTTATATGTAGCCGATTTTTCCCCTCTAGTTGCAGCTCCTCTATTGATAGAACATCCTTTTCGCATGTAATCTCTAGGCCAAAACGGTCAATTCGATTTATTGCACCCGCTATCATCTTTCTCCTGCCAAACGACGTCTTAACTGAGGCTTTAAGAATTTTAAGTCTTTTACCTTTAAGTAATGTAAATGCACCCGGTGCTGGAGAGAGTCCTCGAATCTGATTTAATATCTGCTGTGCCGGAGAATCCCAACTTATCATACGCTCTTCATTTAAGATCTTAGCGGCGTATGTGGCCTCACCTTTCTGGGGAAGCGGATTAATCCTCCCTTTAGCGATAAGTTCTAGCTCCTTAATCAGTAATGTTGCTCCTGTCTTGGCCAAGATATCATGAATTGATCCGAAGTCATCATGTGCTTCAATCGGAATTCTGACTGTTGAATAGATCGGACCTGTATCTAGTCCCGCCTCCATCCTGACTAAGTTTACCCCCGTTTCGGTATCTCCAGCGATGATTGCGCGTTGAATAGGCGCTGCACCTCGCCAGCGAGGTAATAATGAAGCGTGGATATTAACGCAGCCTGCGCTAGGGAGATCTAATAGAGAAACTGGCAAAATCTGACCGAACGCAACTACGACGCCGACATCAAACGGGCCATAGGTAGAGAGCTCTTTTAAAAATACCTCTCCTTCTTTCTTAATCGACCCAGGCTGTAGTATCGGAAGCTCATATTTTAAGGCTAATTCTTTGACGGCTGAATGTTTTAGTTTCATCTTTCGTCCGGCTGGACGATCAGGTTGTGTTACAACTGCGCCAACCTTAAACTTTTCAGACTCCAAAATAGAGCTAAGGATCGTGGCGGCAAATTCAGGAGTTCCCAGAAACAGTACGTTCATCTCTATTCCTTCAGCCTTTTCTTGAACCAGCTTTTAAATAACTCCCTCTTCAGTCGACTAATCCGATCGATAATTAAAATTCCATCCAAATGATCGATCTCATGTTGTATGCATATTGCAAGCAACTCTTTGGCTTCGAGCTCTATCTGCTTGCCTTTGCGATCAAGCGCTTTAAGGGTGAGATCGGAACTGCGTGTTATGCTTTCCCGGTACTCAGGAATACTCAAGCAACCCTCCTCAGTGGTGCTTTCTCCGCTGCGAGAGATAATTTCAGGATTGATCAACTCCATTGGTTCGGTACATTTACGGGAGGTGTCTATTACGACTACTCGTTTTAATTCCCCTACCTGTGGTGCGGCTAGTCCAATACCTCCGCTCTCATACATAGTCTCGAACATATTATCAATAAGTGTAGATAGTTCCCGGTCGAACGATGTTACCGGAGTGGAGGTCTTCTTAAGGACTGGATCCGGGTATATTCTTATATCGAGTAATGACATCTGAAACATAATACCATATTCGAGCGCTTCGTACAGATTCCCTTTGCGAGCCTCTTTTATCCATGAGATAATGTAAGTAATGATAGGTATATCAGTTGAAGAATCCCAGCTTTTTCGGCTTTTATCCGGTTTTTTCGGGGTGGAGCGAGTAATTCCACAGATGAGTGTGTTGGCCGCTTGTGGCGGCAGCTTGCCGAGTAATCTGCATGAAAGCGAGTTGAGCCTAGAGAGCTGGGCTAAGAGCAATAAGTGTCTCTTTACAGTGGTTAATGAAGCCGATGAGCCTAAATTGGTAGTTGAGTTTCTAGGAGGTTCCTCTGAGGTAGTCGAAGTTGCTGAGCTGGAGCGCCAGCAGCGCTTAGAGCAGCTTCTTAATGCCAGCTCGGTGCTTTATATTCGCATATCAAAGAGTGAGTTCTCAGAGATGCTTGATCCTAGGCACAAGCTAGATCTATATTCATTACTTAAAGCTAAGCTTAGCGATCTAAGCTCAGGTGATTCAGTTTAAATTATACTCATTGAAGGCCATCTTTTTAAATCGCGGGGCACTTCTGTCTCTGTTAGCAGTGTCGTTGTTTCTTATACTGAGATATGAGGGGGTAGATCCTTCTTTAGCGCAGCTCCTCTCTTTTCCACTGATAGTCCTTCTTCTTTATAATGTTAGGTTTGAGAGTTGGAAGATCCCTCTACCTGTACTGGGGATGGGCGTACTACTCACAGCTATCTGTGCAATTTTCTCTTATAACTTTAGTGCCTCTCAAAGTGAGGTTATCCTAATGGCGCGGCTTAGTGACGATGAGTTCGAGTCCCGTACAAGGGTATTTCGGGAGTGGCTCAATTCCTCATTACCGGCGAATTCTCCACTATATGCTAAACGCTTTTACCGACCCGTTAACTCCGATGAGGATGTGCAGAAAATCCTTAGCAGCGGCAATAAGATTAAGGGAATTGTATGGGGAGATAGCACCTGGTTGCGTTACTCTGAGCTTGGCTTCAAGCTAGAGCCCATTCCAGCTAAGTGGCCAGAGCGGATGAGGTTGCAATTAATCTCTGATATAGAGGATATAATTGTTTCTTTTGATCCACAGGGTGAAACGGCACGTTATATAGCAAATTTGGTGACAGGGAGGCATGCAGCAGGCGCATCACAGGAGCCGTTGCTGAAATATGCTGCTACGATTGAGGGGGCATGGAGATCCTCGCAGCACCGTGGGTATGCTATGTGGCAGCTAGGTAATTCACAACTTCAAAATGGGATATTAGGGGATTATCAAGCTGCAGAGGTTCGTTGCGCCATTGATTCATATAGTCGTGCCTTTAAGTATTTAAAATTTGAAGATAATCCGGAGTTGTACCTTTCAATTTGCAATAATAGAGCGATTGCAATATACATACAGTCTGTTTACGAAGCTGGCCAAAAGCATAAACCTGCACTTAAAAAGAGGGCAGTCAGGTCCTTTAAAAAGGGGTTAAAGGCGCTTGAAATTGCTCGTAAGCGTAGCTACCGTGAGAAGCCAAAGAGTATATTAGTCTTAAAGAGAAATTTTAAGACTTTAAAGCCTCGCAAGGTCGAAAAAAAACGAAAAGGTACCTCGCGGTCGCAGCGCGCAGGTGGTGGTTTTTAATAGTAATTGCACAAAATGATACGAGATGAAGATATTAATTCGCAGATTGATCATGTGTTGGCACGTACAGCGCTCTCCTTTCTTGGAGATCGGTACGAGGGAAAGGTGCGCGATAATTACAGCAGTGGAGATGTTCGTTATCTAATTACTACTGATAGGTTAAGTTGTTTCGATGTGGTGGTGACAACCATACCTTTTAAGGGACAGGTACTTAATGAACTAGCAGTACATTGGTTCAAACTCGCCGGTGAGATAGTGCCAAACCATATTATTGATATACCGGATCCAAATGTAATAGTAGCAAAAAACTGTCAGATACTTCCTGTCGAGTTAGTTGTTCGTGCATATCTAACCGGAAGTGCTTGGCGTGATTATGAAGCCGGTAAGGCAATTAGCGGCATTAAGCTTCCAGCAGGAATGAAAGCTTCGCAGAAGTTAGATGAGCCTATAGTTACTCCATCTACAAAGGCTGAAAGAGGCAAGCATGATCTGCCTATATCTGAAAGTGAGATCCTCTCCTCCGGCCTTGTCCAGAGATCTCTCTGGGAGCGGATTAGAGAGGTGTCGCTTCAGCTTTTTAGACTGGGGCAGATCGAGGCGGATCGGCGTGGACTTTTGCTGGTAGATACTAAATATGAGTTTGGCTTGGATCCGAATGGGAACCTTCTTCTTGCCGATGAGATACACACACTCGACTCCTCACGGTACTGGATTAAGGAGAACTATCTGACAGCCTTTGCAAAAGGTGAGTCTCCACAAATGTTAGATAAAGAGCCTACTAGGCAATGGCTTTTAAGTAAGGGATATAAAGGAGATGGCGCTATTCCTGAATTTACTAGAGAGCATCGCATTCAGATCTCAAGACACTACATAGAATCCTTTGAAAGAATCAGCGGTCATCAATTTAAGCCTGAGTTCGGTTCCGTAGAGAAACGGATTGAGGCGAATCTTAGAAAATATAATTGTAAATTCAGCTAAATTATAACAAGTTGCTCTCTCTCATAGACTCTAAATACGTCGTTCTCCGGATTGTATAGCAAGTGACAGAATACCGTAGCGTTATTCTGTCACTTAGCGCGCAGCGTTGCCCCAGATTGGCACGCCTCGGAAGGAGGAAATCTTGGAGGGGTGCGTCATAAGGTCTAGAATGATGCTATCTCTTTAGGCTCTGTAGATCTTCGACTGCACCTCCAAGTAGATACTTTTCAGCAAGATCGGTGAGACGGCTGTAGCCCATTGAAGTAGGGTGTAGTCCATCCACTGGTGAAATAAAAGAGCTGTTTAGAAGATCGAAACGTAGCTTAATCCCTAGTGCGCTGTCGCGAAGTAAGATGTTATTTAGCTCTTCGATAAAGAGTTTCTGTGTGGAGCTTCTAATAGTTGGCGTTAAGGCAGCAACAGCTACAAATGGTTCCTGCCCTGTGACACTTTTTACACCCTCTCTAATAGCTTTACGTATCCGTTTAATTCTTCGCCAGGATAATCCTGTAGGTTCTCGATCCCAGTAGTCATTCACTCCTAATGCTATTACGATCATGTCTGCTTTAATGAATCCGTCGTATAGCTCATTAGGCGCTCCCTTGGCGAATACCCTTTTTACTTTTGATAGAGCATGTGAGGAGTCGATTCCTGGTATGCCAAAATTATCAAATATTGCTCTTGGAAAGCGATTTTCAAGACGGCTTGGGTACCCCCCCTTTCCATCGTTTATCTCATCACCAATGCCATAAACGATGCTATCACCGAAAAAGGAGATGTGAGTTATGGAGTCTGAGTTAAGATCGAGCTTGCTAAGCTTTGATTCAGCTAAGGCTGATAAAGGAAGAAGCAACAGTATGGCAGGCAGGATAGATATAAATCTCATATATAGTAACTTTCGTAACTTTACCCTAATAGGTTAGATTAGGGGAGGGAGCTGAGAGCTCCAATTGATTTTAAACCACAGTTTCAAAGTATCAGATAATCAAGGAAGACTCAAGAATGGGTGTAATATTGTGGTTCTGCGCCATTTTAGCTGCTGGGCTATATATATGTGGTCCGTTGGCAGATCCGGATCTATGGTGGCACGTCACTGTTGGCAGATGGATAATCGCGCATGGTTCACTTCCCTATCATGATTATTGGAACATGTTCGCAGTTGGACGGCCTTGGCGCGCTTACTCCTGGAGTAGTGAGATACTGTACGCATTGGCTGATACTAAGTTCGGCATCCATGGACTATTAACATTACAGATAGCTCTTGTTTCGCTTTTAGCGCTTACCTTTGCCTATTGTTTTTCTAGAATGGCGCAGGATTATTTTTTTGGGACCCTCCTTGGCATTTATACAACACTCTCTGTTTTTAATCACTTTACCCTAAGACCGCAGGCTTTGGTGTGGCTCCTATTTTTGCTTCTGATATATGCAACTGATCGCGTAATGTTTGAAGGATTTTCAAACGGTAAAAAACTCTCACTATTCAGCATTATGGTTATCTGGGCCAATACCCATGTAACAGCTGTGCTGGGAATTATTGCAGTAGTTGTCTGGCTTTTTAATAAGAAACACCCACAGCTTTCAGCGCAGGCGGTATTGATCTTGCTGTTAGGTACTCTGGTAACTCCTTATTTTGGCGGAGAATGGCTCTCTCTGTTTGAGCAGGCCGGAGATCCGATTCGCTATGCAGGCATCTCTGAGTTTCAACCTGCGCATGTGATGCAGTACTCTACAGTTTTCTTTATACTGCTAGGGATCGTCTTCTTTGTTTTCCACCACCACCGTCCTCGTACGTTAGAGCCTAGTAAGCTCGTAGGTCTAGCTATTTTTTCCTTAGCTGGGCTCTCTTTTGTTAAGTTTCTACCGTTTGCCAATATTTACCTAGCCTCACTACTAGCAAATTTCTGGCGCCGCGAATCAAAAAATATTTACGCTTTTGGCAATCTGGGCGAGGCCTTTGTAAAATTGAGAGATCTTGTAGTGAAAATACCAAAGGAGGGGCTAAGCTTTGTTCTAATCTGTAGTATGATAGTCAATCTGTATCAGCTTTGGAGTGCTCCAGTAGCTACAAACTTTGTACCAGTAGCTGCAGTAGACTTTTTTCAGGCGAACAATTTAAAGCATCCTATTCTAAATGTTTTTGGTGACGGCGGTTATCTTATTTATCGATTCAGCGATGCAGCAGGTAACCTGGAGCATAAAGTTGCTATAGATGGCCGTACCAATGTTACCCCAGCTGAAGTTATGGAGAGCCATTCATTGGCGCTCTCCGGAGCTGCCGGATGGGAGGGGTATCTTAATCTTGTCAAACCTGAGACTATACTCTGGCGCGCCGATGCTCCTCTAGTTTCAATTCTCCTTGCTGGAGGAGAGTGGTGTGAAGTCTTTTCCTCAGGAAGCGGGGAATATGCTCATGTCATTCTGGTAAAAAGAGAGGAGTCCGTACGGTTTAAAGATGCGCGCTGTGGGGCATAAATTGAGCGACAACGAAGCATCAACAAAATTTTTCTTTGAACTTACTCCTGATCGTATACTTGCAGCGGTCGAAGCTTACGCCTTGCGTGCAAGCGGTCGTATCGTGCCTCTAAATAGTTTGGAAAATAGGGTCTTCGAGGTAGAGATTGAGGTAGATCATAACCAGATTAAGAGCCGCTACGAAGCCTTTCGCGTCGTAAAGTTTTATAGACCGGGCCGCTGGAGTAAAGAGCAGATATTGGAGGAGCACGCTTTTCTTTACGAGTTGGAGCAGGCCGATCTTCCGGTTGTTCCTCCAGTTCGACATGAGGACGGATCAAGCTTAAAAGAGCTTGAGTCCTTAGGAATCTATTACGCAGTTTTTCCAAAAATAGGCGGCAGAATATTAGACGAACTTACCCGACCGCAGCTTGAGCGGCTTGGGCGGCTTATCGCTAGGCTTCATAATGTAGCCAGCGTCTCCTCGTTTAAGCATCGTTTAGCACTTACAGTTACGAGCTATGGACGGGATAATCTCCGTTTTTTAGAGGAACGTTTCGGAGCTAGCGGTGATGTTAAGCGCCTGTCTAGCATTGGGTCGCGGCTTTGTGATTTGATAGATCCCTGGTTTAAAGTGACACCGACCCAGAGGCTGCACGGAGATTTTCATCTTGGTAATGTGCTTTGGAACGGTGATATTCTCACAGTTGTCGATTTCGATGATGCCGTCAGTGGCCCTGCGATTCAGGATCTATGGCTTATGGTTCCTGGGCGGGATGAGGAGTCATTGAAAATGAGAGAGTGTATGTTAGATGCGTATGCCAGCATGCGCAGCTTTAACCGGGAAACGGTGCGCTTAGTTGAGCCGCTGCGCGCACTAAGAATGATTCATTTCTCAGCATGGATAGCCAAAAGGTATGAAGATCCGGCCTTTAAGCGCGCCTTTCCGGATTTTGGTTCGGAAAGATACTGGCGTGAGCAGATGCTGGCAGTTGATGAGGTTTTACAGATTCTGCACGGGGCGCATGGTGCCTAGAATTTTATTACTCGGAGCGCGGGCTTCCAGCCCGCTACGCAGTAGCATTTAACTCGTTTGCGGGCAAGATGCCCGCGGTCCCAGTAAGAAAATTTAATTTACAGTGTACCAGTGCCTTTTCTAGTCGACCGAAAGCAATCAGCCGTATGATCATTCACCATCCCAGTTGCCTGCATATGAGCATAACAGATCGTTGAGCCTACAAACTTAAATCCACGTTTCTTTAGATCCTTACTCATGGCATCGGACTCAGGAGAAGTGGAGCGAATTGTTTTTTTTGTTGGTGGTATCGGAGATCTGATACTCTTATAGTTTGTAAACTGCCATATATATCTATCAAAACTCCCAAACTCCTTCTGAACCTCAAGAAAACAACGAGCGTTTGTAATGGCAGCCTCAATTTTAAGCCTATTTCGTATAATCCCAGCATCTTTCATTAAACGTGCAACATCTTTCCTGTTAAATCGTAGGATTTTATGTGGATCAAAATTCGCAAAAGCAGCTCTAAAATTATCACGCTTCTTTAATATAGTGATCCAACTTAAGCCTGCCTGAAACCCTTCTAGTATCAACATCTCAAAAAGCTTCCGGTCGTCATGCAATGGAACGCCCCATTCCTTATCATGATACTCGATATAGATCGGATTATCTCCGCACCACCAGCATCTCTTTTTGGTGATTCTTTTCTTAGGGGCTACCTTAGATGGCTGCATGGTTAAATTCTTAGTTTTCTCAATGGTTTTCATATATTCTTAGTTGCTAAAATTTCTAAGGCAGGTTTGCGATCGCCGTTACAGGCGATCATGCGCGGTGCTTTGATTAGGGACACAGAAAATCCAATATCTTTATAAAGTTTTACAACTCTGTCGGTAGCCTGATTAGAGGCAACTATAGGCGCCTTAATTTTTCCAAGCCAGGCAGCTAAACGTCTCTGATCCTCCCAAGTAAAATCATCCTTGGCATAACGGGTAAACTCAACATCATAGGGAGGGTCGATATAGAGAAAATCCGAATCTGATATCTTAAGCTTTTCAAAGTCAGAGTTACTGAATCGCCAACCCTTAAAGGCGCGCATATATGGGGTGAAATCGGTTGTGTAATTAATATTTTTATATTTGCCAAAAGGAACATTGTAGAGTCCGCTGCTATTGAAGCGACATAATCCGTTGAAGCAGGTGCGATTAAGGTAGTAAAAAAGAGCTGCTGCTTCTGCAGTTTTACTATTATTATCCAAGATCAATTTGTTAAACCGTTCCCTTTCTTGAAAAAAGAAACCGCGCTCATTTCGTAACGGCTGATCAATAATCAAGCCCTTCTTTAAGCATTTATAAAAATTAATAAGGTGTGGGTTGCTATCATTTAGTAGTGCTTTCTTTGGGGCTAAGCCAAGGGCTACTGCTAAGCCTCCAGCAAATGGCTCTACTAATCTTCTGGCTTGGTGCTTTCTAAAGATAAGTTTTAATTGTGGTACTAACCAGCGCTTGCCGCCTGCCCATTTTAGTGCTGGCGAGAGAGACTCAGAGCTTCCTACAAATAACGCTATCTGCTTAGCAACTTCACTCACTAGCTTCCTTAAGAATTAGCCATCTACGTGAATCGAACACGTGACCCTCTCATTACGAATGAGATGCTCTACCAACTGAGCTAAGATGGCGCATTTATTTTTCGATCTTCCCAGGACAAACTTAGCTTACAGCGTTAGGTTATTTTAAATACGCCATTTTTTCAATAGTCCTGATGTTTAGGACCCGCTAGAGGTATACCTTCCAACTCCAAGCCTCCAAAAAAAACCGGCTAACAGTAGGAAAATGAGGGCCATTAATGGTGTGGCATAACAATATAATTGAAATTCCGAACTGCCTAAAAAATGTGTAGCCGGGTAGAAGGCTATAAAGCCGAACGGAATCACCCAGCTTAAGATAAACTGAATAATTCTATTAAAAATGTTTATCGGATACCGGCTAAAATTAATAAGGTTATAGACGGGTGGAGTGATGCCTACCCGATCGTCAAAATGAAACGCAAATGAGGAGAGGATTACAAAGACAGAAATTAAGATTACGGCAGCTGATAATACGCTTACAAATAGCCAGCACAGGTCGAGGAAATTCAGGGTAATATTAAGTTTGCCTACTGCATAACTTAGGACTGCTACACCAACTACAAAACTTCCGATGCTGTCAGTATTAAATGACTCAAAAAGAACTTGGCTAAGTGTATTAAGAGGTCTGAGTAATACCCGGTCAAATTGGCCTTGAATTACATAACGGTTTCCGAAGTTATAAAGATTGATAGAAACCAGTGAGAAGGCAGCCATAGCCAACATTGAATAGCCATATATGAAAAGCACCTGCTCTTTCGACCAGCCATTAAGGTCGGTAATTACCTCACCATCTACGAGAAAAATGATAAATAGGAGACCAGCAGCCGTGCTGAACATATTAGTGATTATGCTCGCCAGAAAATCCAGGCGATACTCCATCCTGGATTTTAGGAATTGGAGAAAGTAGTGGAAATATATTGTCATATAATCTTCCTCATTGACCGCACTGCCGTGCGGTCGTTTGGGCGGATTACCATCCGCCCCTACGGGTGGTTCGAGAATATTCGTTAATTTGTAGGGGCGGATGGTAATCCGCCCAAGGTGCGAGCGGCAGCTCGCACAATTCTTCCTCACCCCCCTTGAATCGTAAGCCTTCTAAAAGCGCGTATATAAAATAAAAATCCAAAAATATGTAGAGATAAAATCCATAGGATCTGAGTGCTTAAAACTGCTCCAATCTCAGCCCCGTTAAACTTGCCTAGATAAAATTGTAGAGGTACGTAGGCTACCATCTTAAATGGCAGAATCTCTACGAACCAACGAAACCATGTCGGGAAAAAGCTAAGCGGCAATAGTAAGCCGGAGAGGAGCTGCATTAGAAAATATTTTGCGCGCATAATTCCATCAATCGATTGTAGATAGAAAGCGCCAAGTCCAATAATGAAATTAAGCTCAGCAAAGATCCAGAAGCCGAAGAAAGTCGAGAGAAAATAGAGCAGGAGATGCATCAGGCTTGCCGGCGCACTAATAGGAAATAGGGAGAAGATCACGACTGCAATCGGCAGGGTAAAGCATACTAATCTGAACAGTGATTCCCCTACAGCCTCAAAAAGCATCATCCATTGAAAATTTAATGGGCGTAGAAGGTAGTTACTGATCTGGCCTGTAGTTACAAGGTCATCAACTTTGTCATCTATATCGGAATAATAGAGGCTGCGTGAAATCCAGCCCACGCTGATATAGGTTACCATCTCTGCGAATGTAAAGCCGTTAATCACAGCAAAGTTATGACTGGCATACACAGCTTTCCAGATAAAATAATTCACAGATACAAAAAGTAGGTAGGTCATAATGCCGGTATAATACCTGCTGCGATAGGCCAGCATATGAAGGAAAGATTTTCTGATCAAGGCAAGGTAGGGAGAGATATTCATGCCTTAACTCCCTCCCGATAGATCTTGCTTATCACATCTTCGATGCTCGGTTCAGTTACTGTCAGATCAGAGATGTCGTACCCTTTAACAACCTCTTTGATTAGCTCCACGGTCGGCATATTATGCGGATCAAAATCAGCTATTAGGCGACGTTCACTTTCCTTAGTGAAAGTTACTCTGGAATTAAACGCTGATCTAAGCTCCTCCAACGGAGCTGCACCTGGAAAATCAACTAAAAGATGCCGTTTCAAGCCCGGCATATTTCTTATCTTCTCTATCGAGCCGTTATATATAAGGTGTCCCTTATCAATAATGATAATGCGTGAGCAGAGCTGCTCTATCTCCTTAAGGTCGTGTGTTGTAAGGAGGATCGTTGTGCCAAACTCCTTGTTTATACGGTGCAAAAACTCCCGGATACTATCTTTAGCCACCAGATCAAGACCAATAGTAGGCTCGTCAAGGAAGAGCAGGGGAGGGTTATGCAGTAGGCTTGCCGCAAGATCGCAGCGCATCCTCTGTCCAAGTGATAGTTTACGTACCGGTGTATGTAAGAACTCGCTAAGTCCTAAAATTTCCTTAAGGATATTTAGTCTATTCTCGTAGTCACTTTTTGATACCGCATAAATCTTGGCTAAAAGATTAAATGACTCAATCACAGCTATGTCCCACCAAAGCTGGGTTCGCTGTCCAAAGACAACACCTATCTTTTTGGTATACTCTCTTCTTTGACTAAAAGGCTCAAAGCCTGCCACCTCGATCCTGCCTGACGTTGGTTTAAGAATTCCTGTTAACATCTTAATAGTGGTAGATTTGCCGGCTCCATTAGGACCGATAAAGCCAAGTAGCTCCCCGGGCTTTACTTCAAATGATATGCCGTCTACTGCCTTAATCTCTTTATATTCGCGCTGGAAAAGATCTTTGATGTTCCCCAATAGTCCTTGGCGGCGAATATGTGATTGGTAGGATTTGTATAGGTTTTCTACTTTGATAATCATAATTTTGTAAGGATTAAATTCTACTATTACCTTTCTGCCATGACAATCACCCGCCATGGCGCAGGATGCCCTTCAACAGTTCTTTCAGGGTTTTGTGCATCAAGAAAGTCGGAAAGGCTCTGATAGGGAGCGTACTCGGTACGGCGTTGTTCGAGAGTCGAAGAAGGAACGAGTGACTTAATCTTAATATTGTTCAGTCCGGCTTCCTCACACCAGTCTATTAGTATCTGAGCAGTTGGAATCGTCCAAACGTTGCGCATCATAGCATAACGCTCAGAGTTACCATCCAGATCTAAAGCTCGACCTTCACCTGGTAGTACTATTGTTTCCAATATTAGCTGCGCCCCAGGCGTTAGCGCCGTACACAGCTTCCTGATAGCTAGTTTTGGGTCGCGCTGATGATATAAGACTCCCATGCAGAGGATAAGATCAAAGGCATGAGGAAATAGATCCAATTCCTCAAGTTTAAGCGGTTCAAGTGAGATATTTGGTAGATTGATAAATTTATTAAGAAGGGTGTACTGCAACAGGCAGCGATCTATCGGTTCAAATCCTACAATAGAAGCAGGATTTAAAGTCGAGAGTCTAAAGCTAAAATATCCGTTTCCTGCACCTATGTCCGCTACTGATTTCCCTGTGAGGTTGGGCAGAAGTGGCTTGATGCGATCGAATTTCATAAATGATCGCCATTCAGCATCAATCACCTCTCCGAAAAGGGAATAGGGTCCCGTTCTCCAGGGAATTAGAAGCTTTATTGCCTCACGAATCAGCTCTTTGGAGGTAGCAGTTATTTTGGTAGAGCCTCCTAATGTAGGGCAGTCTCCATCCAGTGATATTTGGGTTGTCTTTAGCTGCTCGGCCTCAAGTAGGCTAATAATCTCAAAAAACCTGCTCCAATGTGAATGCTCCCGGATCCTGCACCAGCGTTCCTCAGTTATACGTTTTATATCGTTATATCCGCCCTTTCTTAGCTCCATTCTCTCTGCTAGTCTATTCTCTGAATAAAAACATTACAATCGGTAAGGCTCTAGAAAGAATATCTATGAACACAGAAACAAGAACATATAGTGAGGTCACTTCCGGTATCAAAGTTTCAGTACTACCTAAATTGATTCCCGATCGCACCGATCCGGATAGGGCTCTCTTCTCATTTTCCTACACGATTACAATTGAGAACCTCTCAGAGCATACCGTTCAACTTTTAGAACGTCACTGGATTATTAATTCTGGAGGAGAGCAGCTAGGAGAGGTCGTAGGGCCTGGTGTAGTTGGTGAGCAGCCTGTTCTAAATCCTGGAGAGAGTTTTAAGTATACAAGCGGTGTAGAGATACACGACCCGATCGGGTATATGGTAGGCAGCTATACCTTTAAATCCGGTGTTGGAGAGTTCCTCGAGGTAGGAGTTCCTAAGTTTGATCTTATTTATCCGATGGTGCTGCATTAGTTGCCAGATCGGAACATCTGGCAACTAATTACTGACTTACTGGGTCTAACTTGCAATGGCGACCAAGCGGGCTGGACCACGCTTCGCGTGGACTTGTTGAGGCTTGCTTCGCAAGCATTTATCTTACGCTGCCTGGAAGTAGTGCTGTGCACTACCCAGGCGCGTCCCGCGGTCCCAGTTTTTTTAATATCGATACGAATCAGGCTTATAAGGGCCTTCTTTCTTTACACCAAGATATTTAGACTGTTCATCGGTAAGTTCTGTAAGCTCAACTCCAAGCTTGCCGATATGAAGTCTTGCTACCTTCTCATCTAGAATCTTAGGCAGTGTATAAACACCAACTTTATAATCCCCCTTCCTTGAGAAGAGCTCAATCTGCGCCAAGGTTTGGTTAGTAAATGAGCTGGACATGACGAAACTTGGATGTCCTGCAGCGCAGCCTAAGTTTACTAGTCTTCCGCGTGCTAGAACAATTACCTCTCTGCCATCCTTGAATACAAACTTATCAACCTGGGGCTTGATGTTTTTCTCGGTGCAGTTTTTCTCTAACCAAGCAATGTCAATCTCGCTGTCAAAGTGGCCAATGTTACAGAGGATAGCTTGATCCTTCATTGCATTGAAGTGCTTGGAGGCAACAACATTAACATTGCCGGTTGCTGTGACGAATAAGTCTGCTATTGGAGCAGCATGTTCCATTGTGACAACCTGGTAACCTTCCATTGCAGCCTGCAGCGCGATAATCGGATCGATCTCTGTGATTAAAACACGCGCACCGTAGCTGCGCATTGATTGAGCGCAACCTTTACCTACATCACCATAGCCGGCAATGCAGATGGTCTTACCAGCTAGCATTACGCCAGTTGCACGTTTAATGCCATCAGCCAATGATTCACGACAACCGTATAAATTATCAAATTTGGATTTGGTTACCGAATCGTTTACATTAAATGCTGGAATCTTCAGTTCACCCTTGGCATGCATCTGGTATAAGCGATGCACTCCTGTAGTGGTTTCTTCTGAAATACCATAAATATCTTTGAGTAACTCAGGGTGTTTCTGATGTACAAGAATGGTTAAATCTCCGCCATCATCGAGGATCATGTTTGGGCCCTTGTCCCCAAAGCGCAAAGTCTGTTCAATGCACCAATCGTACTCCTCAAGCGTTTCACCGCGCCAAGCAAAAACAGGGATGCCGGCCTTCGCAATAGCCGCGGCTGCTTGATCCTGGGTTGAGAAAATATTGCAGCTTGACCAGCGTACAGTTGCTCCGAGATGAATGAGGGTCTCTATTAGAACTGCAGTTTGGGTTGTCATGTGAAGGCAGCCAGCTATACGAGCTCCTTTAAGCGGCTTAGAGCTGCCGTACTCCTGACGAAGAGCCATAAGACCAGGCATCTCCTTCTCGGCTATTTCAATCTCCTTACGACCCCAATCAGCTAGGGTTATATCTTTTACTTTAAAATCTACAAAATCCTGTTTCATATTTGCTCCTATATAATTAAAAACAAAAAATTATTTTTTTACAGCTTTTAATAAAAATGCCTCATTGTTTTCACCCAACAAGGTAGTTTCAACTTCTGTAAAGCCTGTTTTCTCCACCCAGCTTTTAAACTGTTTTGGTTCAAATCCTAACCAAACATGGGAGTACTGTTCGCGCAGCTTTTCGTTCTTATGCGGGGTAAGATCTGTAATCAGCAATCTGCCGCCTGGTTTAATGATGCGACAGGCATCTATCAAAGCAATTTGCGGCTCTGCCAGATGATGCATTACCATATAAGAGACTGCTAAATCAACTAAACAGTCACCAAGCGGAAGATGTTCTAAGTAGCCTAGTCGTAGTTCTACCTGAGTTGATCGCTTGCCTAATAATTCACGTGCTTCATCAAGCATGCCCTGTGAATAGTCAACACCAATTGTTTCCCCTTTTCTTGGAGTAATTCGATCAAGTAGAACACCTGAGCCGCAACCTAACTCGCAAACAGTGCCGTTTTCAGGGATTAGTTCAATTATGCTATCGATAAAGGAGGTATCTCCTAGGGCTTCGTTACGTAGCTTCGACCAGCCTTTTGCAACTGTTTCAAAATAATCTCTAGTACGGTCACGTCGCCTGCTTACAACAGTCGCAAGTTTTTTCTGATCTGATTTGATTATTGCTTTTAGATCGTCATCCTCACTTAGCATATTTTCACTTAGTTCTATGAACTGTGCGGTAATCTGTGATGTAGCAGTGTGAGATTCATCATTTAGACGATAGAATATCCAGGTACCATCACGTTGGCTGAGTACAATATCAGCTTTCTGTAGAATTTTTAGGTGATGGCTTATGGTGGGCTGGCTAAGCTCTAGAATTGAAGTTAGTTCCTGGACATTTAGGAGTCCATGTGAAAGTGCAGCGACTAGACGTAAGCGTGAACGATCGGCTAGGGCATGGTAAGTTTCAAGAATACCAGGAGACATATAGTCTTAGTATCGGCCATATATTGATATATGTCAATATATAAAAATAAGACCGCAACTTAACACCATAAGCTTATTACTGGGACCGCGACGCGCTTGGGCAGTGCGCTGCCCAGGCGCGTCCGCTCCCTGTATGGAAATAATTTAAGTTACAGTGCACTCAGTTACACTTACTTTTGACTAAGATCTAGCCTCATTTGACCAGCCGCGATCTTCTCTGCGACGGTTTCTAAATCCACCCTCACTTCTGCCGCGGAATCCGCCGTTGCCACGATTTCCAGAGCCACGATTATTACCCCGGAATCCGCCACCGCGCTGTCCTGATCCTCTATTGCCAAACTCCTGGCGAGGCATTGTAGCAGTTGGTGCAGCCTTATAGTCAAAGCCCTCCATTTTTCTGCGCTCTAAATTCTTTCCTAATACACGTTCAATGGATCTTACAATATGTTCATCGGCTGATGTAACAAGAGTCAACGCGTCCCCTGTTTTAGCAGCACGTCCGGTTCTGCCGATTCTATGAGTATAGGCCTCGGTAGTATCTGGAATATCGTAGTTTATTACATGCGAGATGCTTGAAATATCAATACCACGAGCAGCAATATCTGTAGCTACCATGATCTGATACTCTCCGCTTCTGAAACCACGCATAGCTTCTAACCGTCTTCCCTGAGAGAGGTTCCCCTGTAAGCTTGTTACACTAAATTCTAATTTCTCAAGATGTCGCGCTACGCTCTTGGCGCGGTGTTTTGTTCGGACAAAAACTAATACGGAATCTGTATCTGTCTTTTTCAAGAGCTGTACAAGAAGATCGGTTTTTAACCCCTGACTAACCGGATAGATCGCATGCGACACGGTACTAGCAGGAGCTCCACTATCAACCTTGACCTGTGCTGGATTAGTTAAAATCTCCTGTGCCAGTTTATTAATATTCTGCGGCATCGTTGCTGAGAACATAAGAGTCTGACGTTTTTTAGGAATGCGGCCAATAATCTGACGGATAGATGGAAGGAAACCTCTATCAAACATCTGATCAGCTTCGTCTAAAACTAAATACTCAAGTCCATTCAGATCAACAGTACGTCTGTCCATATGATCTAGCAGTCTGCCAGGGCAAGCAACAACAACATCTACACCGTTGCGTAGCCTCTCGACCTGACGGCGCATATCAGCACCACCAAAAATACAGGTACTTTTAATGCCTAAACCATCTCCAAAATCACGTACGACCTCCTGTACCTGCTGTGCAAGTTCACGGGTTGGAACTAAAATTAATGCTCTAACCTTGCGTGATTTATTAAGAGCAAGCTGCTCAAGCATCGGCAGTACAAATGCTGCGGTTTTCCCCGTGCCTGTTTGAGCTAAGCCTAGCAGATCCCTTTTTTGCATTACAAATGGGATAGCTTGCTGCTGAATCTTAGTCGGTTCTGAAAACTGCTTCTCAGCTAAAACCTTCTGAATATGTGAATTAAAATTAAAAGTTGAAAAATCCATAGTTTCCTTGTTAGTTATGAGCAAGATTAGTTTTTTGCAAAAATAAAATATCTACCCATGTATAATTACTGTTAAAATTACTAAGGAAGTCGCTAAGATTGGCTACCGTAGAGCATTAAACCATGCTCAACATGCTCTTTACAGCAAGCAGCGCAGCCTATATCGGCGACTTCGTTTAAAATGACGCGATTTAAATTTAGCTGCAACAGATGAAATTAATTCAGTGAAGCATCAACCGGATTATCGCCTACATGCCTGAAAATCAGAGCCTGCGTACCGGGGGGCTAGATGTCCTGAATTATAAACGTTGCTAACGGAATAATAGGTTTTCTTACTGACAATTCACATGGTAGGTAAATATCAGCCTAGTCCCAATGTTTAGGAGTATTACACATCTAGGCGGCGATAGCAAATGCTGGAAATGGTAAGGTTTATTTAAATCCACCATAGCTTGATGATGTTTTTAGTGGAGTTGGATTAGCTGAGTAGCCGGCAGCAGATAACTGATCTCTGATTTCTGAATCAGATACAGATCGTTCCGCAGGTCGACCTGCAGCGAAATAAGGTTTAGCTTGACTTACATAGTTGTACAAAGTAGGTTCTGAATTATGAAAAAGATTATCTATCTAATTGTAATGACTCATTTAATAGCCGGTGTTGCCTTCGCAGCAGACAGGTTCAAGATCGGTGTTTCGACAGCACTTACAGGCAATGCTGCAACATATGGCGCTGATATCCGCAGCTCACTTCTTTTTGCGAACGAGGAGTTGGCAGGAGGTAAATATAGCTTTGATTTTCAAGATGACGCCTGTACTGGTACAGCTGCTGTTAATGTTGCACATAAATTAGTTGATGTAGAAAAGATTCAATATGTGATCGGTTTTGCTTGTAGTGGAGCGCTCCTTTCAGCAGCGAATATCTATGAGAAAGCTAAGGTGATCGTAATCTCGCCTAGCGCCTCAGCCGCTGCAATTTCTCAGGCGGGAGATTATATTTTTAGAACATGGATGAGTGATGCTGCCGCAGGGCGGAAGTTATTTGAATCAATGGCGCCTCGCTATAAGATAGTAGGTGTAATTAGTGAGGAGACAGACTATGCACAGGGATTTTTAAAAAGTTTTCAGGATGGAAATAATGATAGTCGGGTTAAGGTAGTAAATGAAAATTTCCTGACTAATGATGTAGATTATAAAGCCTCATTGCTGCGCTTAAAAGGGAAAGGAATAGAGGCCTTATTTATAAATAGCCAGACAGAGGCTACCTTTCTGACTGTATTAAAGCAGGTGCGGAACCTCAAGATCGACCTTCCAATATATGGGGTGTATTGGCCTGGCAGTGAAGCATTACGTGATGTGGCTGGAAGTCTAATGGAGGGAGTCATCTTTGTTGATCTTCCTTTCTCTGACGATGTTTTGAGCGTCGACGGTAAGGCAGTCTTGGCGCGCTTCAAGGCTAAATACGGAAAGCTTAACTTCGGGGATATGTTATTTGTTTTTTCATTTGAAGCTTTTCGGGCTTTACACCAGGCGATTCATAGCGGGGACGATATACGTCATTATTTATATAATACTAAGTTCCATGGGATTCTTGGTGACTGGTGGTTTAACAAAGATGGGGATATTCAGGGCGTCGATTTTGCTATGAAGATGATTAAGGGCGGGAAAGTTACGAAGTTGGTTGATTAACTAGGAGCACGGACTTCCAGCCTTCCAGCCCGCTACGTAGTGGCAACTAATTCGTTTGCGGGCAAGACCACGCTTCTTGTGGGCCAAAAATATTTCTCACAGACGTCGATAACCGAACAACTAAATTAAGCTTAGGAGGCAATAAATCTCACCATACACAGTACACAGTATATTGTCAGTTCTTTGCCTAATTTAGGGTAATTATAGCTGAGCAATGCGTGAAATTAAGAATTAGGTTAGCGGCGGTGCCCCCTGGGTCCAGACCGGATCGAGTGAGCGCGGTGGTTTATAAGTACCATCTGGAAAAACTACTTCTTGCTCCCCTTCTCGGTAACGCTTAGAAGCGTCTCTATAATCGAAATAGATCTTAAAATACCACTCCTTGCAAGCCTTCAAACGTTCCGGGCATATAGAAAGAACTCGTGGACGATGACTAGTAGACGTCGATGTTTTGGTACTCTTAGGCCTAGCTCCACGTGCCGTTTTTATAAGATTTTCTTTCCCTGCAAAACCTTTTCCAGCCTTATAACGCGCTGCAACTATTTTAACCCGACGCTCCTCTAACTTCTTTAGCATTAGTTTCGCATACTCTTTCTGCGTCAGATCCTCGTACCCTGGAAGTCTTGCATACTCCAAAGTTACTATATCCATGTAGTCTTGCATCTTTACCGCTGGGTTGAACCGCTTGGCATCATTATAAGCTCCAATTCTCAGTACCTTAAACTTGCGCTTTATCCCATGAATAGCATCATGAAAGCAGTTATAACCCGGATAGTCTGATATTTTCTCAACTAACCCATCCTGTACTGGCTGTAGTACTGTATAAAAGAATCGATCCTCTATGTCTGCATCACCAGGCATAAATTCAGCGGAGTATCGTCTCGCCCATAATCTACCCCCTGGGTACTCTGGAGTAAGGCGCTTCACCGCTCTAGCTATTGACGAGTTTAGGTCGCGCATGAACTTAGAACGGTTACATTTAGGGAAATGCGCCGGGCCCTGGGTATGATTACCTTCTATCGCCAAGGCATATAGCTTTACCTCGTACCGCTCCGCATACTTAGCTGCATACCCTAGTATTGAATACTCTAGTGGTTTGTTGTTTATAAACCAAAGTTCAGAATTCCTCGTCCTTGTAGTTAGAAACGAGGCAAACTTCTCACTCTCTATTCGTGGATGATAACTCATAGACCTTCTCACTCCTCTTACCTATGTATTCGGAGATCGTGTTCGTTTGTTGCCTATGGCCTCGTCCAATAATAGATCTAATCATCTTATCATCTAATTATCTCAACCACTTGTTTTGTCTTACTTAAACCTATTTAAATTTATCGTCGTGGCTGAGAAAAATTTTAAATTTTAATATATTTTAATATTTTAATAGATTTTAAAATTTTAATTTTTAATTGTTCACCCGGTGTTTTTAATTCCGGCAGCGACTGCTGTAGTGCACTCCCGAAAGAGCATAATTAATTGATCTCTATCACGCTGGTCTGGCGTTGCGCTTCTGAGTCGCCTTAAAGTCTCAACCTGCAAGAAACTTAAAACGTCGATGTATGGCTCTCGCAAGCTAAGAGTTGAATGCAAGACGGGATCGTTCTCAAGGAGTTCACGCTCGCCCCTAATCTGACTGAGCACTTTTCGTGTGAGTTCATACTCAGCACGAATTTTAGCGTAAATGCGATTACGTAGAGCTTCGTCTTTGACCAAGGAAGCGTGATGTTCAAACATATTTAAATCAACTTTAAAAACTGACATAGCACAGTTGTCGATCATGCTCTTGAAAAAAGGCCAGTCTCGATACATGGCTCTAAGCTTGTCTTTCCCGGACTCTCCTGTTTGCATGAATTGATCTAAAGCGGTTCCAACCCCGTACCAAGCGGTAAGATGCACACGTGCCTGAGTCCAAGCAAAAACCCACGGAATCGCACGAAGCTCGGGGATAAACACACACTCATCGAGGCTCCTCCCATTACGGCGCACTGGACGTGATCCAAGATTTAGCTCGGCCAACTCTCTAATCGGAGTCGCTTCTGAAAAAAAACTAGCGAAACCGGGATCTTCATAAACTAGCGCGCGATACGTACGTAGCGAACTCTGTGCCAAGGTGTCGGTAACCTCTTTCCAATAAGGCTCACCGTTGTCAAGTGGAGTATCTCTGTATTTCGGAAAGCACTGGGCAAAAACACCACCAAATATCTGCCGTAAAGTATTAATACCCACCTTTTCGTTGCCAAAGCGGTCGTCTATAGTTTCACCTTGAAAGGTTTGACGCATGCCTTCATCTAAGGTTCCGGAGGGCTGCGCAGAGATGGCCTGATAAGCAGAGGAAGTTCCGCCGCGGCTCGTACTTCCTCCGCGTCCGTGAAAGAAACGAATTTTTATGTTATGGTCCTTGCCTAGCTTAGTTAACTCTTGTTGGGCTCTGCGGAGCATAACCTGTGATGCAAGATAGCCTCCATCTTTACTGCTATCAGAATAGCCAAGCATTATCTCCTGAACGCCACCACAACTTTTAAGATAGGCCTGGTAGCTCGTGTCTTGGAACAGAGCCTGCATTATTGTAGGCGCATTTTCTAGGTCTTTTATGGTTTCAAAAAGTGGTATGATATTAATGTTTGTCTTAGACTCTCTGTTCCATAATCCTGCACGCTTAAGCAAAACCAATACCTCTAGCACATCACTTTTAGCTTCGCTCATACTAATGACATAGTTTCCGACTGTGCGCTCGTCGATTAGTGTGCGAGCCTGGCGCACTTCATCAATCTTATCTAAAATACTTTTCGTATTGGGGGTATAAGTAGTGCTGTTTGGCCAGTCATGATCAGATTCCAAAATCCCACTTAAAAGTCTCACCTTCTCTGCCTCTGAAAGCGCCTGATAATCTGTGCAACTAACTCCAAGGCGCGCATCTTTAAGGATTTCACTAATAGCTTTTTCGTGCATAGCACTGTGTTGACGCACATCCAATGTTGCTAGGTGGAATCCGCAAACCTCGATAACGCGAATGAACGGATCCAGTAAGTGCTTCACCGCGCGTGTGCAGTTTTCGCTAAGAAGAGCATCTCGAATCACGAGCATATCAGTCTGAAAGTCCTCTGCCTTTTCATAGCGCAGGACTTGGCCATCTTGTGAAGGAAGCTCTTGGCCCTGATATTCTAAAGTAGCTTTTAGTCGCAAAATTATGCCTGACAGAAACTGCCGACATGGCTCTTTTTTATTTCGAGACCTGGCTTGTGGTGGAATCGAATCAAGTTTCTGTGCTAGCTCTCCAGTTGGTTGAAAGGATTGGCTAAGGTCAGCTCCTAGTTTTTCACAATATTCGATGTAATGCCGAATGATAAAATCTCGCTGCCCCCAGATAGTCTCGTGCAATACCTGGGCCGTGGCTTTTTCGTGGCCGTCACCGTCACTTCCGATCCAAGAGCCGAGACGAAAAAAGGCTGCTAACTTTACTGCTGCTAACTTATAGAAGGCTCCTATTGAGCCTTCCAACTCTGCATATACCTTCGGTATCAAACCAAGCAAGCTATCCCTGCATATTCTTAAGAATCTACGCGTTTCGTCTGCTATGGTCGGTCGTTCACTGCGCGCCGATGCCGTCTTCCATAGCGTTTCAATTTTGAGAAGAATCGCTTCTTTTGTTTTTTGATCGAGAATAGTAACGCTGTCTGTGATTGGACCCAAAAGTTCTCTGATTTCGTTTAGGTGTTCGGTAACGGTGCCGCGTTGTGAATTGGTAGGATGTGCTGTCAATACTGCTACAATTAGCACCCGTTCCAAAACAGGATACAGATCGTCGAGAGGAATCTCTCTCTCGTTAAAAATTTCTTCGAAGTAGCCACTCCCTGTTTTGCTAGAGTTTGTTTGGCGAACCAGCTCTCGCTGTTCAGCTACATTTGTAAGCCCAAAGAAAATACTAAAAGATTTTACAAGATTTGAAAGATCATTAAGTTCGAGTTTTGAAATTCTGGTGGCGAGATCTTGAAATTCACTTTTCTCAAAGACTGCTCGCAATGTTTTGGCACGTAGTCTGACAAATTCTTCTAGCTCAAAAAACTCTTCGCCAGCTTGTTCCTTAATGATCTGGCCCAGTAATGTGCCTAAGTAACTAACTTCCCGACTTTGACACCCACGGCAATCACGATCTGTGGTAGTTGTTACGGTTAATAATGGCTTGGTTACTGCTTTTGGGTCCACTATAGAGTTACTAAAAAATTACGGTGCGAGGCTATCACATTTTATTGCGCTAACTCAAATTCGATCGAGGCCTTTAACTGTTACATTGGCTGCATGACATTCCGTTTCCGTTGAATTTTTAGGCAAAAAGACAATAGATTTAGGTGGTTTGGTAGTGGAGTTGTGTATACTAGTGATGCATCGAAGTATATATAAACGAGTAGTGAAAGGCAGGCTACCAAGACAGAATGACGTTGTTGGACTAAGCTAAGAAGCTGGATATCCCATTTTTCCTGAATAATATTTGTGTAGTATCAATCCTATTGTCGCTTAAACCACACATTAATCGCGGCGGTTGTTCCATCATTATCTATGGACTGAATCGGCACCTTTACCTGCTCACCTGAATCCCAGCCGGTAATTCCACCATTGCCAGTTAGATTCATACTGTAAGTTACTGTGCTGTCTTCACCCTCAATTGTGTCTGTAGCCGTATCACTTTGAACTCCATCTCCATCTACTGTCCAACCTGTGCTGGGACTAGAATAAAGTGATCCTGGTAATAGTCCTGGCCCACTAGCGCTACCACTACACTGACCGGTCATAGAATCGTACGTGCACGGCCCATTAGGAATATTCGCTATCATGCGAATATTTGCTGGTACTACTCGAACTCCAGATAGTGTCATGTAGTGCGGCAAATAGGTAGTAATTGTAACAGAAACATCACCTGCCGATGGAACAGCTATAGGATTACTAATAGAGCCAGGTGAGGTGGCAGTTGTAGGCCATGAAAAGGTAGTTGTCCCAAGCGCAGTTTGAATCGAGACAATTCCTGGCACATCATGTACTACACTATTTATCATCCCTACATACTCAGTAATCTTTGATTCCGCATCAGTTACCTCCTGAATAAAGGTATCACCCGGCTGTATCTCTGATGAGTTTGCTCCTGGCGCAATTTGTGCGTCCCCGGTATTTCCTGCAGTAATGGTACCTTTACCATCACCGTCTCCATCTACATCATCAGGCAGAGCCAATCCGGAAGGAAAAGGTTCACGCAATCGACCTGTACCTCCAGAGGTGCAGTACGGTAAACCCGAACCTGCTGCACCGCAGTTTAGCTCTACACTCGCGCCTTCGATAACCTGCATAGCCAATCCACCATAGGTGCTAAGTGCGTTATCGATTATTTCAGTTGTAGTAGACACTACCTGGCTATTATAAGCATCGCCAATGTCTAGATGCAGCTGTTGAAAGTTCCATACACGGAATTCAGTTTGATCGTTATTATCATCGGTAATGTCAGGGATGCCATCGCCATCGTTATCTGGATCGAAAGCATCATCGACTCCATCGCTGTCGTCGTCATTGTCGGTTGTATCACTCAGCCCATCCCCGTCTGTATCCTCCGCAGTTATTTTTAAACGCCTCTTTGCAGTAATAAGAGGCACTGATGAGATTGAGCTACTACCTACACCAGAGAAGTTACAACTAGAATCTAAAATTGCACTAGCCTGGTTTCCGCCGAAAGCATTTCTATTTGCAATTTGTTTGGAATTTTTGACATAAACCCTCTGACCTACATTAAGTTTAAGACTTAATATCTGGCCAGTATCAGATCGAACATTCCTCTTAACGGCCATAACGGCCGAGTCGTTGTTATCACAACCTGTCCTGTTTCCAATTGACTTATACTTACTGTTATCTTTTAGAGCAAAGATAACGGAATTTTCATAGTTACTATCATTTAAAAGCACAACTCTTGAATTACGTACGACTCCACTAAGAGTTACCGCACCACTCTCTCCGGCCCGCTTAGTAATTGCTTCTCCCCCGCTTGGATCAAGTGCTACAAGTGTGTAGGTCGATTTATCGCCATCTCCTTGGATCTTAAATTTAAGGGTTAAGGCTGAGGCTGTATTAAATATTAATAGCAGTATTACAAGTAAGAAGAATCGTTGGGACATATGCAGTCTCCTAATTTACATTGATTCTTTTGTTTCAAAAATAAGCTACGCGTCATTTAGAAACAGCAGATAGTGCCTAAATTATTAGATATAATAGGCTACTATACAAGAAAAAAGAGAGTCTAATCTTTTTATGTTGTACACTTCAGGCGAATTAATTTTAATTGATGAGATAGCTGACAAAACTGAGCATGCTGTTTGCTCACCTACTTATTGAGGATATGTATTTCCCACTGCTGAGTCTATGGGATATACAGGCTAGCCCTTTAAATATGTATATAAATCCTCTAACTTAAGTCCGTTCGCCATAGCCTTGAGGTCCTCGGCCTTGGCGCCTCCATTCATCTCAAGTTTTAACATCGCGCCATCTAGAAATACCGTCAACTCGGCCTGATCTGATCCTGGCTCCTGAACTAGCGTGGCTGTTTTTCCTGCAAGCCTAAATGTTTCCTGGCCCTCTCCGCCCTGATTCATCATAGCTGCCATCTGGCCGAATGCAGCTATGCCGCCTAATCCAGAATTAGCTCCTGCACCACCTGTAGAACCTGTAAGTGTGAGGGTAACACTCGTCTCCCCTTTATTATAAACTTTTTCTAGCTGAGTTAGCCCCAGAGCCGAATTGTTCTTGGTCTGACCACCTGTATATCCAGCCAGTGAGTCAGGGAAAAAAGAGGTAAGACGTTGAGAGTTCATCTTCTCAATCTCCTTCTTGGCCCAACCAAGCTCCTCAAGAGCTTTGGTGTAGTTCTGAGCTTTTACTAGCTCATTTACCTTAGAGAAGATCGCATTGATATCCTCGGCTAGGGTAACTGAGGAAAAGAGAAGAGTTGCAATTACAAGATTTAATATAGTTCGCATAAGTTTCTCCTATAGAATAAAAAACTTCTTTCCTGGGACCGCGGGCATCCTTGCCCGCAAACGAATTAACTGCTACTACGTAGCGGGCTGGAAGCCTGCGGTCCCAATAACTTACACCCGCTCAATAATAGTCGCGATACCCATGCCCAATCCGATACACATCGTAATAAGAGCGCGCTTCTTTCCACTTCGTTCCAACTCATCAACCGCCATGTTAACTAACATAACACCTGTCGCCCCTAGTGGATGACCAAGAGAGATGCCGCCGCCATTAACATTAACCTTAGCTGGGTCTATCTTTAGCTCATTTATAGTCACAATAGGGACAGGAGCGAAAGCTTCATTGATCTCCCAGATATCGATATCTGACACCTTGAGCCCAGCCTTCTTTAGAGCTAACTCTGAAGCCGCTATCGGACCGGTTAGCATTATACGAGGCGGCGAGCCTACGGCAGCCATTGAAACTATCCGTGCGCGAGGCTTAAGTTTTAACTCCTTAGTTTTAGCTTCACTCGCTAATAAAAGAGCGGCTGCGCCATCTACGATGGCTGATGCATTTCCAGCAGTAATGACCCCATTTTCTTTAAATACAGTTTTTAATCCGGAGAGTCCCTCTATCGTTGTATTTGCACGGATATTATCATCTTTAGATAATGTGATGGCGTTGCCGTTCTCATCCTTACATGGGACTGCTATGACGCTTTTATCGAAATAACCAGCAGACTGAGCTTTACTAGCTTTCATCTGTGAGTGATATGAAAATTCATCAAGCTGTGCTCTGGAAATTTTATAAGTTTCGGCCATGATCTCAGCAGCCATTCCCTGTTGAACTAGATCGGGGTGCTGTTTCTTTAGTGCCGGGCTCTCTTCTCCGCCCATGTCACTGAACATAGCGCAGCGAGTCATATGCTCTACGCCGGCACCAACGGCCATATCATAGTTGCCGCTCATTATTCCCATAGCGGCAAAATTGATCGCCTGCTGACCAGAGCCACAAAGCCTGTTAATCGTAGCGGCTGGAACAGAGATCGGCCAGCCGGCTGCTAAGACAGCAGCTCTTGCTATGCACCAGCCCTGTTCCCCGGTCTGTGTAACACAGCCTACCGGAACATCATTGATCATCGCTGCATCGATCTTATTTCGTTGTACTACAGCGTTAAGTGGATAGGTTAATAGATCGATCGGATGAACAGATGAGAATTTTCCTTTGCGTTTCGAACGAGGGGTTCTTACTGCATCGATTATATAGGCTTGAGTCATATCATTTTCCTTATAGAAGTGGGCACAAAAGTGCGTTTATCGTTGTCTGTAACAATAACATTATCGCCCCAATTCTGTCCAACCAAAGATGAATTGTAAGGGAAACGGCCCTCCTCGTTGGCATTATAGGTAACACTTGTAATGTACATTAAATGAGCTTCAGCACTTAATACTTTACAGCCATGCAGCACACCGGGTAGAATTTTTACACATAGTGGAGCCTCTTCACCCATCTCAAACTCCATCTTGGTTTTATATGTCGGGCTCTCCTCACGGTTATCGAAGAGCACAGTCATAATTCTGCCGATAGGCACATACCACCAATCAATCTGCACATGATGATAGTGCCAAGCCTTGACGACATTTTTGATCATGCGGCTGTGGCTCCACTGTGCGAAAGGCTCACCTTCAAAAAATGGGTCGCTTACACGCACAACTTCTCTAAAGAAACCGCGCTCGTCGCTGTTAGTTTTTAAGCTCTTAATCTGAACACCGGTAATTGTAGAATTCTCTTGTATCATACAGCTGGTCTTAGTCGATCTTAAATGAAAAGTCCAATATTTACTGCATAGAGAGGGATTGAGATAAGAAGATAATCATCTCCTATGGAGCCCCTAAGGTAATATTAAGACAGCTCTATAACCTTATAAACTCCAAAATATCTTCCGCCAGTATTATGTAATTTTACATACCCTTTTGGACTGGGTGTGCGGGGGCTAATCTATAAATAGCAGTCCAGTTCGATTCCTGCTACTACACACAGCAAAAAAGTAGCCCCGCTACAATACTGAAAAGCCTTTATTTCTGACTTTTAGTAATTTTTAAAACAGTTTCTAGTTCAGGCAACACTGCTCGATCTTTGACTCTATTTGCATGACGTTTACTTTGAATAATTCGCTCAAGTGGGAGTATATGAACAGGAATATCGTCAAGGTTTATAATGAGAGAATTTTCATATTCCTTTTCAAAGCTATCTAATCCGTGAGCAGTTGTTACTATGTCGAAAATATCAAACTTGCTTGGACCAATCATCGGAGGATTCATTCCGGCAGTTAATGGCGGCACATAAAATCCACCAATATTTTTGAGTGCATCCACAAAAGTTTGAGATCCTAAATTTTCAAACCATAGATCGATATCATGTGTTACAACAGTAGATCCTTGGATTCTGGCTGCCGCCAAACCGATAATTAGGAATTTCACATTGAACTGATTAAACGAACGAAGGAGTGCCTTATGATCTTCTGAAAGCATTGCCATCTTCCCTAGTGCCTTAGTGTGGCATTAGACCACAATCCACGCTGTAGTCTCTCAATCGGTGAATATTGTAGGTTAATGAGGATATTCAGTACTGTAGAAAAATCAAGCTCTGCATCCAAGCTAACCAATTGGTGAGCCCTAGAGGTAAGATTAGAAACCATCTCACGATATTCTAGCTCCTCTCTATCAAGATCGTGCGTATTCATACTGACTTCAGTATAACACAATTTGGCATGATGAAATATAGACAAAGTATGGGTAAAATTGGGAAATAGCAGCTTTAAATATTTCCACCAACAGCCCGCTTTAACCGATCCATAATCGAAAGTCCTATTCCCTCCTCGCTGCAAGAGTCGACTACTATCAGATCAAGTCCGGCTTGGTCCATTTCAAGTAAAGCTTTAAAGAGTTTGGAGGCTATCTCTGATAAGTTGTTGTCTGAGCTTAGCACATTAATGAGAGAGTAATTATGCTCTCCAATTCCATCGGCAGAGAAAGCAATTAAGCCAACGCGCTCATATTGTTTTATGCTGGAGAGTTCATGCCGAAAAATTAGTTTGGTACGGGGAGAGTAGTGAGTATCCTGTTGGCCTGGGCTAAGCAGGCGCATGTTTGCACCGATTGCTGAAGATGCTCTGCTGTGCAGTCGAACCTCTCCAAGTATTTCACGTAATTGCTCCAGGGTGACAGCTCCAGGTCTTAGCACCTCCGGTATAGGGTTTAAAAGTGAGAGTACTGTTGATTCAAGACCAACCTTGGCTGGGCCACCG
This sequence comes from uncultured Bdellovibrionales bacterium, assembly GCA_964556665.1. Classification (GTDB taxonomy): domain Bacteria; phylum Bdellovibrionota_C; class UBA2361; order UBA2361; family CAZKXU01; genus CAZKXU01. Next base: position 4,600 of record CAZKXU010000011.1, on the reverse strand, counting down.
TCCAAGACAAAATCTATCCTATCTCCTAATATTTTCTCTACATGTTGGGCGGTTGTGGGGCTTACGTAGTTGGAGGGATTCGCACTTGGAGCGGCAAGCGGAACACCTGCAGCTTTAATCAGCTTTAATGCTACCGCATGAGCTGGTATCCGGACAGCAACAGAATTTAGACCGGCGGTGACGATATCCGGAATTTGGCTGTTGCGTGGAAGTACAACTGATAGGGGACCTGGCCAAAATGGAAGGAGAGCCTTGATCTGTTGCTCAAGCTTCGATTCTGCTGGAATATTGGCAACTCGGTTTAAGTCGCTAGCGCAAGCGATGTGGACTATTAGCGGGTTAAATATCGGTCGGCCCTTTACATTGTAGATCTTTGAGACGGCTTCAGCACTTATGGCGTTGGCTCCGAGTCCATAAACTGTCTCTGTGGGGAATGCTACTAAATTATCAGCTTTAAGCCTGATAGCAGCGCGCTCAATATTTTCCTCTGTGGCTTTATAGATCATGGAAAAACATGCTGTCAGCGTCTCTTAGTTATGGACGGAGTATCTCTAAGGACATATTTCTTTTGCAGCCTTCATAGCAGAGCTCAATATTTTTATTGTCACTGTTTTTAATACTTCCATTGATAAGCTTGCCTAGCCACTGATTATCACAGTTTGCTAGACACTGCTGGTCAACAACGCTAGCTCCTAGAAGTGCCGGAGCGCCTTGCGGAGTTGATCCACTAGAGAGACTCCAGCGGGAAATCGATAGTTTTCCAAGTTGCGTACCTTCGCAAAAAGCATGTTTGCCCGCAGAGAAGAAACAGTTGTTTCTCTGAGCATTTTCCTTATATGCAAAGCACTCCTTGATAAGATAGGAGCACTGTAGATCTGAGCCGTTAATAGCAAAGGCTGAACTGGCAAGGAGTAGGGTAGTAACGAATAGTACCGAAATATTTTTCATAATGTTTTTCCTTAATGCCTCATTATTGTAGCACCTTAATTGAACATAACAAAATAATATGGTACTCTAGTAAGACTTTGAATTCTTTAGACAAATTAGAATAAATACAGATGTCAGATAAAATTAAGGCAGTTATTATTCCAGGTGATGGGATTGGCCCTGAGGTGGCAGAAGCGGTGCAGTACGTTTTCAATGCTGCGGCTGTGCCGATTGAATGGGTGGAGGCGCACGCAGGATTGACAGTGTACGAAGCGCAAGGTGATGGCCTGCCTGCCGAGACAGTGCGTTTAGTGCGGGAGTTTGGATTGGCACTTAAAGGGCCGACGACAACACCTTCGGCAGCTGGGCATGCGAGCATCAATGTTGGGCTTAGGAAAAAATTGGGCTTGTTCGCGAATGTTAGACCGGCCAAATCAATCGAAGGAATTAAAAGCAGATATGTCGATGTGGATGTAGTAATTGTCAGAGAAAACCTCGAGGACACCTATGCAGGTATAGAGTATATGGAGACTCCTGAGGTGGCGGAGGGATTAAAACTGATAAGCCGCGTAGGAGCAGAGCGCGTCATTAGATATGCATTTGAGTTCGCGAAACGGGAGGGACGAAGCAAGGTAACCTGTGTTCATAAAGCTAATATTCATAAATTAACAGACGGGCTTTTTCTTAAGGTATTCCGAAAGTTACGGGAAGAATATGCTGAGCTCGAAGCGGACGAGATGTTGGTTGATAATGTCTGCATGCAGCTTGTAGCACGTCCTGAAAAATTTGATGTCATGGTGATGCCTAATCTTTATGGGGATATAGTCTCTGATCTTTGTGCAAGCTTGATCGGTGGTTTAGGCGTAGCTCCTTCAGGCAATATAGGCAAGCGAGTAGCGGTTTTTGAGGCTGTGCATGGATCTGCTCCAGATATCGCCGGAAAGGGGCTTGCCAATCCTACCGCATTGCTGCTCTCGGGCATCATGTTGTTAAAACATGTTGGCCTCTTCGCACATGCTGAATATATACAGCGAGCCATGGTGAAGTGTTTGAGTTCTGGAATGTGCACCTCTGATTTAGGAGGAGATTTATCAACTATGAAATATGCCGAGAGCATAGTTGGAAATTTTGAAGGGGAAATACCTAACTCCGAACTTCGCGGTCAAAGTATTTTTATTGAAACGAAGCCCCTTGCTGCCGCACAGGAGTTCACCAGTGAGCTGATAGGGCTTGATTTATTTGTACGCAGCGATACGACTCCTAATCCTCCGGATAAGCTAGGGGCTTTCACCCTTGAGTCTATAGCAAATCGTGGGGTTAGTGTTTCTGAGTTAGGAGCTGATTTTGATCGCATAGATTTATACTGTGTACGGTATCTTTCAGAGAGTGCTGTTAGCTCCGCTGAGATCTTGCAGCTTCTAAGTAGCCTTGAGGGTTGCGGCCTTAACTGGGTGCACTGTGAGAAGCTCTTTAATATAGATGGGAAACGCGGATTTTCTCAGGTGGAGTAATTATAACTCAAAAGCTCGCCCTGTCACACTCAACATCGCGCTTTTACGGATTGCAACAGGCATAGAGGCTAATACATTATTTATGCCCTGCTTAATGTCTGTCATATGAGCTGAGTATTTAGCGATAAATCGGTTCATAGGCTCAGCGCGGTTAGCAATAAATTCACGTAAGATAGCTTGGCTAGCGATATCGGCGTTATATTCCTTAATTACATATGCAAAGCATAGTGCAACCTGAATGGCAGAATGTGCACAAACTAATGATAGTTTTTTTTCAAGGCATAGGTCTGCCGTATATAGCGCGTCAATCAAGGCATGTTTAATATTAAAGCCGGAGTTCCAGTCGTTTGCTATAATACCTTTGCGCACTACGATATCCCATTGCTTGGTACTACCGGCTCCAAGATTCAAGAAATCAAAGAAATCTGTTTGAGTAGTACCACCTAACTCACCAGCATTGAAGCACTCAGTATGCAGTGCCACCGCCGAGCAGACACCCATTAGCCCGTTAAAGACCATTAAGTGATTGATAAGTTTTGCTTCTGCTCCTGCAAAAGGACTCGCGCCTATATAACGAGGTCTAGCAAAGCAGCCAAGTGTCGAGGAGAGTAGTGTATAAAGCTCTTCATCTCCACAGGCCAACATAAGCATTGTCGCTTTTTCAGCACCAAGCCTGCCACCGGTCAATGGATAGTTGGCATAGCGGATAAAATGCTCGCGACAGTAATTCGTTGCGGCACGCACAAAACGTGGACTTACTGTAGATAAATGCAGTATGAACTTTCCTTTAGCCCCCTTTGTAGCGACAATCTGCGAGATAATTTTTGCATCATCACCATTTTTGCCGCAGCAAACGATCGCTCCGTCCGTACCGGGGTCATGAAAAAGTTCGGAGATGCTGCTTACAAAAGAGGCGCCATGAAGCTTCCAATTTCTACGCGCGGCGTTATGGTGAGCAGAAGTTTTGCCGCGATCATGTACGGTAACTACCTGTGCAGGGCTGGCAGGTCTAAGGTGTTGTGCCATAGGTGAACACATCGCGCCAAATCCGCCAACGATAGCTAGTTTTAATTTATTTTTAGACATGCTGACAGAGCTCCGTCAGTACTCCACCAAAACTTTTGGGGTGAATAAATGCTATTAGCTTTTTCTTTGCCCCTACTCGAGGTGTTTCATCGATAAGCTTGTAGCCCAGCGCAGCGAGTTTACTAAGCTCTGCTCTGATATCTGCTACCCTGTAGCAGATATGATGCAAGCCTGGACCACGTGTACTTAAAAACTTTGCTATAGGACTACTGTCGTCAATTGGAGCAATTAACTCAATTAGAGTGTTCTCAAGTCTAAGAAAAGCTACCTCTACCTTTTGGTCTTTAACCAATTCCCTATGCTCAAGCTTAAAACTGAGATCTTTCTGATACTGCGAGATACTCTTATCTAAGTCATCGGTCGCGATTCCTACATGATCAAGTGGCCAGTTCATTAGGTAATATTATGGCGAATGAAGGGGCTCTGTCAAAACATTGTATAATAAAGGACTTATAAATTCCCATTATGTTATAGGCTGTGCTTGCATAGCCAGAGTGTCTCTATCAGAATCGCTTACAATGCTTATTATCGTACCAGGGGGCGGTCTATCACGAAGTACGAGTTCGACGATAGGATCCTCAACAGCTTCTTGAAACTGTCTGCGTAGGGCGGAAACAGGCGCACTTGAGCTCAAGCTCGAAGTTATCCAAGAAGAGGCGGCGTCGTCTGTAATATTTAGAATTAAACTATACTGTGCGAGACGGAGTTTAAATTCTGCGATCATTGTATCTAGTATATTCCTAAGAGTGTTTGCGTCATGTTGATTAAAGAGTATCTCCGCTGAGAACCGGTTACGGAACTCCGGTGTGAATGTTTTATCCAGGATCTGATCAAGCTCTGATGCCTCTACAATCTTAGAGGAGGGAGTTGCTTCACTAAAGCCTATCAGAGAGCCTTGGAGGTTTCTTTGCGGCAAACTTACCGTCATTATTATGACCGTATTTTCGAATGAAACTGTTTTGCCATGACCATCTGTAAGGTGTCCGTCCTCCATGATCTGCAGCAATAGATTTCTTACCTCTGGATGAGCCATCTCAATATGTCGAAATACTACGACGGAATTAGGGTTGCGGCGA
>CAZKXU010000010.1:0-53335 GCA_964556665.1 uncultured Bdellovibrionales bacterium | reverse complement strand
ATCTGGGGCAATGCTGCGCGCTATACGTGAAAAAACTTATTTGGCGAAGCACTAGACCGCTCTTTCTCACTTAGCTACATACCCGACTTATGGTGGGCGCTACAGGGCTTGAACCTGTGACATCCAGCTTGTAAGGCTGGCGCTCTACCAACTGAGCTAAACGCCCAAAAACCTAACCCCAAGAGCGGAGTTAAGAGAACTCAGAGAGATTATTATTAAGTTATTAAAGAGTCAAGAATCGGGATGATATTCTTCCGGATAAGATCTTAATTATTACCATTGCTTTACTGGGACCGCGGGCTTCCAGCCCGCAAGAATTGCCTACAAGTCCATATTCTGGCTGGAAGCCCGGTCCCAGTAGATTTAGTCTAATGCGTAACTACCGTCGCTGTGGAGCTCTTTTCCTTCTCCCCCTGCCCCTCGGCATCGTCAGAGCCGCGTATCGGACTAAAGAGCTTCTCGTCACGGATAGACTTGCGATCTAGTATGCGTTCGAAATCCTGAGGATTCTCGCATTCAAGCGCCTCAACTAGCACCTCATCTACATGCGATACCGGTATCAGTTCAAGCACCTCTCTAACTGTTGCCGGAATATCCTCAATGTCATTCTCATTGTCCTTCGGCAGAACTATCCGTTTAAGTCCGCCGCGATGCGCAGCAAGAGCTTTCTCTTTTAATCCACCAATCGGCAGTACATTACCGCGCAGTGTGATCTCACCGGTCATAGCAATATTCTTATTAACCGGGATCCCTGTAAGCGCAGAGACAAGAGAGGTCGCCATCGTGATACCAGCTGACGGACCATCCTTTGGAATAGCGCCCTCAGGTACATGCACGTGTATATCAACTTTATTATAGAAATCACGCGGCAAGCCAAGCATATCAGATCGTGAACGCACATAACTTAATGCAGCTTGCGCAGATTCCTGCATTACATCACCAAGCTTACCGGTAATGATAAGACGTCCACGTCCAGGCAATGTTGTAGTCTCAATCTGTAGGAGCTCTCCGCCTTTCTCAGTCCAAGCTAATCCAGTTGTAATACCGATCTGACTATTCTCTTCTATTACTCCGTATCTAAACTTAGGCTGCCCTAGGAATGATGGTAGATTTGCCAATGTAATTCTGACTTGATGCTCTTTCCCCTTCTCTACGATCTCGACCGCTGCTTTACGCGCTAAAGTAGCAATCGTGCGCTCTAAGTTTCTAACACCAGACTCTCTAGTATAGCGGCGGATCATCTCATGATAAACCTCATCATCTACGCTAAGGTTTTTCTCTGATAATCCGTTGGCCTCAAGCTGCTTAGCAAAAAGATGTTTCTTAGCAATCGCTACTTTTTCAAGCTCGGTGTAACCTGCCAAGCTTATGATCTCCATACGATCCATGAGAGGTTGTGGGATGGTATGTAGAGTATTAGCAGTTGTAATAAACATGATCTTTGAGAGATCATAATCACAGTCTAAATAATGGTCATTAAATGAGTCATTCTGCTCCGGATCAAGTACCTCGAGCAGCGCTGATGATGGATCTCCACGGAAATCAGTCGACATCTTATCGATTTCATCCAATAAGAATACCGGATTACTCGTCCCTGCTTTTTTCAAAGACTGTATAATCTTACCGGGCAATGCACCTATGTAGGTTCTACGATGACCTCGTATCTCAGCTTCATCACGCACGCCACCAAGAGCTACACGTACAAATTTACGCCCAGTTGACTTAGCGATTGACTTCCCAAGAGAGGTTTTTCCTACACCAGGAGCCCCTACTAAACAGAGTATCGGGCCTTTAATCTTACCAACAAGCTGATTGACTGCGAGATACTCAAGAATTCTCTCTTTAACCTTCTCTAAGCCGTAATGATCCTCTTCTAATACTGCCTTAGCCTTATGAATATCCCATTCATCCTTTGAGACCTCATTCCAAGGCAATCCGAGCATCCAGTCAACATAGTTCCGTACTACTGTAGCCTCGGCTGACATCGGTGACATCATCTTAAGCTTCTTGATCTCCTTCTCAGTCTTGTCACGTGCCTCGTCCGGCATGTCTTTGGTTTTTAGCTTCTCATCAAGCTCCTGCATCTCATTGCGGAAATCATCCTTCTCACCTAACTCCTTCTGGATAGCGCGCATCTGCTCATTTAAGTAGTACTCCTTCTGCGTCTTCTCCATCTGCTTCTTAACGCGGTTACGGATGCGTTTTTCGACCTGCAAGATCTCGATCTCGCTCTTCATGTGGCCGATAATCTTCTCAAGCCGCTCCTGCGGTGGAATCGTTTCGAGTATCTCCTGCTTATCTTCAAGCTTAATATTAAGTTGAACTACAACTGCATCCGCCAAACGGGACGGATCTTCAATTGCGTTGACCTGCATGATCATCTCAGGGTTCACCTTCTTCCCGAGCTTCACATAATTTTCAAAGGTCACGTTTACTGAACGCATTAATGCGCGTAGCTCAGTTGAAACCTCTGATGGTGGTACTATCTCCTCCACCTCGACCATCATAAACTCATCTTCCTGAGTATATTTTTTAATTCTGGCTCGGCCCTTGCCCTCCACCAATACCTTAATAGGCCCATCAGCAAGCCGTATTAGCTGTACGACCTCGCCCATGGTCCCGATATTATAGATATCCTTTGGGCCTGGGTTGCTAGTGCGGGCGTCGCGCTGCGCTGCAAGCATGATGTATTTATTCTCTTTCTGTGACTCCTCTATAGCCTTTACGCTTTTCTCTCTACCGACGAAAAGTGGTACTACCTGTTGTGGAAAAACAACAAGCTCTCTCAATGCCAATAATGGAACAGGGTTTATTAATGATGGTTTCATAAAACCGGATAATACTAAAATAAATGAGTGGACAATTACACTTCCACTATAGTTATGATGCTAATTTAGCGGTAAGGAAATCGCAATAGTTAAGGATTATTTGGAAAATAATTTACAATACTTAGACTAACTGTGTTTTAGTTGCTACGCTGTTTTGGCCTGGTGCTGGTAGACCACGATCGGCTTCTCTCCTTTGACTATAGTATCTTCAGAGACAACGATCTCCTTTATCTCAGGCTCAGACGGCACATCGAACATCAAGTCAAGCATGATGTTTTCTAGAATCGCTCTTAGACCGCGTGCCCCTGCCTTTCGTTCGATGGCCTGCTTTGCTACCGCCTTTAGCGCATCATCAGTGAATCGAAGCGCTACATCCTCAGTTTCAAATAACCGTTTATACTGCTTAGTAATAGCATTCTTTGGCTCTACTAAGATCTTTATCAAGGCGGTCTCATCAAGTTCGTCAAGAGATGCTAGCATCGGCAATCGTCCGATGAACTCCGGTATTAATCCAAATCTTAACAGATCCTCAGGCTGCACCATGCCCAACACATTAAGCTTTTTGTCATGAATGTCGACAACATTTTTTGCTGCATTCTTCTGCACGCCGAATCCGAGCTTCCTCTCGCCGACTCTGCGCTTAATAATATCATCAAGCCCTACGAATGCTCCGCCACAGATAAATAATATGTCCTGTGTGTTGACCTGAACAAACTCCTGTTGCGGATGCTTTCTGCCACCTTTTGGCGGAACGCTGGCGACAGTGCCCTCTAACATCTTAAGTAATGCCTGCTGCACCCCCTCGCCTGACACATCTCTAGTAATAGAGGGATTCTCCGCCTTGCGGGAGATCTTGTCGATCTCATCTATATATACGATGCCGCGCTGTGCGCGTTCGATATCGTAGTCAGAGGCTTGTAATAGATTGACGATGATATTTTCGACATCCTCCCCCACGTACCCCGCCTCAGTCAGACAGGTGGCATCTGCTATAGTAAACGGCACCTGTAGAATGCGCGCCAGGCTCTGCGCCAACAATGTTTTTCCGCAGCCAGTTGGACCAAGTAGGAGGATGTTCGACTTCGATAGCTCTACATCATTTTTCTGTCCGCGTAGTTCGATTCGCTTGTAGTGGTTATGCACCGCAACTGAGAGTGCCTTTTTTGCGTAATCTTGGCCGACAACGTATTGATCCAGGAAATTCTTTATTTCATGCGGTGTTGGTAGTCGTGATGTAGGAACCTTTGCCTCGTCCTGCTCCCCCTCCTCTGCGATGATATCATTACAGAGGTCAATACATTCATCACAGATGTATACTGAAGGTCCGGCGATTAGCTTTCTTACCTCCTCCTGTCCGCGATTACAGAAGGAGCATTGCAATGAGACTTTTTTATTATTATCTACTGAACGGGTCACTGTAACTCCCTGAAATTAATAGCCGTTTGGTGATTATAGCGCAGTATTAAACCTTAAGGAATAGGCAAAGTATAATTCAAGAAATAGTGATCCAGAATAATTTCTATTTGCACAGAGGGCGATAATAAGGGTTAAAAAACTACTTCTTGCTACCAGCGCGCTTCTCGAATACTTCATCAATCAAACCGTATTCGCGTGCCTGATCTGCAGTCATAAAAAAATCACGATCACTATCTTTTTCTAGCTGTTCAAGCTTCTTACCGCTAGCAGATGCAAGGATGTGGTTTAATTCCTTCTTGACGCGGGCGATTTCACGTGCATGTATTTCAATATCGGAGGCCTGTCCTTGAAAACCACCAAGCGGTTGGTGGATCATAATGCGCGCGTGAGGTAGAGCTGAACGTTTCCCCTTTGCGCCACCTGTTAAGAGTACGGCTCCCATACTGGCAGCCTGACCAACACAGACGGTTGCGATGTCAGGTCGTACATACTGCATCGTGTCGTATATCGCCATGCCAGCGCTTACTGATCCGCCGGGGCTATTTATATAGATATAAATATCCTTCTCCGGATCTTCGCTTTCAAGAAATAGAAGCTGCGCGATGATTAGATTTGCCACTACATCGTTGACCTCAGTGCCAAGAAACACTATGCGCTCCTTAAGCAAACGTGAGTAGATATCATAGGAACGTTCGCCGCGTCCTGTCTGTTCAACCACAAAGGGAACATATGTTGAGTTTTCCATCTTTATTCCTCCCAAGTTACATCAACTTTGCCAACAAACCACTCTAAAGCCTTTGAGCGCGTAATTTCGGCCATACTGCCGTCTCTGCGCTCCGGACTGAAGAAAAACTGCTGTACCGCCTCTTCTCCAACCTGGTGTTGCGCAGCAAGATCAGCGACAAACTTCTTTGTGTCTTCCTCAGCTGGCTTGATTTTTTCAAGCTGTGCGATCTTGTCAATCAACAGAGCTGTTCTAACACGCTTAAGCGCAATCGGGCCAGCCTCTTTCTGAAACGGCTCAATATTGATCTTATCAATCTCAATTTTCTGAGGGTCTACTGCGCCGGTTCGCACAAGCATGTTGCGAATCTCATTATCAATCATTACCTGAGGAACTTCGAATTCATGCTTCGCTACCAACTCATCAAGAGCTGCCGCTTCAAGCGCCTGCTTATTGTCATCCTCAAATTTCTGATCGAGTGTTTCCTTTGCAAACATTCTAAGCTCAAGCACGGTCTGAGGCTTAAGCTTTAATGTCTGCACAAACTCATCATTAAGCTCCGGCAGGATCTTTTCAGAGAGAGTATTAAGCGTGACCTTTGATTTTACCTTTTTCCCACGCAGATTTTTGTTAGGGTGGTTATCAGGAATAGTGTGTTCTATCTCCTTACTAGTACCGGTCTCCATACCGATAAGCGCCTCTTCAAGGATCGGAATAAGCTCTCCCTTTCCTAAGGTTGCATTGACAGGTTCTGGGCGTCCTGCATCAAGGCCTTCGGCGTTTGTAAGAACTACAGCATCAATGACATCTCCGCTCTGGGCGGTATTACGGAAGGCTAGCGGTCTATAGGTAGCCTTAATATCCCTTAAGGCGTCGACATATGAATCGATATCCTTATCAACCGGCTTCTGGCGCTTAACTTTTACCTTAATCTTATCGTAGCCTTTAACCTGAGGTTCCGGCAGGAGTGAGACCTTAGCTGAAAATTTTAGATCTTTTCCTCGTTCGAACTGCTCCATATCAACAACCGGTGTACCGACTGCTTTTAGCTTATGCTCACGGATCTGCTCCCAGATAGCATCAGTTATGGTATGGTTTACAACATCCATCCAGATACGTGCACCGTAGGTCTTTTCAACAAGCTCCTGTGGCGCCTTCCCCTTACGGAATCCTTTAAACTCAGCCTCCTTAGAAGCCTTGCTGAGCTCTGAGGCTACCTTATCGGCAATTACCGAATCAGGTACGGTTATACTAATTTTCTTTGTTACTGTGTCGACGTCGTCGATAGATGAAGTAATGGACATAATATAGTTTGGGACAGATATAATGTTAGGTAATCTCTCAAAAAGTTTGGGTATTCTCCTTGCCCCAGTCTTTACCTTAGTCCCAGTCTTTATCCTCGTCCTGATCCTTGTCCTTGTCTAGAATCCTACTCCCTGTCACAGTCCCAGTCCTTGACCCGTTGACTATGACCAGGGTAAAGATCTCGGACAAGGACAAAGACTAAGATAAGGACTGGGAGAAAGAAAATACCCACTCTTATCTGAGCAATTACAATGCTAGCCCCCAAGAATATGATAAGATTTAGGAAAAGGCAAAGGGGGTACTTAGTTAGAAAAGAGGGTGGTGGCCTGAGTACAGGCAGCACCGAGAAGCACTCTATCCACTCCAGAACTATTAGTGATCGCGTTAAACAGTTCGAAAAGTTGAGCTGTATTAGCAGGATTTAGATTAAGCTCCACACCAGACTCTCTGGCTACACGCTGAGCTACTACTTTTATATATTCAAGTGCAGCTGCTGGTGTGTCAAAGGATACTGGTGCTCCACCTGTCTTTCCACCTAACAGCTCCCTTGCTCTTTCTCTTCGCCCCTCATCAGACTGTGTGCCAGCACCGCCAGAGAGCCCGCCTCCACTTACAGCTGGAACTCCTTCAACTGGGCTCAAGATAACTTCAAAAGGATTCGGGGGTAGAGCAGCATTGGCCGTCAAAAGTCGTGGATCTGGAACAGGATCTGGCTCAGGATAATACGGTGCTCTTTCAGATGGACCTACACGAATCATATTTTACTCCATACTAAATTCAATAGAGATCATCAAAGATGTTATTATCAATTGCAATAATATATTACCTCCCTATCCTCCCGCCTCCTAAAACCTCCTTATTCTCCATATCATAAAAAACTGCCGCCTGTCCGGGAGAGACGGTTGACCATTCCTCTAAAAATCTAACCTTTACAGTATCTTCCGTGTAAGGCAGCACCTCCACGGGGAGGCCTGCATGCCGGTAGCGGATCTGGGCGATCGCTCTGAATGGGCGTTCTAGTTTGCCTCTTGAAAATGCTGGCGCTACCCAATTTATCTCCTGTACCTCAAAACTCTCCCGCTCTAGCTCCCTCTTTTCACCAACCACTACAAGATTATTCTCAGCATCTAGATCAAGAACGTAGAGTGGATTGTCAGTGCCTCCTATCCTTAGACCACGCCTCTGTCCTACGGTAAATTCATGTATTCCATCATGCCGCCCAAGCTCCTCACCGCTGCGGTTCACGATCTTGCCTGCGGGTTTCCGCCCGCCTAGTTTAACTAGAAAATCTCCGACCTCCCCTTCTACAAAACAGATATCCTGACTCTCAGGTTTTTCAGCTGTAGCAAGCCCAGAGGCCCTAGCGAGCTCCCGCACCTCGGCCTTAGTAAATCCGCCTACCGGAAAGAGTGTGTACGGCAGCTCCGCCTGTTTTAGTCCGTATAGAAAGTAACTCTGATCTTTTGCTGAATCTAAGCCGCGCATGAGATGATACCCTGCACTGTCATTAACGATGCGTGCGTAATGGCCGGTGGCAACATGGCTGCAGCCGAATGATGCGGCCCGTTTTTTTAGTTCATTAAACTTAACTTTACTATTACAATCTATACACGGATTAGGAGTAATCGCGCGCGCATAGGAGTTAACAAATTTATCGATTACCTCCTCACGAAAAACCTTTTCAAAATCGAATACATAGTAAGGTACAGATATTTTTGCCGCTACTCCACGCGCATCACAGAAGTCCTCCGGCGCACAACAGCTGGCGCGGCTCTTAGCGCCGCCATTTTGGCGGTAATCCCATACCTGCATGGAGACACCAACGACCTCATAGCCAGCACGCTTTAAGAGAAGCGCTGCTACCGAGGAGTCGACTCCGCCTGACATGGCGCAGACAACACGGGGCTGGGTGGTGGATTGAGTGTGTTCCATAGTTTAGTAGCTGGACTCTTGCCTTACTGGGACCGCGGGCATCTTGCCCGCTACGTAGTAGCATTTAATTCGTTTGCGGGCTGGAAGCCCGCGGTCCCAGTATTTTTATTTTATAGATCAAACTGCTTAATACACTTAACTATAGCTGCAACCCCTCGTTCGAGCTCGCCTGGGGCATATTCCGCACTTAAGCTAATCCGCACCGTCTCCCGGACCTCCCGCTCCGGCATACCGGTTGAAAGGAGCACATGTGATGGTTCAGGTTTACCAGAGGCGCAGGCAGCTCCGGAGGAGATTAGCACCCCCTCCAGATCTAATGCAACAACTAGGTCATCAGCTAATACACCAGGTATGGTAACACTAAGTGTGTTAGGCAGCGCTGCGGCGGACTGGAAATTAAAACGGATACCCGCCACCTCCGCAAGTTTACTGCGAACGGAGTCCCGATTAACTTTCATTCTCTCTATACGAGAAGGCAGATCACTAAATACAATCTGCAAAGCCTCTGCAAAAGCTCTAATACCTAAAACATTCTCAGTTCCTGCGCGCAGGTGGTGCTCCTGAGCCCCACCAAGCATAAGCGGCTGGAAGGTATCTTTATCTTTTATAATAAGAGCGCCTACTCCTGGAAGCGATCCTATCTTATGACCTGAGACGGTTAAGGTATCAACGTTCAATTCTGAGAATGTAAAAGCTGTTTTCCCAAACGCCTGAGTAGCGTCACAGTGTACCAGCACCTCTCTATTTCTAGCTCTAATAGCACTTACAACGCTGGCAACCGGATGTATAATTCCGCTTTCATTATTAGCAAGCATTAACACAACTAAGTCTGTCTTGTCTGTCACTGCAGCAAGTAACCTCTCCTTATCGAGTCCTCCATCCGCCAGTGACGGTATCCAGCTAACACGAGCACCAAGCTTTTCCAACCGCCTTATAGGCATCAAGACTGATGGGTGCTCCTGTAGGGGGGCTACTATTTCTAGGTTGCTGCTGCGCTTAAGCCAGAATGGAGAGAGAATAGCTGCATTATTTCCCTCAGTTGCTCCGGAGGTAAAGAGGGTGGTAGCACTGCGATCGGTAATCCCAAGTGCTTTATTAAGAATAGCCCTAGCCTCTTCAATAATGTTTTTTCCATGCTGACCTCCGCGATGAACAGAGCTTGGATTTAAAGTTGAGTAGTTACGGGATATTAGCTCAACAATATGCGGATATACTCCGTAACTAGCATTTGCGTCGAAATTAATTAAGGACATAAAAAGGATGCAAAATATAAGTAGTTATTGCTAAGTAGCCGATAACATTAAGGCGGATATAATAATATGGCTTCTGCTATTACGCAAACATTAGGAAGTGCTGCCTCAGCGCTGGCACAGCAGCCACAAGCTGATACTCGTGCGCAACAGACGCAGCAGCAGGCACCTGCCGATCTAGCACTCCGTGCCGCACAAGCAGCTGCCGTGACCTCAATTAAATATGTACAGGACAAAGAACGCGCTGTTTCTAATTCCAGGATAGATGCTAAATATGCCTCCCAGGATAACAAGCCGAAGAAAGATGAGGAACCCGGTTCAGAGCCCGAAATAAAGAAAAAGAAGCGGGGAAGATTTGATGAGGTTGATGTAGTAGCGTAAACTTTTTTAATCAACCACCCGCGAGCGAAGCGAGCCATAGGAACAGGCGCAGCATGTTCCTACATCTTGTACTTAAAGTCATCCGGATCTAATTCACCAAGAATCTCGGCCCATTTATCCTTATCGATCTGAGTAAAGGTGTTTTCAATTGAAGGCTCTGCCTGCTCCTCAGCCTCTTTACCGGCTTCACCTGCAGGCCCTTCGGCTGGCTCAGCTCCTTCAGGCGGTGTTCCCTGAGCTTGATTAGCAAATGTAATTTTGGCTTGATCTAGAACAGCTTGATTAACAAAGATCTGTGAATGCGATCTAAGCGCGATTGCCAATGCATCACTCGGGCGTGAATCCATTATGATGACCTTATCCCCTATCGAGAGAACAAGCTCTGCAAAATATGTTGAGTCCTTTAGATCTGTAATCAACACCCTTTGCACCTTAACACCCAGCTGATCAAAGAGATCGCACATTAAGTCATGCGTAAGAGGCCTTGCCATACTAACCTGTTTTATTACACTAGCAATCGATGTTGCTTCCGCTATCCCTATCCAAATCGGGAGGCAGATCTCGCCAGACTCATCTTTCAATACTACAACTGGAGCCTGAGTCTGCGGATCTAAAAATAGTCCCCCTACATACATTTCAATGGCGGTAGTTTCTTTTGACATTTAATACCCTTACATTTCTTCTAGGTGACCTAAATCCGGCAAATGCCGATTCAAGTTAATAGTTTAACATTTCATATGCTTACTCGTCTAGTGACCCAAGATTACACAGCAGTTCTTCTTATAAACTCCCCTTTCAAGCTGTACCGAGAGACCTTAGCAATACGCGCTACTACTAAATCCCCTGGTTTTAGACCATCTACAAAGTTAAGATTCACAACCACGTTTTGAGTCGTACGTCCCTGCATGCAATTCGGATCATTTTTACTTGGATTATCAATAAGGATCTCCATCTCCTGGTCTAAATACCTTGCCAGTCGGAACTGTGTAATCTCCTCTTGGCGTGCCTGAAAAAGCTGCAAGCGGCGGAGCTTGTCAGCGGGCGAGACGGAGTCCTCCATTTCAGCCGCTACGGTTCCTGGGCGGGGTGAGAACATAAAGCTATAGCTATTCTCATACTGCACATACTCAAGTACCCGCATCGTTTCCTCAAAATCCTGTTCAGTCTCTCCTGGGAATCCGACTATGACATCGGTGGTAATAGCAATCTCTGGGCAGGCTGCCTTTAACTCATCTATAATCTCAAGATACCGCTTTACACGATAATTTCTATTCATTAGCTTTAGAATACGATCACTTCCGGATTGCAGCGGCATGTGGATATGCTTACATACCTTCGGATTATTTCTTACTAAATTGATAAAATCAGCTCGCACCTCCTGTGGATGCGGACTGGTGAACCTAATGCGCGCCAATGCTTCAATCTGGGAAAGGCGATCAAGAAGCTCCGCAAAGCGGATGCGCGGAGTTAGATCAAGCCCGTAAGAATTAACCGTCTGTCCGAGCAATACTACCTCTCGTGCACCACGATGAACCGCAATCCTTACCTCCTTCTCTACTTCAGCTGCCGATCTTGAGACTTCAGCTCCTCTGGTAGTAGGAACGATGCAGTATGTACAGTTTTTATTGCAGCCTCTACTAATCGAGACGAATCTTGAGACCCTCTCGGATGCAGCAAACCCGTCCGGCAACTCCTCCCACTCATCACGATAATCGATTGCTACCTGGGGTGGCGCGCCAGCTCTGCGCCTCTCTAGCAATGAAGGCACTAAGGACAAATTGTGCGTGCCAAAAACAAAATCTACCGCCGAACTGCGGGAGATAATATTTTTACCCTCCTGTTGAGCCACACAACCTCCTACTCCTATCATCGTTTCGGGGTGCTGATCTTTTAAAAGCTTAAGTTCACCTAACAGACTAAAAAGTTTGTGCTCAGGCTTTTCGCGAACGCTGCAGGTATTAATAAGAATAAGCTTAGCCTGATCTGCTGACTCGACAGCTCTATAATCATTTTCGAGAATCTTGAAAAGCTTATCAGAGTCGTACTCGTTCATCTGACAGCCGAATGTGCGTATGAACACACCTGGCTTTGCTTCAGAACTCGCAGCTGTTGAGGGTCCTATCCCTTGTGAATCTGTATCTATCGACATCGTTATTACTGAAAGGAGATAACACGTAAGTTTGGCACATACCGCCCTGCCTCTGTTAATGTAACTGCAGAGGCAAGTTCAAGTTTCAGTGCCCGACTACTGCCCGGCGATAGTTTAAGTCCGTCAAGCAGTATGTTCTCTTCATTTTGCGGTATAGTTGAATCTGAATCAAGCAGGCCCCTGGGCTGCCAGCGGTATCCTATGCCTAATTTTGCAGAGTTGATGATTGTATCCGTATTGTTAAGTAATTGCGCCTCAACTTTATATGTAATTTCACATGGCAAGGCTGGGCAGCTTTGAGGTGCTTGGATAAAATGCAGGCCTGAAATCTCTAAAGTAGCCGGGAACTGAGCTAGTGAGGCCCGCGCCTCCTCACCCCATAATACTTCTAACTGATAATCAGTCATTCTCTCAGCCGGCGAAGCAAGAGAGACCGCTATCGGCTGACCCGCTTTTAGATTGCTCTGATTGTTAAGAATACGATTGAGTGGAAATTGCCTTGAGAAGATAGTCTCAATGCCGTTCAATGTGGTGAGACGAAATGCAAGCTCCTCGCCGCTCCAATCAGCTTTTGGCATAAGCCCAACTAGCAGATGAAGTGTGTGACCATCAGTTACCTCATCCTGAACAGTAACCTCAAAAGGCAACTCATTCTCTCTAGTTAGTTCTGGAGGCGCACCAGACCCGGCAACCCAGCTGCAGCTAGTAAGAGTAAGTGTTACTAGAAGTGCTAAGGAGAATCTGAACATATTAATTCTGCACCTCTCGTTCTACTAATCTCCAACCGTCTGTCATGGAGAAACGCCAAAGCTCCTTCTCCTTTCGTTTATTCACAATATAGGTCGGTACTTTAAAATAACGGACTGCTACCTCGACGTTCGCCTCAAAACCATCATCGGAGATAGCTAGTGCCACGATCTTGCTTTCAACTATCCTTTCCTCATCGGTTCTGCCCTTTAGCTCCATCAGCACATCTTCTCGCGCCTGTTCGGAGATCATACTCAGCACAGTTTCAGCTTGACCCCAATACAAAGCGTCATGAAATTTCTTAACTTCTCCTCCAAGCAGACTTGCACGATCTGCCTTGGTAATGCCAGCTCGTCGAAAGGAATCGATAGTCGGAGCGAAGACACAGCCGCTCAATATAATAATCTGCAATAAAAGTGTTGCTACTAGTTTCACTATTATTCAATCCTTTCTAATAAAGATCCGAGCTGCTCTCTATCCCTGCTCTCCAATTGATCATTCTCCTGGGATTTCAAATTCTTTGACTTTGGATCATACCGCCCTTTAGCCGTTTGAGAATAATCCCCTTGTAGATCCTGGATAAGTTCGCGCGAGACTTTGCCCTTTGGCTTAGTTTTTTGGAAGTTTTGCCTAAGCTCCTCCGAGCCGATAACCACTACGGCACCTGCAAATACGATAATAACCATATTACGAAGAAAATTACTCTCTTGCTGACTCATATGTCCTCCACCCCTGGTACTGTATCAGAAAAGCAAAAAGCCGGAAATGGATAATCCACCCCGGCTTTACTACAAAAACTAATGTTTCTGTTTACCACCTTCTCTTGGAAGCGGTCTTCTTCTTAGAAGTTGAGCGTTTTGTGCTCTTCTTGGAAGTGCTTTTTTTGCTCTTTGTAGCAGCACTTCTTGTTTCTGAGAAGTTACGATACGGCATCTTTGAGGAAAGAATGGTTTGGAACGCAGAAACTGAATTTGCAGCTGGTGAGAACTCAACTGAACGAGCTGTTCCACGAACTGAACGACGACGAAGGAGCTTCTCACGAGCGTACTTCATGATAAGTGGCTTCAGTGTTGAAGGATTAACATTAAGCTTATCCTGAATTTCACGCACTGTGAACCATTTACCAACACGGCGAGTAATCTCGCTATCAATTCTACCTCTTACTGTACTTGCTGACATAATTACAATCTCCAAAGAAAAATAAACCAACCTGATGCTGTATACCTGTAATGCGTAATAATGTCAAAGAAAAATTACTAGCAACACCATAGAGTATGAGTAGCATCTCCGAGAGCACCATATTATTGTAATAAATGGTATTTAATGCCTCCTACACCTGCTCTAGGTTGCAAAGGAAGAGCACTCCTCAACAACTACACAGATAGCGATTGGAAGGTCCCGATAGAGTAATAGTCAACGTGAAATATTATTATCTGCCATGCGAATAATCGCGTTCAAAATGCTGTTTGAAAAGCGCTTGAAGTTCTACACGTTTAGGAGGCTGACTACCTCGCTTAAACTCCCCAAATACCACTACTTTTGGGCACTCTGTCCATTCAAGACTTTGCCTAAGAGAGGCGAGAATCTCCTCCTCTGAGAGGTTTGCTAGCTTAACCGGTACCACATAGGCACCGATCTCGAAACCGGTATGAAGATTTGGAAATCCAACAGCCATGGCGAATTCAACACCCCTAATCTCCCTAAGCACATTATCAATTTTTGCGGGGCTTATACGCTCATTATTTCTGACAATCACATCGCCTGCTCTGCCTGTGACAAATAAATGCTTCTTCCCGCTGTCGTCCGCCACAAGAAAACCTTCATCGCCTGTATGTAGAAACGCCTTCTGTCCGAAATAGCACTCCCCTGGGGTGGTTCCTAGATAACCCTTCATCGCCTGAGGAGTACGCACCAGGATCTCACCTACAGCCTCATCCTCCACCGGATTGCCTTCCAGATCAGCGATTACTATCTCCACCCCGGCAAGCTGAACTCCCGAGGAAGGTACTTCAAAATCGTAAAGCCACTTAGTTATGTACTCCTGTGCTCGCTCACGTGGAAATGCTGTTACTATTCCGCCTAGCTCTGTTTGGCTATAGGTGGGTGTAACTGGGACTCCAAACCGTTTCTCAAACGTAGCAAGCAGCTCAGAAGAATATGGGGAGTTCGTAATGAGAGCTAATTGAAGATTTGGCGGCTGTCGCCAGGTCTTGCTCTTTCCGGCCTTAATTATCGAACGCAGATCACCTTGGGAAACCGCTGCCCAGGTAATACCATCAGCCATTACATGCTCCCAGAACCTGCGAATTTCATATTCAAAATTATGAACGGCTGGCACGGCGGTTATCAGCGGCATTACAAATGAAGCCATGAGCCCGTTTAAAGATTTTCGAGGAAGGAGGCTCCAGGCCACATGCTCTTCCTGGTCATTGTTAGGAAAAATGGGGGCCGCGACAGTGGCTGAATGTAAGATCTGTGACTGCGTTAAGCCAACCCCACGTACTCCCTTTCCGTATCCGGAGGTAAGGGCGATTAAACCTAAGCTGTCACGATCTGAGGTCTCCTTAAAATCAAACCTAACTCCCGCTGCTTGATTAACGATCTCCTCCAATCTCTTTAAAGGTGAGCCTTGCCCGGTTTGAGCGCCCTTACCGGTCACAATCCAGTGCTCTACTGAAAAGGCTCGTGCAACCAAGGTCACAACACGTGCAGAGAAAGCAGATGGGAAAAGAGCAACCTTTACATTTGCATTATTAAGAATACTTACTATGAAATCATCCCCGAGGGAGAGGTCGAGCGGAATAACCACAAGCCGTGCTAACCAGGCACCATGCAGCACCAGTGCGATATCTTGAGGATCTTCCGAAAGAAGGGCGATCCTATCCCCTTCCTTTAGCTTGAGGTGAAACTTTAGGGCGGCATGTACTCTGGAGGCTCGATTAAAAAAAGTAGAGGCTTTAAAGAATAGATACTCGGAGGCTTCCGGACTAGGTATCTTGAAAAGAGGCTGATTAGGTCTCTTCTCGATAATATCACGCCAAATATGTTCGAAATTAGGGTGTGCCATAGCGGGGCTTATAGGTACCAGTACAACCCTACTGTAATATCGACACAATAGGAAAAAACTATAGGAAATTCAGGGGGTTTGATGGAAAGGCTTACACAGAATCAGGATTATAATCAGAATTACTTAACCTTGGCCTAATAGCTTGGTTTTGCTATAGTCGGCCTCTAACTCTGCGGGTGTAGCTCAGTTGGTAGAGCACTTGCTTCCCAAGCAAGATGTCGCGGGTTCGAACCCCGTCGCCCGCTCCAGATACAGTAGAAATTTGTGATAACTACAAAATTCTATACTTACCTCAGCGACAGCTTGCTTGGGTCTCCCAAGCCATAAGGAAAAGCGAAGCTTCCTGTATCACTGGGACCGCGGGCTTCCAGCCCGCTACGTAATAGCAGCTAGTTCGTTTGCGGGCAAGATGCCCGCGGTCCCAGTGATAGAGAATCTACCACTCTTTAAACTGGATCAATACCAGGAGCTAAAGAGAGGCGCCGAATAGAGCTCTAACCTGCTGCGTCATCAGCTCCAAATTTTAAGAGCTTAATTTTAGCTCCAAGGGCAACACTGCTTTCTACTGTGCCTGTTGCTGAATCTATTTTAAATAGCAGCTGAGTAGTTTCATCAGCAGCTTCATATCCAGCCAAATATAGCTTCCTATTTAGCAGATCAGAAACTAAGAGATGCGATGAAGTAAAGTGATCTACTCCCAAAAGATTAGTAATAAAGGTTGCTATTGGATGCCCCATACCAAAATTAGGTGTAACACTATAATAACTAACAGCAGATCCTGTATTTAGTAACGCCTTTGGTTGAATAACCTTACGAAACAAATGACTTTGTGGTCTTACAACCATTGAGGTCTTAATAAGGTCAAGGGGCTGATCCGTACCAACACTGTCTGTTATTAGCTTAGTTACTACTCTGAGATTACGAGTGAATAACCTTACACCTCTGGAATTACCGTCACTATCATTACCAAGAAAAATAAAAGATCTTGATAGAAGGCTACCTGGACGGTAAAAGGTTTTGGCTGCGGGCAATACATCTATAACTTCATCTGTAGAAGCTACCAAGGTAGTAATACCTGTTGATAAATTGACAGATCTGAACTCAATGCCACTATTATCAGAATTTTGAGAAATTACATGTAGAGTTTTGTTTATAAAAAACATATTTCGAACGGCAACATCCAGGTCTAGTGTTGTAGTGGTGTTGGATGCCTGGGTATAAATTACAATCCTATTTCTCGCACCTTCAACCAAATAGATCATCGTTGATTTATTTCGTACAATAGTATCTGCTGGAAGCTCTCCAGCAGGAGGGGTGGCAACTGCTTCTACTGCACCAGTTGCCTTATCAACTGCATAGATCACTCCATCTTCTCCAACACCTAAAAGTGTCTTACTGATGGCGTAAGCATCCGTTGTGAAAAGAAAAAATATCGACAAAAGGAGAATTGAAAGCTGATTCTTTATTGACATAAATTGCCTTATAAACTGTGCAAAAAGGTTATATACAAAGTATCACTATTTTATACCGTCAACAATTCCATACTCTGTTAACGGGCTAATGCAAGTCAATATAAAACAGCACTCGGATTACTATTGCTGTAACCAAGGAGCATCAAAAAGGTGAGATGCAATTGGCATACCAAGCTAATGGACAACGAACTGGTACCACCGTACTGGGTCTAATACCAACTCATCAACGCTTGACATCTATTATCCTCCTCCATTACATTCTCTTTATAATCCTAAATCCGGCAGTTGCCGGATCTAGGCAACCTAGAAAAAGCAGTTCTAACCCTTTTTTTAGGCAAAAAAATGCCCGAAAACAGCTCGGCAGCAGCCTCACCTTTTGGGTGAACTCGCAAACTTAATAAAGCTGTGTGTCTTCGGGCATTTTTCGCCTTTTCTTAGTTCGAACTGCTCTTTCTAGGATAATCCTTAATTGAGCCAAGATCGACTTCCAGAAAACAGCCCAGGGAGTGTAACTGCTTAAAAAGTGTGGCAAAACATAGGAGCAGCCTGACTTCGGCGAGCTCAGTCGAGTCGCGGCTACCCTAGGGATGCGAGTCGCGCTCACACAGGCCCCAATAATTAACAGGGTGTTTATAATATGCAGATGTCATTAAGAATTTAACTCGCAATTGTCACCTTTGACTTAAAACTACCATAACTTATGGAACTAATAGTAGGTTGTTCATTATGAGAGGCCAGTGTTTCAAACTCCAAGATTAAGAACATTTCTAACCGCGCTAGCAGCAACATTTTGTGGTGGCTCCAATGCCAACTCCACTGCTGCTCATGGTGCGGTTAGAGCTGATGAACAGACGATCTCACTCTCTAAAAATAGAATTGACTTCTTTGCTGGTCGGGACCAGGCCGCTGGGAAGAGGGCTTTTGAACAACTAATGACGAATTCCAAAGTTGATGATTTAGTCATCCGATTCAAGGAGAAATCGGAGAAAGCCAGGCTATTTCAGGAGTTATTAAATGCCACCGGTGTAACCCCTACTCTTGTTACTGATGGAGCAGCTGGAAGGAGGACCTTTGAAGCATGGAGTAAATTCTGTGAAGCGGTTGGACTAGACTCCCTAAAAGATGTTCGCCCTGTCTCGAAGGAGGCTTTATGCCGACTTGGATCTTTTTTTGCACTTGAGGCTACACAGCTTCGCTACCTCTCAGAACCTCTGCCCTCGTACGGGGATAAAAGTAATGCGGTGCGTCAACTTCAGGGAAAATTGAATTTAGCATTAGGCGAAATGAAAGTAGCTGACGGAGATTTTCAGGATATAGTTAAAGGACAGATACTAAGTTTCCAGCGTAAGTTCAGAGATCGCTTTGGATTATCTGAAACAAACGTATGTGATCCACTAACTATGTGCGCAATCGACACAGTTTGTGCTGAATATAGAGAAGCTAAGTATCAACAGTTTTTATCTCATATTAGGAGCTTCACCCCTACTTCATTACTTGAGAAATGGGGCCCTCTATTAGCCACTAGAGGTTGCGCCTATACTGAAGAGCAGCTAGCTCAGAATCCCCAAAACCATGTAAATGATCCGTTTTTAAGTGATCGCTTAATAGGGGAGTGTTTAGCAGCACTTGAGTGCGAAGAGGCTAGATTTTACATTAGGGCATCCACAGTAGATCCTTCCTGTCGCTCTCCAGTCGTTGGAAGTGCGCCGCGGATCGTTCAAGCGATTGTTTGTGAATTACTCCTTGTAGAATGCAGAAAACTTAATCTTTCTGATGCACAGATCTCACATATTTTAGCTATATGTCGGATTGAATCAGGATTTACCCCAGATGCTCGCGCAGGAACATCTTCAGCACAGCGCCTCTTCCAGTTTATTGACGAAACAGGAGCTACTGCCGCACGAAAAGCAGGGCTAGCAGAGGCAACCACTCCTACTAACACGTTTAGTGACATTCTCGTATCGTCCAGCTATTTTTGGCATCTTTTTCAGCGGCCCCAAATTGCGTCCAATTTTGATCTTCTATACCCTACTCACCGCGCTGGTGGGAACGATTTAGAGATTGCTAATGGCCTAGGTTATAATAACTGGGTAGCTGTAGCCAATCAAATCATAACCCCTCCCACAAACGAGACGAATCTCTCAGCCACTCAAATCAACCAGCATTAATAATTATCTTTTTAGCGTGGGCCTGATCGCCCTTAGCGTAGATTCCTTTCACGGTCGCCTGTGCACCGATTCTCAGATCTCCAAAAACCCAGGTGTCATTATTAATATGAATATCTACTCCATGCACAGCATAATCTGTGGAATGTCCGTACTGTAGATCTCCTTCAAAGACAAACTCTGCGTGTTTTGTCCTATTAGAAGAAACAGCCGCAACTCCTCCACCGACCTGTTTCGCCTTCTCTTTTTTACTAAGTAGCTCAGCTTTCAGTTTTTCAGCACGCGCCTTTCTTATGGCAGATGCGTTACTAGGCATGAACGGCAATCCTTTCAGCAGATCAAAGCTTAATTTTATCATGGTGCCCTCGCATTATAGTATTTAATTAACCCAATCGAATATCTTACCACTTCCTTGCGGATGAGTGGCTGTACCTGAAAAGCCGGTGGCAGTCGAGGTTATCTGCAGTAGCACACCAGGTGAGATTACTCCTAGTCCTGGCAGGATAGCTGCACAGGTACTCTGGTTGCAGTTTTTGTATGTAGAGTGATCTACAAAATATGCCTCCTCTGCAACCGCCACATGCCGTAGACTCATCTGCGCACGCGCATCAAAACCTCCTGCCTTATAGTTATTGAACTGTGGTATAGCCAGCGCAGCCAAAATACCAATGAGCGTCACGGCTACTAACAGTTCTACTAACGTAAAGGCTGCCTCGTTAATTCGGTACATTATCAACCCAATATTCAATAGAGCATGTTTTATGCCACCTATATATTTATGAAAAAACATAGCGGGGTTAAGGACTTAAGAGGATACAAGTATGCTGTTAGAAGGCAGACTACTTCCAGGTTCGATAGAAATTTTTGCGGGCTGAAAGCCGGCGGTCCCAGTATAAATTATCTAGATATATTTCTATTTGAAGAGATTGCTTACCGAATCACCTGAATGAATTCTTCTAATTGCTTCAGCGAACAGAGGTGCAACCGAGAGCACTGTAAGATTATCGCACTTAAAGGATCCAGGCATTGCTATAGTATCTGCTACAATGATCTCTTCGAATTTTGAATTAGTGAGCCTCTCTTTGGCATTCCCGGAGAATACCCCATGCACAGCACAAGCGATTACTTTTTTAGCCCCTTCTTCTAGCAGCGTATCACAGGCCTTAGTCAAGGTGCCGCCTGTGTCAATCATATCATCTGTTATAATACAGGTTTTGCCTTTTACCTTACCAACGACATTCATCTCAGCAATTTCATTAGGGCCAGGTCGGCGCTTATCAATTATGGCTAAGGCGCAATTATCCAAACGCGCCGCATAGTTTCGCGCACGCTCAACGCCTCCTACATCAGGAGAAACAATAACTAGATCCTCCTTGCCGTATTTCTGCTGCAGGTACGGCACCATTACCGGTATGCCGTTTAAATTATCGACTGGGATATTGAAAAATCCCATTAACTGTCCAGCATGCAGATCCATCGTCAAAACGCGGCTGGCTCCAGCTACAGTAATAATATCGGCGACAAGTTTTGCCGTAATCGGAACTCGCGGCTTAAGTTTACGATCCTGACGTGCATACCCAAAATAAGGGACTACTGCACTAACGCGCCAAGCCGATGCGCGTTTTAAGGCATCCATGATTATGAGAAGCTCCATCAGATGATCATTTCCTGGAGCAGAGGTACTCTGTACAACGAAAACATCCTTACCACGGACATTATCCCCTATTTCTACTGATAGCTCGCCATCACTGAAACGAACAACCTCAAGCCTTCCTAACTCTAGGTTCAAGGTATCACAGATCGCCGATGTAAATCGTGGATTCGAACGTCCGGAAAAAACTGTAAGTTTACGATCCATAATAGTTTATTTCACAGTTGCTTACTTTTTTAGTTGAAAAGTAAGTTGGCCGGGCAGGATTCGAACCTGCGTGTGTCGGGACCAAAACCCGATGCCTTACCACTTGGCGACCGGCCAGCATGTTACCTGAATTGCAGGAAACTTTACAATACCACCAGAAACGTTACAAGAGATTAGAAATTCTTAATAGATAGGCTGGTAATTTAAGCTTATTTTGGACTGTATCCAGAGCTATCTTACCTGCCTCACGCTCAACTAAGGCGAAGTGGCTGCCCCCGCTTCCACTCATTGTAAATTGCAGTCCAGTTACATCTTGTGCCTGCCCTATAACGCGTCTTATCTCTGGATACTGTTTATGAACTATGGATTGCAAATCATTTTCAATCAATGACACAAGGAGCTCAGCGGTTGGCTGTCCAACGAACTGAGAAGCCGCAGCATCCGGCCGTGAATCAACACCCTGCTCACGTGAGATTCTAAAGATCTCAGCCGTCGGCACTGGAATCTCTGGAACTATAACTAAAAGAGTTAATCCCTCGACTAGCTGGGATGGCAATATCTGGATCTTCTCCCCTATACCCGTAACCCATGCAAATGCAGGATCATAAAGATATGGAAGATCCGCTCCAAGGGTGAGTGCTATTTTTTCTACCTCTTCTTTAGTGTCAACGCCAACAAGATACTCTGAAAAAATATCGGTTAGCATGCGCAATACTGCCGCACCGTCTGAGCTTCCTCCAGCCAAGCCTGCACCACTCGGTATATTCTTAGTTAATTTAAGATGAAGCCCTGCTTTAACACCAAACCGTTGACAGAAGAGATGGGCTGCGCGGCTTGCCAGATTTCTCTGCGGGTCAGAGAGATCTGGGTCCGGATTAGGGCTCGTTAACTCAAGTGTAATTTCAGGTTTTGATTTAATTGCTATATCGATCCGATCCGCAAGATCGCAGCTCACCACGTTTAGCATACTAAGTAAGTGGTAGCCATCGGAACGGAGACCTTCAATTTTAAGACGTAAATTAATTTTAGCTGGGGCAAGAATGGAGTGTATGTTTGACATCTTTGAGTAGCAAAGAGTTCTCTGAATGGTACCGCGGGCATCTTGCCCGCATAGAAATTAGCTGCCACTACGTTGCGGGCAAGATGCCCGCGGTCCCGGTGGGACTACCACTATTCCGCCTCATCACCCTCGAAGAGCTCATCACTTCCCTCCTCCTCTTCAACCGTGCCGCTAGAGAATCTTCGTTCAATATTCTCCTGCTCGGTCTTACAATCGATACATAGTTGAGCCTCCGGGCGAGCTTCAAGCCGTGCTAATGCAATCTGCTCACCGCAGGATTCGCATTCACCGTAGGTTTCATCTTTAATCTTGTTAAGTGCAAGCTCGATCTTCTTTGCTAAGTACTGCTCCCTTTTCCCGATCTTCTGCAGATTAGCTTGGCTTATCTCTACCGATGCGAGATCGACTGGATCGCCGGTAGCATCATTCATGCCGTTCTCAGAGGTATTACTTAGATCTTCAAGATGACGTAATATCTTATCTTTCTTCTCTTCTAATAGCTTCTTGAACTTATCTAGATCCTTTTTTTTCATTTGCTTTCCTCTTAAATTTGGAAGCTGAACAGTATACTAAAATACCCGCTTAAAATAAAGCACAATAATAAGGCGCATTCAATAGTAGGAATTCACCATTTCTGAGCTAGCCTGGTCTATACTCCCCAAAAGAAGCCCGGAAAATGTCGGAGATCTCCCCTAATGTTAATGAGGAGCGTAAGGCATTTAATATACCCGGCATTAAGTTTTCGTTGCATTGAGCAATTTTGCCAAGCTCTTTACCAGCACTCTCCGCCTTACCTTTGTTACGAGCATTCCTAATCAAGCCTAAGCGCTTAACCTGCTCTGCCTCTCCTTTAGGATCAAGCTTCTGAATTGGTCGCTGCTCTTCATTGTTAACCATAAAATCATTTACGCCGACGACGATACGGCTCCTCTCTTCGATGCTGCGTTGATAGTTATAAGCTGATCGTTCTATTTCAGCCTGAGGATACCCCTGCTCAATCGCTTCCAACATTCCACCTAGGCTATCAATGTACTCTAACTGCTTGAATACCTCCTTTTCAAATCGATCTGTCCAAGCTTCAATTAGATACGACCCTCCCAATGGATCTACAGCATCTGCGACCCCTGACTCAAACGCCAGAAGCTGCTGAGTACGGAGCGCTACTGTTGCACTCTCCTCTGTCGGCAGTCCTAACGCTTCATCATACGAGTTAGTATGTAATGACTGAGTGCCGCCTAGTACTGCTGCGAGCGCCTGTACCGTGGTGCGTGCAATATTGTTTAAAGGCTGCTGCGCAGTGAGCGAGCTCCCGGCCGTCTGGGTATGGAAACGGAGCATCAAGGAACGCTCATCTTTAGCCTTGAAACGCTCCTTCATAATCTTTGCCCATATACGGCGCGCCGCCCGAAACTTTGCGATCTCCTCTAAAAAATCGTTATGACAGTTAAAAAAGAAGGCTAATCGCGGTGCAAAATCATCGATCTTCAGGTTTCGCTTGAGAGCAGATTCAACATATGCAATCCCATCGGCAAAGGTAAATGCAAGTTCCTGTACAGCTGTACTGCCTGCTTCCCTGATATGATAACCAGAGATACTGATAGTATTCCACTCCGGGACCGAGGCTGCACAGAATTCAAAAATATCACTCACAATTCTTAATGCCGGCTTAGGTGGATAGATATAGGTTCCCCGCGCAATATATTCCTTTAGGGTGTCGTTCTGAATAGTACCGCGCAATTTATTCCACGGAATTTTACGACGCTCAGCAACAACGAGAACCATGCCTAATAATATAGCGGCAGTTGAATTGATGGTCATTGATATTGAGACCTGATCAAGAGGAATTTCAGAGAGCAGAATCTCCATATCCTCTACGGTAGAAACAGCCACGCCGACCTTGCCGACCTCTCCTTTTGCAAGCGCATGATCGGAGTCGCGTCCCATCTGAGTTGGCAGGTCAAATGCGATACTTAATCCGGTAGTGCCCTGCGAAAGCAGGTAGCGGTAGCGCGCGTTTGCTTCAGCAGCCGTGCCAAACCCAGCATACTGCCGCATTGTCCAGAGACGTCCACGGTACATACTTTCATGAATCCCGCGCGTATAAGGATAGCTCCCGGCGGATTCCTCTCTGTTGAGAGTTAAATCCTCCGGTTTATATATTGTTTTAATAGGCAGCTCAGAGGCAGTTTCAAATCTCTCCTTACGCTGCTCGGACTTTCGCGCCATCGTGGTTATATCTATTGACTGTATTACGTAAACCTTGTTTATTTAAGCAGATCGTATCGATTTAGTATAGGGTTTCTATGAACGCAGCAGATGAGTTAAAACGCCGCAATCAGTTAGCTGAACTTGGCGGTGGCGAGGAGCGCATACAGAAACAGCATGAAGCTGGAAAGTTGACGGCGCGTGAGCGTGTTAATTTATTGGCTGATGCCGGAACTTTTTTTGAGCTGGATCGTTTTATATCTCATCGTTCTGAAAATTTTGGCTTACGCGAGAGAAAATTTTACGGTGACGGCGTTGTAACCGGCTCAGCCAAGATTAATGGCCGTTCGGTTTTTCTTTTCGCACAGGATTTTACAGTTTTTGGAGGTTCTCTTGCAGCCTACCACGCCAAAAAAATCTGCAAAGTAATGGATCTAGCGCTTGAAAACGGTGTGCCTGTTATCGGATTAAATGATTCTGGCGGAGCGCGCATCCAGGAAGGAGTTGAGAGCTTAGGCGGCTATGCTGATATCTTTCTTCGCAACACCTTATGCTCAGGAGTAATACCGCAGATTTCGCTGATTATGGGTCCGTGCGCCGGCGGCGCTGTATACTCTCCCGCTATTACCGATTTTATTCTAATGGTGAACAGAACCAGCCATATGTTCATCACCGGCCCGGAGGTAATTAAAACCGTCACCAAGGAGGATGTTTCTAAAGAGGATCTAGGCGGTGCTATGACTCATAATTCTGTAAGCGGAGTCGCACATTTTGTAACCGAGTCCGACGAGGAGTGCATTAGAAATTGCAAAGAGCTTCTCTCGTATTTGCCGCAAAACAATCTTGATGCCGTACCGCGAGTCGAGAATTCAGATCTACCGACGCGGGTAGATGCGAAACTTGATAGTATAGTTCCAATCAATCCTAATCAGCCTTACGACATGCGCGAGATCGTTAGACTCATCGCAGATGACTGCTACTTTTTTGAGGTACAGCCATTTTTTGCAACAAACATACTGGTAGGCTTTGTGCGTTTAAATGGATATTCGGTAGGTGTAGTTGCAAATCAGCCAAATGCACTGGCTGGCTGCCTTGATATAAATGCAAGTACTAAGTCTGCCCGCTTTGTGCGCTTTTGCGATGCGTTCAATATCCCTCTTCTTACTCTTGTAGATGTGCCAGGATTCCTGCCCGGAGTCACTCAGGAGCATGGAGGAATTATTCGTCACGGCGCTAAACTTCTATACGCCTTTGCAGAAGCTACCGTGCCAAAAGTGACAGTTATTACACGCAAAGCCTATGGCGGCGCCTATGATGTGATGAGTTCAAAACATATTAGAGGGGATCTAAATTTTGCTTATCCTTCAGCTGAAGTCGCGGTGATGGGACCGGATGGTGCTGTAAACATAATCTTTAAGCGTGAGCTTGAGGAGGCAGAGAAACGCGGAGAGCTAGTCAAGCGCAGAGCCGAACTGATAGCTGAATACCGTCAGAAATTTGCAAATCCCTGGGAGGTAGCCGAACTTGGATTTATTGATGCTGTGATTGAGCCGCGTTTCACCCGTGAACGGGTAATTAACGGCTTTGAGCTTCTTAAGAATAAGAGTAAGAACAATCCGCGCAAAAAACATGGGAATATCCCGTTATAGAGATCGCATACTATAGATTATAGCTTTAACAGTTATGGGAATTATTAAAAAAGGTGCAGAGGAGGTAATTACGCAAAGCTTCGAAACTGAGGAGGATATCCCTTTTGTCCCGGCTTGGGATCTGTATGAGGCTCAAAAAAAGAGATTATCAGAAGATGAGTGTGTAGCAATTGCGGCAGCACTACTTTTATTGACAGAGACAGAGGAGCACACGACCACATGGCGAAGCAGTGCAAGAATACAAGCAGTTTCAAATAGGATTAGAATATGAGGCGCTATTCTGTAAGGATCAATAATAAAGAGAAGGAGGTCCTTCTAGAAAGACGGGAGGGTAACTGTATTACCTTTCAGGTCGAGGGGGTAAGTTACGAAGTTCAGGTAGATCCTGTCCTGAACCTGACAGCCCAGAGAGGGTCTGCCCCATTGGTATTATCTCCGCCTATAGTACAGCAACACCGCAGCAGCTCCCGCCCAGGTGATGTTTGTGCGCCGATGCCTGGAATTATTGTAAACGTGCTAGTAAAAGAGGGTGCACAGGTCAAGATCGGTGAAAATCTGGTCGTGATCGAGGCGATGAAGATGGAGAACAATATCCCATCGCCCACTGCCGGAAAGGTTACTAAGATTTTAGTAGAGAAAGGGAAAGAGGTCGGAAACGGCGAATTACTCCTCAAGATTGAATAGATGAATTCCTACGACATAATCATAATTGGCGCCGGCATTATGGGATTAGCACTTGCACGGGCGTTAAAACAGAGAAAGCCTGAACTCTCAATCTTAATACTTGAGAAGGAAAGCGAGATCGCTCAGCACGCTTCAGGACGTAATAGCGGAGTTCTGCACGCCGGGTTTTACTATACCGCCGACTCACTCAAGGCACGCTTTACTGTTGCAGGCAGCAATGCACTTCGAGAGTTTTGCAAAACAAGAAGCATACCAATAAATGAATGCGGCAAGATTGTAGTAGCAACTAATGCCGCAGAGGTAGAGGGGCTCTACGAGTTGGAACGACGCGGCAAGAGAAATGGCAGCGATGTCAGTATAATTACGACGGTAGAGGCGGAAAAGATTGAACCTAATATAAGAACCCATGAAAAGGCATTATTCTCTCCAAAAACCGCCTCCACAGATCCGGCACTGGTCTGCGAAGCCATAGCCAGGGAGCTTCGCTCTGCAGGTGTTGATATAAAACTAGGGACACAGTTTCTGCGTGCAGAGGATAATTGCATAATCACATCATCTGGAAAATTAAAATATAATATTTTAGTGAATGCAGCTGGTCTCTATGCTGACAAGATCGCGCAGCAGTTTGGATTCAGTCGAGATTACACGATTATACCGT
Source organism: uncultured Bdellovibrionales bacterium (assembly GCA_964556665.1). GTDB lineage: Bacteria > Bdellovibrionota_C > UBA2361 > UBA2361 > CAZKXU01 > CAZKXU01. The sequence goes on along the minus strand of CAZKXU010000010.1, from coordinate 25,785 downwards.
TTAAAGGTCTTTATCTAAAATATGAGAAGAACAAGAGCGATGTTAAGACCAATATCTATCCGGTCCCTAATCTTAAAAATCCTTTTTTGGGTGTACATTTCACAAAAACCAGCAACGGCGCAATTAAGATTGGACCAACTGCGATTCCTGCCTTTTGGCGGGAACATTACAATGGACTCTCCCGTTTTAGCTTGCAGGAATTCTCCCAAATCTCATTCGAGGAGGCTAAGTTATTTTTTGCTAATTCGTTCGGATTCCGCTCTCTTGCCTTTGAGGAGCTTCAGAAATATAGCCGAAAGTATTTCATATCGCAGGCTACTAAACTTGTTAAAGAAATAGATATAAATGGCTTTGGAGAGTATACTAGACCGGGAATACGGGCCCAGCTTTTAAATCTTAAGACAAGACAGCTTGTACAGGATTTTGTAGTCGAGGGGGATGCTCAATCAGTTCATATCTTAAATGCCGTCTCTCCTGGATTTACCTGTAGTTTTCCGTTTGCAGAGTATGTAATTGAGAGGTATATTTCCTTATAGGAGTGACTGGACGAGTAGTAGAGTTACTCTTGTAACAATCATAGAGCAGGCTGAGATAAAGAAATGAGACTCTATATAAATACTCTTTTATCTGTTTAATTTCGAAAACAATATGAAAACCACCTCTAGCCTTATCCTTTCACTAGCAATCACGATAATAGCCCTACCTTCACTCTCCTACTCCGATCCTCGCTGCAAGAGCTGCCCATACAGCTGCGCAGACTTAGGACTTGGACGCAAGGATTGTAGTTTCATCTCTGAAGCTGCTGGAATCTGCTGCGTCGATCTAACTAAGGAGGGTATGGAGATAGCAATTGAGCGCGATCGTGTCATCCCTACTGCAACACCGGAGAGCTGTCCGCCAGGATTTTTCCCCCGTGACAACCGCTGCAGTGATTCGGAGCGTAAGCACGGCTGCCGTGATGTACGACTTAATAGCGGACTTGGTTGCGTGAAAAAATAGCAGATTGTTGCCACTACGCAATTCATAACATCTGGACTTCTTACAAGACTATGGCAGCTTCTATGCTGCAAGCCTGCCGACAGATCCTGAATTGAATAATTTTACCTAACTCCTTAGCTCAGCACTCTCAATATCTCTACAAAAGTATCTTGCGATCTTCATAACTGCCTATGTAAACATTTAGGCAATAAATAGAATAATTATAGATATTAACATTAGAGTAGTATTCTATGTAATTATTTAGATTTATTTCTATATTCATATATATACGAGCAAAGCTTGCACCTAGATACGTTTAATTATCTAAGGAGCAAGCTATGTCAAAATGTAGAGTACTTTTAGTAGTAGATGTTCAAAATGATTTCTGTCCAGGCGGGAGCCTGGCAGTAGCATCGGGCGACCAGGTGGTAAATCCTATAAATAAACTTATGGCTTGGGGCGGGTATGATTTTATTGTAGGAACACTCGAATGGCATCCGAATAATCATAGAAGTTTTGCAGTTAATAATTTTGGACACTCTGTAGGAGAAGTGATTGATTTAAATGGAGTTAAACAGATCCTATGGCCTGTACACTGCGTACAGGGAAGTTATGGAGCATTTACCCATCAAAGATTAAGCGCAGATAGATTTACCTACACCATAAGAAAAGGGCAGGATCCAGAGGTCGATAGTTATAGCGCATTCTTTGATAATGCTAAGCTACATGCAACTTGCCTGTTTGATATTATTAAAAGAGAGGCTACTGCGCGGGGCCTTCCGTTAAGTGAAGTACAGATTGATGTTTGCGGGTTAGCCCTAGATTACTGCGTTAAGTTTAGTGCTATTGATGCAAAGGATCTTCAATTTCAAACTAGAGTCGTAGTAGACGCGACCCGTGCCGTCAACATCAATCCAGGTGACGATGTAAAAACATTACGAGAATTAGCGGAGAAAGGTATTGGCCTTGTACAGTCTAGAGAGATTTTGGAGAGCCATGAGATAGAGAAAAGTAGAGCAGTACAGGTAAGTCCGTAAATTCCTTTAACTGGGAACGCGGAGCTCCAGCTCCGCGAAAAATGCGTTCAACTGCACATAAGCGGAGCTGGAGCTCCGCGTTCCCAGTAAAGAAATTTCTCAGATAGGTTCCAAAGATTTACGTCCCATATCCATCTTTTAACCAGCATCGATTTGTTATATCTATAGATGGATGATACTTAACCATAAGGAACGTGACATTATTGCCTGTACCGAGCTGCGGACAGAGATGCCTATTGAGCAGATCAGAAAGGAAACCGGTTATCGTGAACATACCATCCGTTATTGCTTAAATCGCCTCCAAGAAAAGGGGATCATTTTAATGATTCCAATAATTAATACACATGCAATTGGCTACACCCATTTTAATCTCTATTTTTCCTTCAGCAGCTCGCAGAAGAAAAAGACCAAGGAGGAATTATTGCGCAGCATGGCGATAGTGCCTTCAATTATCTGGCTTGGTGAGATTGGTGGCGGTCACCAATACGGCGTTGAGATTGTTACAAAAAGCGTCTACCCAATGCTTGATATTTTAGGTGGGTTATCACGAAGATTTCCAGATATCTTTTTTGAAAAACAGGTTTCCTGTCAGTATTCTAGAACCATCTTTAGTCATAAGTTTCTCTCGACTAAAAAGTTTAGCTCGCCTTCCATTACAATTGGTCGCTCAAAGGAAATACACCAAATTGACGATCTTGATCATAAAGTCTTACAAGGACTTGTGTCCAAGAGATACCGCTCTCACCGTGATCTTGCTTTACAGATTGCTGTTCCTCTTTCCACCTTAGAGTTAAGAATTAAAAAACTTGAGGAGCGTGGGATTTTGATGGGTTTTTCTTACGCAGTTAATACACGCCTAGTAGGACTACAATCCTATAGCTTATTAATCTTTGCACGTGGTGTTAATCCAGATCTAGTCGCCGCACTACACCAATTTGCAGAAACTCATCCTCACATAACATTTATACTTGAGTGTTTAGGAATATGGGATATAGAGCTTGGAATAGAGGTTGATTCATCAGAAAAGGTTACTGAAATTATTGAACAGATCTATGAGCGTTTTAGTGGCTCTATTAATAACATCCAGGTTTTAAACCGCTTCCGCGATTTGAAGCTGCGCTACTATCCTGCCTAGTTTTTTTTATTAAACCACCCTTCTGCATGAGCCAACCTAAAGATAGCTGTTAGGTATGCAGCATCTAATGTTGGTATTGAATTACGGAAGGACTCAAACACCTCTTGACCTGGTATCCAGGAAAAATGTTTTTCTGCTTCTCTAGAATTCTCAATCTCTACTGCAAAGTAATAATCGCGTTGATTTGTAATACCTGGCGAGACAAAGTTTCCTCTACCCAAAGCCTGTATCGATTTAACCTTAATGCCCGCTTCCTCTAATTTATTCTTTATATAGACACAGCTAGTTTCATGATCTATGCAGCTTGGTGGAAATAAAAACTGTGGGATAGTAGTCAGCCTAGAAGATTCAGTAAACTCCTGTGCTATCGGGGTATCTATAATTTTATGACCGACTAAAATGCCTTTATCGGAGGTGCGGATTAAAGGTAATATTACCGCCGAGCTCTGGCTAAAGTCTCTGCTCGCAGCTGCGGTAGCATAATCTCTGATAACCGGATCCGTTGTAGTTGCACTTCCTTTGCTATCTAACTCCCTTACTCTGACACGATGAATCTCCAAAAATGATAAAGCCTCATCGATCTCTACAAAGTCTCTCATTTTTGGATGTCTAAATAATTTGATAACAGGAATGGTTGGAATTTTAGAAGTACCCTGATCCTCCAACTTTATTCTTCTATCAGGCCAACTACCAAGCATACGGCCTGTACGCAGACTATCAACATAAAGCTCTAGGCCAAGTCTTCGATCATCTACCGCAGCCGTGACACAGGACTGCAACATAGAACGTACACTAGCTTTGCTAAGTGCTCCGGAGTATGGGAAACCTGAGATAGCAGGACTTGGATTTCCTACTGTTACCCCTGCCTTTATTCTTACTGCTACTGATACAATGCCCTCACCTATTCCATGCGCAGAGGATAAAAATGGGAATGGCTCTGAAATAACCTCAATGTCCTTCCCATCAATTCCAACCCGCTCTTTTAAAATAGTGAGTAGCTGTGGAATTAACTCTTGATCGGGATGAAATAGCGCAGAGACTGACTCCCGTGTATACCCTGAAAAATCCGGACTAAATGTTCTTATCAAAGGGCGTGGATAACCGGTGCGTAATACTACCTGATCACCCTGTAATATCAAAAGATCTATAGCTTCAGGAGGCTCACGCCTTACCATCTCTACTTTTTTACCTGTTTCTTTATGTTTGAATACTCTACCGTTAAGTATAGTTTTTTCCCCTGCTATTAAAACTGCATCTTCATCTATTTTTAACTCTACTCCGATACCTGGGTCGACCTTCTCGGAAACTACTATAAATTCACTTTTTCTATTTTTATCAACCCTGATTACTCTAAAACCATTAGCAGTTAGGGATTTAAGATATTCCTCTAAATTTTCAGCTGGAATAAGATCTATAGCTATCGCTCCATCTGCGAATGCGGTTTTCAATCTATCGATATTTGATGCTGCTGATTCTTTATCAAGAATGCTGACTGTTCCATTTATTTTATATACAACTGCCTCTGCTAGAAAATCCTCCTTCGAGTAATATCTAACATTTCCGTATCGACTACCCACTTTTTTGCCAGTTGGATCAATGGCGATAAAAATAGTGTCGGGATTTTCGGCTGCCAATGTATCAACTAAAGCTGGATGCGGTGATTGAACAAGCCAAAATTTTCCTTGAGTTATATAGCCCGTCGATACCAGCGCTAACTTTTTTAAACCAACGACCGTCGAAGAGACTTTTTCACGGTGCTCATCAACTATCTCCTCTCCCTGCTTATCTAGTGGTGGATGTGCGTACCATTCAAGACCAAGCCTAACTTCACTTCCATCACGCTGCTTTGCCTGTTCATATACAGTTTCACCGGTTGGAGAATACCCTCGCGGCACAAATGCATTACGCGACCAGGTATAAGCAAGATGCTTAGGCTCAACTACGATTTTAGTTAAAGTTACCGCACCTTCTCCCCAAGCATGTAACCTTTCCGTAATAAGACTTAGAGCACCTCCATACGGCGCAGCATCATGGCCCTCTTGATTTACGAATGCTCTTATACCTCTTATAATTTTCCTTGTGCCTATTCGCTCTCTTAATGAGGGTGAGATATCATGCGCATCATAAAAAGACTCTTCATCTGTTATGGCTACACCGCAGCCCACCAATGTTCTTGGAGGATCTTTTGTATAAGCGAGGGCAGATTTTTCAATTTTTTCCAGAGTAACGACTAAGGCACCCCGTCTTGTAAGTATATCAAGTAGCCTCTCTTCTGTATCGGGCTCAACATCATTACCTTCTCTAGCCATCCGTTCCCAGGTCAGACGGATGAGAATTATAGTTTTACGCAGTAAACTAATCTGATCCTGCTCTGCTTTAGTGAAGTCCTCTAAATCCTTACCTATTAATTGCTGATGTGTAACCCTTCCTCTTAAGTTTTCAAATAAATTGTCACGCCTCTCTAAAATGTGACCCATTCCTCTCTCCTCGAATCTAAATACAGCCTCTCCTAACTGAGGATGAGAGCGGGCATACGGTAATTGTTCTGGTTTCATAGGCTTCTACACGGAGTGTTATGAATAAATCATAGACTTTGTAGCTTTGAATTACTTGCTATGTGCACATAATATTGCTAGCATTTACGTGCAGTTGCAATATATAGCGACAATTTATGACCAGCGCCATACGTGCGGCCCTTTATCTACAGATCTTTAATCTGCTTTTAAAACTACAGCGCCGCCGCCGCTTTATAGCCCTATCGTTTGGAATACCAGGGGACGAGGTTGGTGAAGGGTTATCCTACTCAGATGAGGCATTTTTACTTTCGCTTGAAGCGGAACAGGATCAAAGTATTTCTCAACTGGCTGACAAACTAAAACTTGAACTGAGTTGGGTTTCAAGGATGGCTAAGGATCTCGAGAATCGCTCACTAATTCAACTTAACAGATCAAGTAAAGATAAAAGAGCTAAAAAACTTCATCTAACACAGTCTGGTAAAAATATCTTGGAACAGCTTGATAAAATTACAAGCTTAGTAATCAAGGAAACATTACGACCTCTTAGCAAATCAGAGTACAACAAACTATATCAATTCTTTAAAGGTTTTGCAGATACAATTAAAGCTCCCAAATACCACCAACACCCATCTGCCGATCCGCTTGATACTGAATACGCTAGGGTAGGCCGATCCACCGGTATCTTAGGAGATAATTTCTTAGATGCAGGTGTTAACATTACTCAGTGTCAGGTTTTATATTCACTGTACGAAAGTGAGAATCAGCATTTCTTTACCTCACAGTTAACTCATCTATTCCCTTTTGACACGAGCACCCTCACCCGCACTGTGCAAAGATTTGCTGATGAAGGATTACTAAAACGCACACCATCCGATATTGATAGGCGAGGATATAAGGTGGAGCTAACTCAAAAAGGGGTAAATTTAAAAAAAAGGATCGACCTAGCTGTTGTAAAGAATTTCAATGATGGACTTAAGGCACAATCAGAAAAAACACTAAAGAATATTATAAGTATACTTAAGAAACTTACTATACTGGGAACGCGGGCCTCCAGGCCCGCTTAATGTGGAATTGATTGAAACTGAGGCGGAGCTGGAGCTCCGCGGTCCCAGTAAACTAAAAACTAGCAAGCTGCCTGGAAGGATCAGTTAGCTTACCCCCATCAGCTAACAGATATGTCTGCATAAAAATATCAGGCTGCACGCCAGCTGTAGTTTGTCCAACTTTTACAATCACAGCACCATTTTCAAAGACCTGTGGAGTAACTGTAGGTCCCTCAAATAGCACCCTACCCTCGACGAATACCGCCTGACAGATATCACGCTCATCACGTTTTTTATGTCCGAAGCATTCTATCTCCTTACCATCCTCAGTGCGTGGCACCGCTCCAACTCCGGTCATCTTACTCTGTATAAAGGCTCTATTCGAGTCATATACATCTTTTAATCCAAGTATCTTAGCAGCATAATCGAGTACGACCTTAACCTGCTCAAGTCTTAGCTTGTTAGGATCAGGATTAATTGCGCGGATAAAGTCATATAAAAGTGCGGCCTGTTCTGTACTTACCTGATTTAAGATAATAACTGCCTGTCCATCACCACGCGCAGCTTGCCAAGCTTTATCCTTTTCATTCCAAAATACTATCCCATGAGTACCAATAGGCTTCTTCTCCCAGTTAAGAATCGGTTGCCCTGCCTGCTCGTGTCCTTGCGGATATAGCAATGGCTCACCCGATTCACCAAAAGGCGGCACAGGGATAATAAATTTTTGAGCAGCAGAGATAACCTTAGTCGTAGCCAACTGACTAAAATCAAGCTCTCCTGCCTTAATTCGTCTAAATTGTCCTGCTTTCAAATGTTCATCTCTTTGACGCCCATCATGTCGCTCTATATTCATACACTCTCCTTTAAAGGTTAAAAGGAGGTGTTAAATGCATCTCTGCTATAAACACCTCCATACTTTCAAAGTAAGAGTTAGAGCGTTCGTAACTAAATTATTCTTATAATTAACAGTAGGAATGGATTATTTTGAGAGATTTAATAATTATTAAGGAGGTGTTAGAGAAATCTGATTTTACAAAATTATTACAAGTTGATTTTCATAGGATGGTAGATCTGAATTGTGTGATATAGTCCGCCTACAAGATAGCTACGGCGGATATAGTCTTTTCTAAAAGTTATGCAAACAAACATATAGCGTAACTTTTGAAAAAGACTATGGAGGATGTATGACAGCTCACCTTATAGAAGCCATCCTCCAGAACTTCATTACTAAACATTCAACAAAACATCATCAATAACCGCGGGGCGGCGGACTTGGAAGTCCTGCCGCCCCGCGCAGTTTTACCAGCAGACTGTAGGCCCTGCTGCATAGCCTTTAATACCGGCAGTAAGTACGCAGCTCAGATGCCGAGACCCACTCCGGAGAGATCGGCATCGGCGCCGTGCTGCGAGACCGCCGCCGCCGACTGCGAGAAGAGCTGCAGGAAGGCGCGGATGGCCTTCGGATCGGAGGGGATCTCCTTCACGAACTCGCGCGGGATACCCATCTCCTTGCCGATGCGCTTGAAGTCGATATTCTCGAGCTTCAGTCCGCCGAAATAGATGCGGTGGCGGCGCTGCTGCAGCATGTCAGTGACGACTGCCGCCACATCCGAGGCCTCATGACGGGAGGCGTTGTCCTCGCCATCGCTCAGGATCAGGGTCACGGTCGAGACCTCGATGTTCTTCTGCAGGTAGCGCTGCGCCTCGGCCGAAACAGCGCCGAGAAGCCGCAGGCTCGCGTCGTAGAGCGGCGTCGAGTCCATGATCTGGTACTTGCCGCCCTGCAGCGAGTCGGCCCCTGCCAGCGGTCGGAACTCGAAGAACACCCCCTTGTTGCCGCCAAAGGGGTTGATGAACTGGGTGTGGGCCTGGATCGCCCCAGCACCCTTCGCGTCCTTGAGCGCGCTCCAGACCAGGTCATGCCCTTCGACCACCGCCTCGGCGTTCGAGATCCCCTTGGGGTTCTTGGCCCCGTCAGGGTTCACGTATTCCATCGACGGGGTGTTGTCGATCAGGAGCGAGACCAGGGTCAGGTGGTCGACGTTCTTCACCGGGATGACCGAGAGCGCCTTCTCGATCTGGTCACCCAGCGGGCTCAAGAGCCCCGCCGAATCCGGGGAGAGGTTTCCCTCCGCCGCCGCATCGGCGAAAAGCGAACCGGTCAGATTGGTCTTCTTCGACATGACAGGATCCTCCATTTCCATGGGTAGCAAGTTGGGGAGCCGCTCTGCTGGGAATCCCGAGCAGAGCGGCAGATTCACTTCAACCATTCCGTTCAATAGCGCCCTGCCAAATAGCTAAGTATTGAAATATTCCGGCGCGAAAGCGCCGGGGTCCAGTGGCACTGCCCCTGCTCAGGCGACGAGCTGCTTCTCATCGATGCCCGGCCACTCGGCGATCGGCGTGGTGCTCTTCACCACGTTCATCCCGGCCGCGCGGAAGTCGGAGAGCGCCTGCTCGGCGTCCTTCTCGAAGCCAGGGATGCCGCTCGAGCAGTCCTCCATCAGGTAGATCCGCTTGGCGAGCTTCTCGTCCTGCGCACGCACCATGCGCAGCACGTCGTAGATCGCCGCGCGGAAGCAGTGCGTGAGCGCCTCGCCGTAGAAGAACAGGGCGTCGTAGACGAGCAGGTCCTTGATCACCGCGTCGCTCATCTTGCCGACCGGCGTGCCGTCATGCGCACGCACCACCTCGTGTCCGAAGGGCGAGTACATCTCGGAAAGCGGCTCGAGCCCCTTCATGCGCAGGACCATGCGGCCGTAGCGCGCGAAGTGGTGGAACTTCACCGCCTCCTCGATCTCCGGCGCCATGGCGTGGGCGATGCCGCCCAGAGGCGAGTGATAGGTCCAGATGGTGAGCGGCTGCTTACCGCTCTTCTCCAGCTCGCCGGTGTAGTGGACGATGTACTCCTTCAGCCAGGCGAGCTTCTTCATGTCGCCCAGGATCAGGAAGGCCATCTCCTCGTTCACCGTCCACTCCCCCTGCAGAATGCTCTTCTGCAGGATCTGGGTGAAGGGGGCCGGGTGCTCCCCCTTGCGGTTCACCCAGAAGATCGGATGGAAGATGTGATCGAGGAAGTGCGTATCGAGTGTCACGATGTGGTCGGAGATCACCTGCATGTTGCGCAGCGCGAACTCGGCGGCGCGCACCGTGTCATCCACGGCGTTCGGCACGACGAGCTCCGCGCCCTTCTGCGTGAAGGTGATCTGCGGATCGATTCCGACCATCGCGATCTGGAACTTGTCATTGCGTCGCGGTTCGAGCTTGTGCTTGGCTGCCCAAGCACGCGCCGTCGCCGCGAGCTCCATGTAGTCGACGAAGCGGGGCTTTCCAGCCAGCCGCTCGCTCTCCTTGAAGAACTCCGGAACGGGAAGTTCGTAGGCGTACTTAGCCCTGGTGGACATCGCATTCTTCCTTTCTTGGTTGGGCTGTAAACTTTACTTACAGCCAAATGTTGTGAGAACGAATCCTCAGTTCGTCTTGACCAGCGAGATCTCACCACGCCGTACGACATACAAGCCGCGCTTGCTGTCGTAAAGCATAGTACTCGCTGCATCAACCAACCCATGTGTGTCAGGAAACTCAAGCTTCTGCATCAGTTTGTCACCGTTATCCATCACTCCGATTAAGCCATCAGAGCTTGCGGCCAACAGCAGGTGCAGCTCCTGGTTCTTACTGTTCTTCAGAACCGCACCGCACTTACCACTATGCACCGTTTCACCGAGCCAGCTTCCATCCCCCTCTTCGGCTTCAGCGGTCGCAACCGCCGTACCATCACTACGGAAGAGGAAGGCGCGATGCGTGATCTTGCCGCGCAACTCGGTTGCCAGCAGGAGCCAGACCCGCGACTTGGTGAAGTAGCAGCCAATATCGACCAGCCTCCCGCTAACCTTAGGCAGGTCAAGCGCAATCAGGCCGGCATTCTCTGCATCGAAGATCTGCGCCCGGTGGAACTGATCCACACGGTAGTAGGCCAGACCAAACTCTTCACCGACCCAGATGCGGGTCTGGTTGGGCATGATCTCTCCGATCGAGAATGGCGAGCGCTCCGTATCATGGTAGAGCTGACCGCCATACACCCAGTAGATGTGCTTGGAATTACAGTCGTAGACCGGATCTCCATCACGGTACTGCTCGGTGAGGATCTCCTTGGGAGGAGCGCCATCTTCCAGGATGAAGCTCTTATTTCTAGAGCCTTGGCCCTTGGAGATCACCGTGCGCTTTGCATTGAGCCGGAACTTAAGATCAGGCGCTAGCGGCATTTCGATAACAACCGAGCCGTTTTCGCGCCTAAAGGCCTGGTCCTCGTGGTAGAGATAGGAGAGCTTTCCACCCCCCAAGCTCGCCGCGACAATCACGCCATTGACGGTACGGAAGACACGCTCCGCAGAGGCGCGTGCCTTAATAACCGCCACCTTATTTTCCGGCAACACCGGCAGTGCACACTTAGGACAGCTAGTCCGCGCGTGCTCCACTCCGCACTTCAAGCACTTGGTCCAGCGCTGCTCCAGGAGCTTGGCGGGGAATTCACCCCGCTTGTCTTTCTCTAGAAGCGCACTGTAGTACTCCAGCATCTCGTCGGAGAGATACTGGTACGGGATAGCGTGGCTAGGACAACCAACCTCCGGGTGAAACACCGAGATGCGGTGAAGCGGTCGAAGCTCCATCGGCACCAAGCGCTTCAGATCCTTTGGCCGGTAGACGCCGCGATACGGATGAACGTAAAGCAGCGTCTCAAAGAACATCAGTGCAAAGGCATACCAGTCGGTCAGTTCAGAATGCCGGCGTGCCATGATCATCTCGTTTGCCTTGCAGATCAGTGGGTCAACGTAGCGCGGCGTAAATGTGAACGCCGGGAACTTTCCCCACTGCATACTGTCGGCATCGATGATGAAGGCTTCCTTTCCGCGCACCATCACGTTCATGTTGTTAAAGTCTCCGATCACCACCTGTGCGCGGTGCGTCGACTTTACCGTGTCGTGAAGGCCGCGAAAGATCTCGACCACATCGTTTTCTGTGATGCCGCGACTAGTACGAATGTCGCGCTTGCTGAGCTCGATCATGTTCTGGGCGTCCCGAATAAACGGCATACTGTAGCCGTTGATCAAGCCGCCCAGACTGTCTCGTGAGAGCTCAAGCGGCCTCACCACATGACTCGGCAGATCTGCCGGAAAGCTTGGCAGCTTGCGCTGAACGATGCCCAGACGGGCTCGCGCCCCAAGCATGTTTTGCTTTGCAGTAGCTGGATTGGCGCTATAAAACGGATCATCCGGCAAGCGGTAGATCTTAAGCACCTGATCCCTCTTAGGCAGTCGATAGATCAGGGCTTCACCACCACTTCCGATTTCAAGCAGCGCTGAGAGGTCAAAGACTTCAGCGCCAAGATACGCAAGACGCTTCATCTTTGATTCTCCTCTAAGCTGTGCCGTTAAGTCTTCGGACGACCACCAACGAGGTGTCATCCATCAGGAGTCCAGGCTCACGTGTCAGGCGAGCCTTTCCATGCTGAGTCTCCAGACGGGTCGATTCACTGTTGATTGAGCGAAGCAGTAGCGTCAGTGCAGCGCTATCTTCGAAGAATCGATCCCCTTCCCAAAGTGCACGCAGAGCGGGGACAACTTCCTGTTTGCCCGGGATCTTCATACCCTCGGCGCGGATCAGCTCCCCCACTCCATCGCTTCCAACCAGCACCGACTGCACCTCGGTAAGTGGCAGATAGTGGTGCACTTTCATGCGCAACAGCTCATTCCGATCGGCATAGCGATTAGGGATAGTACGATACATCGAATAGATAGGCTCATTCCCCTCCTGCGGAGTAAGCTGAGTGACATCGCCGTTTAGAGCGTAGACACCGTCAGCTCCTGCAGGCGAGAAAATCCAGAGACCGTGTTGCGTCAGCATGAAACCAAGTGTGGTGAAGAGCATCTGCTCTACTACCACCTTGCCGAATTCATGCGGCGTAAGAGCCTGGCTCTGCGCTAGTGTCGTAAGGGCTGCGATCGAATTCACTTCAACCCGATCCCAAAACGACTGCGACAGCGGATCTGATCCATTACCACTGGACTTCAGAGTCTGCTGTACGAGCCTCCACTGCTGAAGCAATACTGCGCTCAGAAGTGCCGAACCAACTCTAGCACCAATCTCACTATGCGGAGACGATCCACATCCATCGGCCACTAGGGCAATCAGTGCATCATCATGACGAACAGAAACAGCATCCTGGTTGTTCATTCCAACCAGGTTATTCCCGGTTCCAAGATGACGACGCCCGACGACCGAGCCGTGAGCAAGTTCAAACCCTTGCAGTGGCATTGGTTTCCTTTCGTAATTTTCCACCTTAGCACTTGTGCACTTCATAGAAATGCAGAAGAAAGCTTTGGTGGAAATGTTTCCTTCTACCCAGATTCACGATTTTGTTGGCTTTAGGCCATGCACCGGGTTATTGCGTATATTTAGTAGTAGAAAGAATTATTTGTTATTATTAGCAATATATTGAACTGTTTATGTGTATATTTAGACTTTCTATGACGCTCTTCAGGGGCAGGGTAATTATTAATTATAAATTTAAATTACCCTTATGGACATTACCACTGAAGCTACACTAACCGCACAACAAACTAGAAAACTTATCGGCAAAATAGCCTTGGGACAAACTAACCCTACTACAGGCGATTTAGTCGGAAATACTGAAAAGATCATTGAATTTATACGAGAGGCAAAGCGCCAAGGAGATAAAATAATTGTATTACCTGAAACTGCGATCTCAGGTTACTGTCTTGGTGACACTATCGAGTATGAAGACTTTGTTCGAGATAACCGCACTCTTCTTGAGAGAATTGCAAAAGAGTCTGTTGGAATCGCCGTAGTTATAGGATTTATTGACTATAATTTTTCAAAAATAAATGAAAACGGAGCATTTACTAAATATAATGCGGCAGCGGTCTTAAATAACGGAGAGATAAAGGGGATAGTCCATAAGCAAAACCTGCCAAATTATCGTTATTTCGATGACAAAAGATACTACAGCGAAGGAGAGCAAAGTAAGCCAATTATAGTAGAAGTTGATGGTCAATCCGTTAAGCTTGGGGTTTTAATCTGTGAAGATCTGTGGGACGAACACTATAAAAGAAAGCCGGTTCATGATTTAGCAATACAAGGTGCTGACATCCTAATATCAATCAACGCTTCACCGTTTGGATTGAATAAAGGGAAGGAACGATCCAGGCTGATCCAGAAGGCAATAGCAGAGACTGGAAAACCGTTTGTGTATTTAAATACAGTCGGTGTTGCTGATAATGGAAAGAATATTATTCCATTTGATGGCGGCAGTGTAGTGTATGATGAAAATGGTCGTATCATAGCAGCTGCGGCAAGGTTTAAAGAGGAACTTAAAACTGTTGATCTTGTTAACTACTCAACACTAAGCGAACTTATTACCCCTTCACCCTTTCTTAAAGAGGATGAGTACTGGAATGCTCTTGTCCTCTCACTTAAAGATTACATGAAAAAGTGCGGCTTTACCAAAGTAGTCGTACCGGTTTCAGGAGGTATCGACTCCGCCTTAGCACTAGCAATTTGTGTAGCTGCAATAGGTGCCGAGAATGTGATCGCGTATAATTTGCCAACTGTTTATAATACAGAGACAACCAAGGCTATCGCAGCTGAGCTCTGTGCAAATTTAGGCGTAGAGATGAAAACTATGCCGATACAACTCATATTTAATGATATGGTTACAACATTTGAAAGCTTTGCTCACAAGATTACAAAGGGAGTAACAAAAGAGAATATGCAGGCGCGTATCAGAGGCATGCTAATGATGGCGGAATCTAATGATGAAAACCGACTGCTTATATCATGCGGCAATGAGACAGAGATCGCGCTTGGCTACTGCACACTTTATGGGGATATGTCCGGCGGGCTCTCTCTAATCGGCGATCTTAATAAGGTCTGGATTTATCGCTTATCACATTACGCAAATCGATGGTTTGGCAAGGAGGTAATACCTGAGCGAACTTTTAAGATTAGACCCTCGGCAGAGCTAGCAGAGGGACAGTACGACCCGTTTGATTATACAGTAGAAGCACCATTAGTAGATGAACTATCTGATCGTCGTCGTAGCCCTCGCCAGGTCATAGAAATGTATAAAAATAAAGCTTTTGATACTGATGAATGGTCACCTGATAGCGAAGGGAAAACTGTATACGATAAATTTGATCTAGGAAGATTCTCCGATCTAGTGTATCGCCGTTTTGCAAATTTGAGAATGTCAGTACACAAACGGCTTCAAGGCGCACCAATACCCGCGATAAGTGACAACTGCTTCGGCTTTGATAATCGTGAACCTATTATTAATAAATATACTGGAAGGCCGCTAGAGAAGTTAACTGCGTAGCTTCCTACTGGGACCGCGGGCTTCCAGCCCGCATACGAACTTGCAAGTAATCCGTTGCGGGCTGGAAGCCCGCAGTCCCAGTACTCGAAATCCATGCTTTCAGTATAGATATTACCATTGACTACCTAATATTCTGTTAATATTCATAATCGTTTCAATATTACACTCATTATTCGCAATATTACCTCTATAAACAATCTTTGGAGGGAATATGCATATGGCCACTGAACAGAGAGTAAACCTAGTAGACCTTGCTAATGAATTAGTCGCGCCAAGCAGAGAGGGGCGTCGGTGTATAGATGGCAGATACCACGACAACGCTATGCTGGCTAGACCAGGCGGTGATATGGGATATGTGCTTGGACTAATTGCCTATAGCAATGCACTTGGTTGGAATATATCTGAGAAAGAGGCCTTTGACCTAATCTATGAGGCTGTATCTGAACGTGGCGGGTTTTATTTTCACTCTGATACAGCCGATGAAGGAGTCTGGCATGACTCTCATGCTCATATCGGATGCGCTCACATCGCAAAAGCAATGGACCCTAGTAGTGCAGAATGTTACGGCGTAACTGCAGAGCAAACAAGTAATTTAGTTTGTTATGCAAGAGAGCAGTTAAAAACGAGGCGTAACATGCACATGGAGATATTAGAAGGTAAACATGATGAAGCTGCTGTCCTTATACTGCACAGCAGCGGAGTAACGCTTAAGAATAGCAGCCAAACGGACAATAGATCATTTTTTGTCATCGATCGCGATCGTGACGATGAATTTGTAGAGTGGTTGTCAAATAAGCTGATGAAGAAAATAGAGGGATTCGAAGAGCATTACTTTAGATCTTTTCTTAAACTGCAAACTGATGCCACGTTGAAGCTGGTAGCTGGAGATAAAAAGGTATTTCATCTCTGGGAGAATGAACTTTTACAGGCTGCTTAAAGATTATTTGTTGGGAACGCAGAGCTCCAGCTCCGCAAAATACGGAATGAGTGCCTGTACAAAGCGGAGCTGGAGCTCCGCGTTCCCAACAAAATTTAAATAGCCAATCACTAATATGCTACAAACACCACTTAGCCCAATTCAAAGACTTAAAGCTGCGGTGAAGGCTACAACTGAACTTACTCCTGCGCAGTTAGCTGCGTCATCCTCTAGAATATCAGCAGCGACAACGATGCTTGAATTCTTAGCGGATGGGCATAATAAAGGATTGAGAAGCATCACTGAGGTTTCACGTAAAGCAGCCGCACAAGAGCCGCAAAGAATATCGGTCGGTGAAGCTGCAGTGATCATTAAAGCAAGCAAGTGGGAGCTAGATCAAAAAGATCTTGGGCTTACTCCAGAAAATCTTTTACGACATTATGAACGTGAAGGTGTAGATCCAAAGCCAATTATTGACAGCGATCGAGCTCAAAGCGAAGCCAAAAGCTTAGTCAAAAGATTATTTCCAGCTAAGAATATTATCAACTGGGAGGATTTAACTCCTGCAGCTGTTGCACGATATAAACTGATCTTTGCATTAGGTGGCGACGATACAATGAAATATGTTGCTCATTCAGTTGAGGACCAATACTTTATCGGCGTGAATTCAGACCGCAAACACAGTCAAGGGGCGATATTACAGATATATGCAGAGGATCTGCCTAAGACACTCCAGTCTCTTGCTGAAGGTGAATTTACGATTCAGGAGTGGGCCCGACTCAAGGCTACTGTTAATGGAGTAGAATACCGCCCTGCCCTCTCAGAGATTAGTATTATGGAGGAGCTCGCAGTATATACTACACGCATAAATATGGTTTATGCTGGCGGCTTAAAGCCAATCAAGGGCTCAGGCCTAATCGTTGCTACTGGCGCAGGATCGAGTGGCTGGTTTAGATCTGGCACCCGCTATCTTTTCCATGGATCGCAGCTATGGAATAAAACCTCAGAGCATGCGGAATGGGCTGTACGTGAGCCTTATGGCGATATAGATCTGGACGATGTTCATGGCATTCTAGATGGAGGGTCTGAACTAGTTATCAGATCAGGTATGAGCCATCACGGCATAGTAGATATAGATTCGGTTACACAGATACCATTTCCAAGGGGTGCCGAGGCTAGGATCAGCTTTGCTAAGCCCTTAAAGGTTGTGATTCCAAGGTTATAGGCACCGACAACCTGTTTAGATCCTTGTGCAATACGTACTCTGGCATTTGAGTAAGGATCTTTATGCCTGTAGAATCGAGGACAGAAAGATGAACATAGTGACTATAATAACTTACTGGGACCGCGGGCTTCTAGCCCGCTACGCAGTGCTATTAAATACCTTTGCGGGCAAGATGCCCGCGGTCCCAGTAGCTTTATAGAGGTGCCATACCAGTTACCACGTAAGTCCCTGTGGATAGGAGAACATGAATTGCTATGCTGACTATAGATCCTAATTACTCCATGACAGCGGCCATGAGACTCCGCGCCTTCATCAGAGGAGATCATGATCCTGGTGACTTCTCGTTTGGAGATAATACAGCTGTTGGAGTCAAACTGCGCCATGATCCGGAAGAATATACATCCTATTATCAAGGTATGGGCGCAGCTATGCAGGAGAAAGTTGCAAGAGGTATTGCTCATTTTCCGCACACTGAGGGCACACTACTAGATATCGGATTTGGTGAGGGGGAGAGTAGTGCTCATTTTGCATCCCTCTACCCCGGCAATCGCATAATAGGAGTAGAGCTTGACCCCAAATCGGTACTGCATGCACAGGGAAAATACAGTGCGAATAATCTACTATTTATTCATTCTGACATTCTCGAGCTTAGAGGATTACAAGGGGGCATCGATGGAATATTTGAGTGCTCGGCTGGACATCATTTAACTAGCTTTGGCACTCCACCATTTGACCTATCTAATATTGATAGACTACGCGACAAGCAGGTTATGCTCTTGCGAGATGGCGGCATTCTTGTGATTCGTGACTTCGTCATGCCGGATGGACCAAATGAGGTTGAGATAGAGATCCCCAATAATGATAAAGGAGTTGGTGAAGGATTTGAGGCATTATCAACAACTGAGCTATTTCACTACTTTGCTGCAAACTTCCGCAGCAGCCAGCATTTAACTTCAGGCGTACCGTTTGTGGAGGTACCTTCCTCGACTCCAGGCTTTTCCCGCTTTAGACTTTCCTATCGTGACAGCATTGAATTCACACTGCGTAAAGATTATCGCAGAAGCTTCGATAAGGAGATACAGGAGGAGTACCTCTATTATACTCAGGCACAATTTGAAGAGTCACTCTCGCGACGCGGCATAAGAATTCTCTATTCAGGCGAGTATCATAATCCCTGGATAGTAACCAATAGAATTAAGGATAAGGTTCGTTTTTATGGATTAGATGGTGCTAGTTTACGTACACCGCCTACTAACTATGTAATTGTTGGTGAAAAGGTTCATAGCCGCATGGGGGTTAAACTGGTGGAGGCAGCTCAGAGTGAACTAAGGACGCCAACATATATTTCAATGCAGCACTTTCGCCATAGTGCTACAGGGAAAATCTTTGATATAGTGCACCGACCTAATGATACCATGGATATAATTCCGTGGTTTGGCTGGAATAACTCCATTTTCGTTCTGGCCAAGAAAGGTTATCCCCGACCAATAGTTAATTGTCATCAAGGAGCACCATCTATCGACCGGGTGAATCTTAGTGGGTACCTGGTGGAACCGATTAACTACCCCGTTAATCCGAATCAGGAAACTAGCGCTATAGTGCAGCAAGGATTGATTGAACGTGCAGCTATTGCTCCAAGTCGTATCGGTGTAGTTGGCTCTCCATTTAAGTTCCTGACCTCACCCGGCATTGTTGACGAGGAGATCCAACAGACTCTTGTAAAGATTGCACCAACACCAAGAATTCAGCGTGCAATCGGCAATCATTCTAACTTATCCACCTCAGGGGTGGTGCAGCCCCTAGATGTTTTTCAGACACTGCGTGCCTACCAGGTAGGCAGTATGTACGACTCCCGTCTCGAGATTGGGATCTATAGATTATTAAGAGAATTAGGTATTCCGTGTGGAGCCTGGATTGGGGCAGAGATTAAACTAAAAGATAAGGTAAGTAATTCGAAGGCTCCTCTTAGCATTAAAGAGCTTGAAAACATTCAAGCTCACAGAGCTTTTACTCAAACTGAGGATTCAGGTGATTTTCTTAAGATCGTTTCAGGGGAATTTAGTGAACTGAATGGAGAAGGCGAAGAATTAGGAAGAGTTAATCTTGAATATGTAGAGCCAAAAGAGTATTCAAACTTTTCAATTCTGCTAGCCCCCCTACGGAAGGTAAATGGGAGAATTCAGATAGGACTTGAGATACGAGAGCTGCCTGCTGCAGAGAAACGAAGCGGAGATGCCACAGTCATTACAGTCCCTGCCTTTCGTCTTAGGTCGAATATTAAAAACCTAGAGGAGGGCTTGCGCTGGAGCATGGAGAGGTTTGAAGCAGAGTTTAGTGCAAAGACCACCTCTGCCTGGTCACTTGGGGGCCGATACTTATCCTCCCCAGGTGTTATCCCCGAAGTGATAGCTCCTTTTGCTATAGAGGTTGCAGATAGCAGATCTTTAGTATGGGTTGATCTAATTGAACTAATGAAAAGCCCTCTCGCCCGATTCGATGGGCATGGACTCACAGCGGTGTTCAGAGCTGCGCATGCATTACAAGAGACTAAGTAGGGAGATCCCGCGGGCTTCAAGCCCGAGCAGGCACTTTTGCGGGCTGGAAGCCCGCGGTCCCAGTGTGGGCATCGCTGTAAACATTAAGAAACTATCTCGAAGTGCCGGCTAGTTCCATCATCCCACGTGATACCTTTCCATACACATCCTCAAACCTACCCAGCACGGCACCCCAGTTATACTGCTCCTCCAGATACCTTTTACCGGCTAATCCTAGGGAGACTCTAAGCTCCGAATTACAGCTCAACTCGGTTAGTACCTCACCTAATTCAGCAGGCTCACTGTAATAAAGTCCGCCTCCGGATTGGAGAACATGGTAACGGGTAACAGCACAGTCTCCGTTTACTATAACTGGAGTACCAAGCCGCCAGGCCTCCATCAAGACTATTGAAAAGGACTCATTAGTTGATGGCTGAATAAGTGAAGCGGCATTTTTAAGCAATCTAAGCTTATCAATCTCTGAGATATCGGTAAGATCGATAATATCCGTTCTTTCAATCGCCTTTGGGCGATGCAGATCGGAGAACGAACCGCCTCCGGCAATTACGAGCTTTAGTTCTTGAGCTATTTTAGAGCTCTCTTTAAGCTCAATAAAATTATCTATTAATTTATGCACCCCCTTTCCTGTCTCCTTACGGCCAAGGTACATAAAATATGGAAACTGATCTTTAAAGTAGGCGCCGCTCTTATTAAGTGTAGAGAGAAGCTCATTATCTAACTTCTCAAAACCCATTCCGACCTCACCACCTGGAACCTCCCCAAACAGTTTATGCGCAAGCTCCATCTCTGGAAGCGCATTAAAGAGGCACCCTCTAACAGCTCGGAACATAGACCCCATGATATCAAGGTAGGCATAACTTTCATCATGCAGGCAGGGAATTAAAAAACTTTTATGCGGAGCTATCTGTGAGCCCCAAAAAGTAGTACCGAAAAGATATGGGCCAAAAAATACAGCATCGAACTTATCAGCACTGTTGGCGAGATAGTTATAAAGCGTAGTTGAATTAACAGAGTTTGCCATCCAATCAAGCTGATTATCCACTGCTGGCGTCATGCCCTCATCTATACTCACCTGGATTGGGAGCCAGATCTCAATATTTCTAGGATCTACGGCAAATCTTCTTATTATAATCCCATCTTCATTCTCGCCGGCTGCAGGTGAAGGTTTAAAGAAATTCTCCCAAGTTCTATTATCCTTAGCACATGTAGTAAGAAGCTCGACCCTATCTCCGCGCGCAGCAAGCCTTTTAGCTAGCTCGCTCATTAAGGATTCTACTCCACCTGCTATTCCTCGGAAATAACGGGGCACCACGAATGCAAAAGATCTCCCGCTCATCTCCACCTCAACTCTGAAAATACAGGGGATAAGAGTCTCTGCCAAGCATTACGCGGCGAGGAGGAACAATCATCCGAGGAACCGGCACTAAGATAGCGAATCCCCTCTTCTACTGCCTCTCTTCTTGCCCGTGCCTCTAGGATCTCCCATTCTCTGCTAAAATCACTTCCGGCAGCGGAGATTAACACTCTTATTAGATCCTCTGCTACGACCTCAGCGTCAAAGAATTCCCGTGCAAACTCCTGTGCGCGTCTAGCAGCAAGGAGACCCGTCTGATCATCTTTTTCAAGTAAGGAATTAAAGAGATGTGTAAGCTCATGCGCCTCATGCTGTCCGGGCATAATCTTAAAAACGATATCATCCGCCAGATACTCTGCCCCTGCAAAGTTAGTAACTATAGTTGGAATTCCGGCCATCAGGCTCATCGCATGATACGGTCCTAACTGACCATAAACACTAAAGAGGGTATGCAGTGCTATGTCAATGGTAGGCATTATAGAGCTCCAGCGTTCAGGGGAGCGTCCTTCAATCAACTCACAGTTTTTAATATCGTACTCCTCTAGTAATGTGCGCGCCTGAGCCGCTTCTATCGGATTGACTAACCAGATCAGCTCATAATCAAAACTCACCTCTGCAAGCGCCATAAGGATCTTATGGGTGCGGTGTTGCAGCTCCGGGGTGCCGAGAAAGCCCATACGCTTTCGACTTGAGCGCACTTTTCTAGCTGAGGAGAGTCGACTGCTCACAGGGTGCGGGAGGAAATAGCTCTGCTGATCAGTAATTCTAAACTTATGAGTGATATTTCTCTGGTACTCGAGATGGTGCTGCTCACTGGAAAAAATAGGCAGCATCGCCACTCCGGCTTCCCGGTATCCAAGCGGACCATTTTTTTTATATTTCCTCTCCCGCTCTGGAAAAGGATGATCTGGATCGTTAAATAGCTTTATGGTCTCGGCCCAAGGACTATTAAGTATAGGCTCCGGACCGTCTGTGCTGAATAAAAGATCGTGAAAAAGCGCTACACCTGGATTAATACCGACCTGGATGCGTGTAAAATTGGCAGCTTTGTTATCCTCTAATTGATAAAAGAAGATATTATAAGGCCTCTCTTTATGATGTTCAAAAGCGCTTAGGTAATGATGTGTCGGATAATCTAAGTACCGCTCAAAGCGATCGTGATAAAGATGGATCTCAAACTCCTCTCTAAGAAACGGGAGCAAGGTATCACTCCAATAGGCGGAGGTGGAGCTTCCCTTTTGCTCAATATTGAGAGGAGAGAACCAGGCTAATCTTGGTTTGATACGCATAATATTTTAAACGACACTGACTGGGAGTATGGGATCCTATACAAACTACTTCTTTAATGGAGAGAGCAGCCCATCAATCACTCTCTCCCAGCCCTGCTCTAATAACCCACTGGCACGCATAAACTGTAAACCTGTCTCTCCCATGGCAGCAGCACGTTCCCGTTGGGTCCAGAGAATATTAGCCGCATTGGCGAATGAATCAGTAGTCGGATCTACCACTAACCCGGTCTCTTCATGCTTCACAAACTCTAGCACTCCACCACTATCCTTAGCTGCTATAACCGGACGTCCTGAGGCCATCGCCTCCAAGGTTACATATCCGTAATCCTCATCGAATGGAGCATAATAAACAGCCAAAGCTTTGGAATAGAGATCTATTAATGTTTCATCATCTACGCGGCCTAGGAACTCGACACGGCTCTGGATGTTATGTTTTGCAATCTCATTTTTATAGTAGTCAAGGATCTGCGGCTCATCCGGAACTCCTACTATCTTAAGCTTCAAGGGAGGTAGAACATGCGGCATCGCTTTGATCATGTAATCAACCCGTTTAATAACGCAGAGCCGACCGACTGACAAAATATAAGGCTCTGCTGCAGCATTGCGGTATTTATTTCCAAGTGGAAGGGGCGGATAGAGAACCTCCCCCTTGATACCGTTATATTTTTGTAGACGATCAATTACGTTTCTAGAGATACCGGAGACGTACTGTGCCTCCGCTATAGTTTGTTTATCCCCCTCAACCAACATTCTCCTAATCTGCTCATCGCGCGGGTCATCAGAGGCATCTGAAAAAGGTCCGCCATAAAGCTCATAGATCGGGCGGTGCTGATGAACGAGCCAGATACTCTTCTTAGGGAATTTCCCGTAGTAGCTCGGAAATTTTGTAGCTATAACAAGGTCAACTTTTTGCCCGCTTAGATTATTAAAATCCAATGTTCGCCACAGGGCTGCTTGATTAAGAAGATTCTCCTTTGGTAGTCCTGCAAACGGAACTTCGACTAGATCTACTTCATGGCCACGGGATTTAAGCTCACGAATCAGACTGCCAACAAGAGCTTCCTGGCCTCCGCGGGTAAAGAGTACTTTGACACCTAAAACAACTATTCGAGCCATAAGAGAAATATAAAAGAATTACAGTTGCCTCTCAGCACGCACTACCCCAACTACACAATAATCCTGATCTCCATATATCAGGTCGTTTAACTGCTTAAAGTTTCTATTTAGTGTCTCTACAGTATGCACCCAGCGAGGTGTCATATAATGTGCAATCGGAATCTCTCTAAGCTTTGCCTCCTCCGGCACCGGAGATAGTTTCCGTACCTGATCGACGGCGATGCCTGCAAGTTCCATCTGATACGAAAGAGTATCTGGATGGAGCGGCCAAACGTGGGTGGGATCTCTAAAATAATTGGAGGATAACGCTAATAACGATCGTGGATTTATCGTCTCAAAAATAACCTTACCGCCGCTCACAACTTTGGCAGCGCAGAGTCGGAGAAGCTCCTCTAAAACCTGACGCGGCAGATGCTCAACTACCTGAATAGCAATTAGGCCACCAAGGGACTTATCAGGCAGCCCCTGCAGATGCTTAATCCCATCACCTACCCTCGCATCTAAACCTTTTGCTGCGGCAATCTCGGCCATAGCCGGATCCATATCTATGCCGTAGGATGGCACCCCATGCCGTTTAAATAGCCCCTGCAACTCCCCTCTTCCGCATCCGATCTCCAAAACTGGAGCGCTAGTGCCTACAAATATTGGCGGATATATCTCTAGCCGTCTTGAGATCTCACCCTCACTGCCTCGAAATCTGTTCTCTAACATTAAATAGGAAAAACCATCAGGCCCTAGTGCTGGAGTAGTAACTGGCGCAGCTGTACCATTACTAATTTGAACTCCCTTCGAAAGCTTAGCCACCATCCCCTCTAACCCGTGTGCTACGTTATCAAGCACCTGAAGCTTCTCCTGCTGTTCTGCCTCTGTAGTATTTAATTTTTCAAGATTGCGCTGCACATCACCTAAGACTGCATTGAGATGGCCTACTAATTCCTGCTGCACGGAACGAAGAGATGCTGTAGCATCATCATTTACACGTTCTAAACGCTCTCTTGTTTTAGTCGCCTCGTAGTCGATCTTCGTTATAAGCTCCCAAAAAGTTCCGGCATCCCGTGCATCCATGTAACGGCTAAGCTCATTAAGAAAACGGACTAGGTTTGAATGGTAATCCCGCTCAGCTTGTAAGTAATCCTTAAAGATTGCATTCCATACAAAGGAGCGTAGCTTACGCTTCACCTTAACAATTACTTTCCCAAGAAAATTCTGCCTGTGTGTAGTTATATTTAGATTTGGGACGTTGTATGCCCAGTGCTGATTTAGATAGCGGAGCTCCTCTGAATGTAAGAGCTCTCCAGCAACCCTGGGTGAAGCCTCCGTGCGCTGGGGCTTGATCGGCTTCTCTCGATCTCTATTCGCATCAACATCGGATTTGATACGTGCTCGAATAGTCGCCATTAATGACGAGACATCTACCTTCCCATTTTCTACAACCTCAAGATTTCTCCTATTAGGCGCCAAGTTTGAGCTGCTATCTTTCATCTGAATACCTTTCCAATTAGAGGGGATTAATATAGCATAGCCACCTATTTAAAAAAAGATTTCAACTAGGTACAATAATGAGGCCGCAACAGCCTGGCAAAGCTATCGCTTTGATAACGATCGCCACTATATCTTTCACTCTCGGCGGATCCTTAGTTAAGCATCTTACAACCGTATTACCGACCATGGAGGTAGTTTTCTTCCGTGCCATTCTTAATCTAGCCCTGCTTGCGCCTTGGATGCTACATAAGCGCATCTCATTTTTTGGTAAAAATCGGAAAATCCTGCTGGCCAGAAGTATCTGTGGTTTTACAGCACTTAGTTTAACATTCTACGCTACAGCCAATCTTAAATTGGCTGACGCGACTGTACTTAGAGAGACACAGGGCATGTTCGTTGCACTAATCTCGATATTCCTCTTTAAAGAGAGGATCTCATATCAACTATTACTCTTGATTATACTAGCATTGCTAGGTGCTAGTTTCATCGTAAAGCCATCACTTGATGTAGTAAACATAGCGGGTCTTGCCGGATTAGGCGCAGGATTTTTTTCGGCTCTCTCCTATCTGGCTATTCGAGAGCTTCATAATACCGACTCCGGGTATACTATAGTATTTAATCTCTGCTTATATTCATCTGTGTTTTCATTGTTGGTGGATTTCACAAATTTTGTTCTTCCCACTCCAGATCTAATTTTGCCTCTAGTTGGATTAGGCATTTTCTTTACCGCCGGCAGCGGCAAGCTGA
>CAZKXU010000009.1:0-53581 GCA_964556665.1 uncultured Bdellovibrionales bacterium | reverse complement strand
TATGGCATTAGCCAAATAAGCGGGCAAGGATGCCCGCGGTCCCAGTGGAGATTACTTACTCATCGAAGTCTGATGTGTAGTGGTCGTAGTAGAGGTAACCTCCCTCTCCATTGCACCGGCGATTCCTTTCTTAGTCGCACCAAGTGCTGTAGAGATAGCACTCGCAGCCTCCTCAATCTGTGGGAGAACCTGCTCAACCTTAGCGCGGTATTGCGGAATTAAAACCTCTAAAGCTCCTACCACTTCGTTGTGGCTTCCGCGAATGACTCTGCAGATCGAGATAACATCAGGCTCAATCGCTCCACGATCTATTATCTGGCCTGAGTTCCTAAGCTCATTCAATTGATTCTTAATAGCCGCATCCTGAGGAGTATTGGTAGCCAAAAGCTCTGCCAAAGTTGCGTCAGGTAGCTGCGCCGTTAAAAGCCTCCCTGCAGCGCTCTGCTTTGCGCTAAAAGAGACAGCTTCGCGCGGACTTACCTTAACTGGTCGTTTTGATCCGATCGAAAGCGGGAATTGCACCTGACCGTTCTGCAACACTGCAATACTTACGGTCTCCCCAATACCATCGGAGAGGTTCTTTGTGTAAGGCAAAGCGCGATTTACAAGGTTGCTCTGCCCAAGGAATGCTTGACCTAACTTAAGAGCATTAACACCCAAGCGATAATCCTCGGTATCAGCATTCTGCTCTACATATCCTCTCAACTCCAAGGTGGCTAATAGTCTAAATACATTATTCTTATGAAGCTTAAGTCGCTTTGAGAGCTCAGTTACACCAATCTCACCAGCGCTCTTGCAGAGCTCCTCCAAGACATCCAAAGCATGCGAAACTGACTGTATCAGGTAGTTGGCCTTTTCACGCTTGACCATAGTTTTCCTAAAAAAAGTTTAATAAAATCTGTTATATAAAGCTTATAAATAATAAGCTAAACGAATCTAAAACGGATCTGGAGAAATAATCAACTGCTTTTTTAAATTATTATCTCTGTGCCTCAATTCAATCCTACGGTAATGACACTTTATCAGCCATACTCCCCTCAAATCTAAAACATTCTACCAATTATTTCAATACGATGTTTTAGTAGGTCGGAAAGATTCAGAATGCATATAGCAGTAAGATAAGTCCGTAGCGAAATTCTCTACGGACTTATCTCACTCGCTATCGTAAGGGTGGCCAGCAGCTACCCCTGTGACCGCGTTGCGCGCGGGCAGACCCAGAGCTAATGAGTAATTACTCAGAAGACAGGTAATTATATAGATTTACTTGAGAATATCCTGCATAGAGTAAAGCCCTGCTGGTAATGGGATAACTTTTTCAAGTAGCTTTAATGCGCCACGGGCAAAGACAGACCTATCGCGGACCCGGTGTGTTAGCTCTATACGCTCACCCTCGCCCAAGAAAAATAAGGTATGTTCACCTGGCGAGTCACCACCGCGTAATCCCACGACCCCGATCTCCGAGCCTCCTCGTAAAGAATGGGTGCCGCTTCTATCCAATACTAGTTCATGCTGCCCAGCCTGACTCAGCACTCGTGCTAAACTCAAGGCCGTACCGGAAGGTGAATCTTTCTTCTTATTATGATGAAGCTCCATGATTTCGATCTGGAACTCATCGCCAAGGATCTTATTTGCAAGTTTAGAAAGCTCCATTAATGCATATATTCCGATGGAGGTATTCGCAGTAAAAAGGATCGGAGCATGCTGAGCAGCCTCCTTTATCCTTTGCACCATTTCAGCCGTATGTCCGGTCGTGCCGATCAGGGCGGCCTTACCATACTTTGCACATTGACTGACCAGAGCAAGTGAGCCCTCTGGTGTTGAGAAATCAATAAAGGCATCACATTGCTGCATCGCCGCTTCTATATCTGAGCTATATCGCACCTCTGCGCCGTGATTAAGCTGCCCATATAAACAGATCTGGTTTAAGCATTTTGAGTTTGCCGACTCAAGTGCTGCCATCAACTGATATTGCTGAAATTCAGAGAGTAGAGACACGAGCGCGCTGCCCATGCGACCAGAAGCGCCATTAATACCGATCTTAATTCTCATAATCCAAATATCCGCTTAAGACCCTCTACCGTTTTCGGTTGAGCTGCAACAAGCGGCAATCTAACCGTTGGATAACTAATTATACCTTTAAGTGCTAGGGCAGCCTTTACAGGTATAGGGTTGGTCTCTGAGAACATCATCCGTACAAGCGGCAGAACAGCAAGTTGTGCACGCCGTGCTGCGTCGATATCTCCGCTTAGAAAACTATCGGTGATTTTTAAAAAGCCCTCTACATCCGCATTCGCGCTAGCTGAGATCACACCGCGCCCACCGATCGACATTAATGGCAGCACTAGCGAATCCTCTCCAGATAACACAGCCAGACTATCCCCAGTGAGAGCTGCGAGATCCAAAGCCTGATCTATTGAGCCGGTTGCGTCCTTTAGGCCTACGATCGTCCCCTCTTCTGCCAAGCGCGCCAGTGTTTGCGGCTGCATATTCACACCGGTACGTCCTGGAATGTTATAGGCGACAACTGGAATCTTTACGCCTTTACGAACTTCACGAAAGTGCGCAAGTAATCCTTCCTGCGGAGGTTTATTGTAGGCTGGTGCCACAACAAGCAAGGCATCCTGACCAGCCTGCTCACAGATCCTGCCCTGCTCGACTGCGCGCTGTGTATTATTACTGCCGACTGCACCGATTGTGAGGATGCGACCCTTAATTAGCTGCGCCGTAAATTTAACAACGTCACGATACTCATTATCCGAAAGTGTGGAGGCTTCACCGGTAGAACCGCAGGTTACTATCCCGTCAACTCCGGACTTGATCTGAGACTCGATAAGTTTTTCCAAAGATTGATAATCAACGCTTGAACCGTCTTTGCTAAATGGCGTTACTATTGCTGTAATTGTTCCTTTCAATGTCTTTGCTGTGCATTCCATATAAATACCCCCTCAAACACCTCCTCGGCTGGACCGCTGAGATATACATTATTATCTTCCAATCTCCATTCTATGTAAAGCTCACCCCCCGGCACCTCCACTGTAACTTTCCGCTCAGTTCTGCCGCATATTACCCCTGCTACAGCGACGGCACAGGACGAGGAACCGCTGGCTAGAGTTGCACCGGCTCCGCGCTCCCAGACTATGCTTCTAATACGCCCTTTATCTATCCTCTCTGCAAAACTTATATTCGCTCTCTCCGGAAAGATCGGATTGTTCTCCAAAAGCGGACCAAACACAGAGCGGTCGATCTCTTTGATACTTGGAAGGAAGATCACACAATGTGGATTACTCATCGAAAGCACACAGCCTCTAAAACTTTGCCCGGCTGCTCTTAGCTCGACATTTTTTAGATCGCCATCGTACTTGACTGGAATAAGCTGCGCATCGAAGACCGGTGCTCCCATATTTACACAAACCTTCCTGCCGGCATCTGAATATTCACAGCGAAGAAGCCTCTTGCCGAACCTAAGATCAAGACTGCCCTCATCCTTAATAAGTGATTTCATGACTAGAAAACGAAGAACACAGCGCACCCCGTTACCGCACATCTCCGATTGCGTACCATCAGGATTGAACATACGTGTAACGAATGGGGCCGCCTCAGACACCAACATGACACCATCAGCCCAAACACCAACAGCCTGGGCACACAATTTACGGCTTAATTCAGACCAATCTAATTTTGGATTATCAAAGCAGACAACAAAATGGTTTTTACAACCATGAATTTTTGCAAATTCTATCCTCATTCAACAGTCAAGCTAAGATCATCGGTTAAACTACTGGCATCAATCTGCCCGATCTCACTATTGGCGCCACGAAAGAGTACACGCACTATTTTTTTGGCCTGCCCTTCTACTCCGCCCTGATTAACTCCTACGAGTTTGTATACATACTGCTTGCCAGCTTCTGGCGAGGAATCAAGATATTCGAATTTTTTAAGCTCATCACTCACTTTAACTTTGCGCGTTAGCCCGCCCTCGGCTCGAACCTTCTTCTTTAGCTTATCAAGTTCAACTAAATGTGTATCTGCAACAGTACTGAGCAGTTCATACGGAATATCCCGATCAAAGATATCACGTCGGGCATTTATATGCTTTCTATAGACTCTGTATCCTTCAATCGTCTTAAGATCAGTACCGCGTTGATCCTGCGCTGCAGCCTCCCAACTGAACTTAACGCCTCCTGATAGTGCGGATACGGCAACTTCAGGCGCCTTGGGTGCTAATAACTCGGGCGCAAGCGGCGGCGCATATTTACCACAAGCCACTGCAAGTAGTGCTATAATAATAAGTTTTGATAATTTCATAATATTAATTCCTTCTACATACTATCTACTAGCTCTACTATCTTCTGAACCGCTAATTTAAGCTCATTTTCCGGCCCTGAAACACTCAAGCGAAATGCTGCATCGTCGCCGAACGGAGCACCTGGCACAACGGCAACTCCCATCTTATCTAACAACTTAGTTGAGAAGTCAGCGGATCCGGAAACCTTACCAGACTTAAGCAGTGCGTCTATTCTTACAAAAAGATAGAAGGCTCCCTCAGGCTTAGATGCAACCGTCAGACCTTTACTCTTCTCGATCATACCGATTACCATATCGATACGGCGCTCAAAATTCCTATTCATCTGCGGAATAAAATCATGCGAGCCGTGAAGAGCTGCCAATGCTGCATATTGCGAGATCGAACAAACGTTAGAGGTACTTTGCCCCTGATGCTTAATCATGGCGGCTATGATCTCTGTAGGTCCAGTCGCATAACCAACCCTCCAGCCTGTCATGCTGTAACTTTTTGAGAATGCGTTTACAGTAAGCGTACGAGATGCAAGGCTAGGTGCAGCCTTAGCAAATGATACGGCCTTAAATTCGCCGAATGTAACCCGCTCATATACCTCATCTGAGAGTATCATCGCGCTTGTTGGCGTAAGCACATCTGCTAGGGCTCGCTGCTCAGCCTCGCTATAAGCTGCACCTGTTGGGTTTGATGGAGAGTTCATGATGAACCACTTGGTCTTTGGGGTAAGCGCAGCTTTTAGTTCAGCAGGTGTAAGTTTGTAGCCGTTCTCCGGCTTTGTTTTTAATACTACCGGGCGGCCTGACGCCAGAGTCACAATATCTGTATAACTTACCCAATATGGGGCTGGAACAATCACCTCATCTCCTGGCTCTAATGTAGTATCAAAGGCGGCGTAGATCGCCTGCTTGCCGCCATTAGTTATTACAACGTTGGAGGCCTTCGTAGGGATGCCGTTATACTCTGTAAATTTTTTAGCAATCCCCTCTCTTAGCTCAGGGATACCGGCTACTGCAGTATATTTAGTTTTGCCTTGCGCCAAAGCAGTTCGGGCAGCTTCCTTAATGTGTTCAGGAGTGTCTATATCCGGCTCTCCACATCCAAGATCCAAAATCTCTCGCCCCTTAGCCTTGAGTTCATTCGCCTTAGTTTTTACCGCCAGTGTCGCACTCTCATTAATTGAATTAATTTTCTTATTGGTTAGTCCCATATCTCTTACTTTTTAAATTTTACTAAAAATGATTTAGATACAGCTTTCGGAACCAGCTCACTCACATCGGAATTGAAACTTCCTAGCTGCCTCACCAAACTTGAGCTTATATAAGAATAGCGCGCTTCAGTCATCAGGAAAAAAGTCTCTATACCATCACAGAGATGCTTGTTCATAAGAGCCATCTGCGCTTCATAGTCATAGTCACTAACTGCGCGTAATCCTCGTATAATTATGTTGATATTTTTTTGATTTGCGTAGTCTACTAACAACCCTGAAAAGCTCTCAACTTTTATCTTTGGAGAGTTACTAAACTCCTCCTTAATCATGGCGACACGCTCTTCTACAGAAAAAAGGGTTGCTTTGGTGGGATTCGACAATACAGCAACTACTATCTCATCGAAAATTTTAAGTGAGCGCTGAATAATATTAGTATGACCATTAGTTAACGGGTCGAACGAACCAGGAAAAATTGCTCTACTTGCGCTTGCCATAGCGGTGCAGTATTGTATAGAAGATTCAAGTATTTATCAATCATAGGCGTAGCACCTGAAATACTTGTACAAAGTATTTCAAGGAGCGGAAGAGGACGAGACTGTCTGGCCTTAATGGGCACCTCTAAAAACCTTGCTTAACTGGGACCGTGGGCATCTTGCCCGCAAACGAGTTTGCATCAAATTCGTTTGCGGGCTGGAAGCCCGCGGTCCCAGTAGGTTTTTAGAGGTGCCCTAAATGAGCAATCACAATTTAACTATACTACTATGCCTGAATCTCTTGCACTCACATCTGCTTACACTCAGTTAATCTCAGCTTTTGTAGCAGGCTTTCTATCAAGCCTCACCCCATGTGTTTATCCTCTGATCCCTATCACCCTATCCATTTTTGGTGCTACTTCTGAAACAGGACGCTTACGTTCCTTTCTACTCTCACTGACATACGTTTTGGGCATCTCTCTTACTTACACTGTGCTTGGGCTATTCTCCGCTAGAAGCGGCGCTATTTTTGGACAATTTTTAGGTAATCCTTGGGTAATCTTAACTGTTTCGATTCTACTAATAATCCTCTCACTTTTTACCCTTGATATTATAAGCATCGACTTAAGCAGAGTCCAAACTAGAGCGAATCGCATCGGTGGCCCAGGCTTTCTTGGTGCATTTTTAATGGGCACAGTCAGTGGTTTCGTAGCTGCACCCTGTGTCGGACCGGTCTTGGTAGTTATCCTAGGAATAGCTGCCTCTTCACAGAGTGCAATATGGGGAGGGGCACTCCTATTCTCCTATTCCCTCGGTCTTGGCATAATTTTTGTCATTCTAGGTACATTCTCAGGGTTGATAAACAGAATACCTCGTTCAGGAAACTGGTTATTCGGGGTAAAGTTTTTAATGGCCGTTATGCTTCTGATGGTGGTATTTTTCCTTGGACAAAGTTATACGCCAAAGTTAGAAATGCTTGAGCTTTATCTGCTCTCAGGTATAGCTGTAGCTATAGCGTTATTTAGTTTTAAACGAGAGTTTAAGAGTATGAAATTACTAGCTGCGTTAATACTTGCCTTTTCACTAACAGGAATTTTTATCCCCGCTCCGCCTGTGAATGCCGGCAACGACACGGCACTGCACTGGATTAATACTGAGTCTGATGCTTTATCCGCCGGCAAATCGAAAAACTCTATAATCATGATCGACCTATTCGCAGAATGGTGTGCTGCCTGTAAAGAGCTTGAGAGCCTGACATTTTCAGATTCAAAGGTGCAAGAACTACTAAAAAAAATAATCACTGCCCGTATCGACTTTACTGATTCTAACGAGGTAACGGAGAAAGTTGCAGAGAAATACGGTGTAATTGGATTGCCCTGTGTGATATTTCTAAATCCAGACGGTACTGAGATCCCGGATACAAGACTGACTGGGTTTGTACCTCCTGAGAAATTTATAGAGTTGCTGCATAAGGCTGGAGTACATTAGTTTCCGTGCTTGACGGACGAAAACTACGGATAAAAAATATTGATAAATATGTAGTATCAAACTACCTACCTTGGCGACCGACAGGGTGCCTCACAGATTCTGGACGGGATTCTCAGTGATATCTTTGCAAAAAAGGTAGTTCCCGGACAGAATCTACCTATTGGTTTATCGGAAAACCATTTATCTTTTCAATTGTCTGCTTGATTGACTCCCGTACCTGAAGGTTCTCTTCCCTAATTAATCGGGAGGTTAAATATCCCAATGAACGAAAATCCCCCAAGCTGCTTAGAGTCTTGGCGGCTTGAATTCGCACAAGCGGATCATGGTCGTCCAGCAACAAAATAACATTAGCAGCAATCCTCTTGTCTTCAAGCAACTCTGCAGTCTTAAGCGCTTCAATACGAACTACGTAGGAATCACTTTGCAACGGGAACACCAGTGCATCTAGAAGATCAGGCACCTTTCTTTCGAATGCCACCTTCATGGCATCCAATATCAAACGGTCCTCAACCCCAGTTCCAACTAGTGCCCCAAGCAGCTCCTTCTCAGTCATTTCATGTATGGATTTCCCTGCCGGCACTGGGTCTACTTTAGGAGCCTTAATAAGCGCAATATTTTCCTCTTTAGTATTACCCTGTAAAGCTATCTGTCCTGCTGCACCTGACTGTAAGGAGACAGGTCCGATCTCTGTCGTGTTACCTCGAAAAACTATCCACAACAGTAGTATACCTAAAATTATAGAAAGTGCGCCAAAAAAAGCAGTAAGCTTCATGGTCATAGTAATTCCGCCCTGCTTACCAGCACGTACTCGCTGCGTCGCATGTCTGCCGCTCTTAGCGGACGGCTTATGCAGAACCTTAATGCGATCCTCGGACCTATTTGCCCTCCTATTCTCTGTAACCGTAGAATCCTCTTCAATAGCTTCACGCCAAGAGGGAACTGCTGTAGGGTTCATCTGCATCTCAACAGTAGCATCGCTAACTGCTTCACTTTGTATCTTAAAAAATGGCTTCCAACCTGAAGAGCGCCGACGACGTTCGGTAATGCTGCCAGCAGTAAAACTATCATTCAAAGGATTCTTTAACCCTAATGATATCGCAATAGCGCCAACAAGCTCAGTTGCACTTTGAAAGCGAGCTTCGCGATCCTTGGAGAGAGCTCTATTTAATTGCTGCTCTAATGCTAAAGGCAAACTAGAATCTATGGCTGTAAGTGAGCCAGGTATTCCTTGCAGCACACTGCTTGAAATAGCTGCAAAATTATCCCCGCTGAATGGCTTGGTACCGCAAAAGCACTGATAGGCTACTACAGCCAAACTGAATAAGTCAGTGCGGTAATCTACATCGTCATTGCCGATCTGCTCAGGCGACATATAACCAGGCGTACCAGTAACAACATCCCCAAATCCAGCTCCGTGGATTGTTGCAACACCAAAATCTAGGATAAAACAGTTCTGGTCGGCATCTACCACTACATTGCTAGGCTTAATGTCTCGATGAATCACACCTTTGGAATGTGCGAAGTCGATAGCTGATGCTAACTGTCCTAGGTAATGTAAGGCCTGAGCTGGAGCAAGCTTGCCGGCACGTGAGATTATACTACGCAGGTTTTCACCTTCTACGTAGTCCATTACCAGATAAGGTGTTTCGGCATCTTCGCCTACTTCGAACAAGGTAATAATATTTTTATGACGAAGATTCCCGACAGAGCGCGCCTCAATCTTAAAACGCTGCAAAGCTCCCTCTGAAACCTGCCCTTCAGGTGTCATCAGTTTCCTAAGTGTCTTTATTGCTACTATGCGCCCAATCTCAGGATCTCGGGCCTTGTACACTACCCCCATCGAGCCGCGTCCAAGGACTCCCAATATCTCATACTTCCCAATACTTGTTGGGGTACTGCTCTGCATAAGCGTTCGTACGTTTTCAATAGTCTCCATATGTAACTACTCTAAAATATGGACTATCTCCATATTGTATAACCCCTTGCTATTCTTGGGCAAATAGATACACTCGTTCTGCTGACATTATAATGCAGAAACTATGCCGCATTTTTTAACTAATATTCCTTTGCTAAGTACCTAAATGCTTAAAACACCTACTGAAATCCGCAAACTTGAAACAGGTATTTTCATGCTTTGGTCTGATGGAACAACAACATCCATCAGTACCGAGATCCTCAGACGGAATTGCCCTTGTGCCTCATGTCGTGAGCAGCGTGGTGATGGAGAATCTCATGCTAAGCCCCTTACCGGCAAGAAAAGATCACTAAAAATCATAGAAAGCTCTCTAG
Organism: uncultured Bdellovibrionales bacterium; assembly: GCA_964556665.1. Lineage (GTDB taxonomy): Bacteria > Bdellovibrionota_C > UBA2361 > UBA2361 > CAZKXU01 > CAZKXU01. Next base: position 43,827 of record CAZKXU010000009.1, on the reverse strand, counting down.
CTGATGAGCTAGTACTAGAACGCATCTGGTCTGTAGGCAATTACGCACTTGGAATGAGCTGGGCTGATGGGCATACTACTGGGATATATCCTTTCGGATTGCTTGAGGAGTTGGGGGTAGTGATGTAGTGCTACTTAAAGATTAAATGACAACATTACATTAGAAGCTCTTGTAATATCATGTATTATATAGTAATATATTGTATATGCGTGATAAATCACTAATTAGCTTTAGACTTGACAATAAAAAAAAAGACGCCTTGGATTCGATTGCTAAGTCACTTGATCGCGATCGAAGTTTTGTAATAGATGAGGCTATTAAGGCCTATCTTGAACTAAATGACTGGATGCTTATGCATATCGACGAAGGGATTAGGGATGCAGACACGGGCAAATTCGCTTCTCCTGCTAAAGTTACGCGTGAACTAAAGAAATGGCGGTAACCATACAGCTACACCCATTACAATTTCGAAAATATGAGAGGCCGAGCGGTCACAAATGGCAACTATGATAATCGCTTGGACTGAAAACGCCCTATCCGACCTAAGAAGAGCCCGTGAATATCTCCTAATTAACGATCGAGAGTTGATAGCAGTAACTGCCATTAAGTTGAAAAAGGCTTTAGAGTTGCTATCTGCACATCCAGAAATGGGGCGCATAGGTAGAATAAAGGATACTCGCGAACTCCTCCTTACTGGCACTTCATTCCTCCTTCCCTATAGAGTAAAACGTGAGAAGATTGAAATACTCGCATTTATGCATGCTAGGCGGAGATGGCCAAAAAAATTATAAGTTATACGTATACTATGGCGAACAGAGTCTGAATCTAACGGAGATGTGCGGAGAGCCAACTACGCGCCTTCTGGTCCTTCAACACGGCCATTAATAATACGCTTAATAATTCTACCTTTGGTTAGATCATATGGAGAGATCTCGACAACAACCTTATCCCCTGGCAATACTTTAATATAGAAACGGCGCATTTTACCGGCAAGGTAGGCCAACAGCTCATGCCCATTATCACAAACAATCTTGAACGTAGTGTTAGGGAAACACTCCTTAACGACGCCATTCATCTGAATTCCATCTTTTGCCATAAGTTTATGCTCGATCTGTAAAAGGGCCCATTTTTCTAAACTTCTTATAACGCTTATCCCGTAACTCTCCGACATTGAGAGTTGCAAGCTGCTCTAAATTCCTTACCAAGACCGTCTTAAGATTTTCTGCCGCCTCCTGATGCTGGCTATGGGCGCCTCCTGGCGGCTCCGGCACAATCTCGTCAATCACGTTTAAGCGCTTCAGATCTAAGGCGGTAAGCTTAAGCATCTCTGCTGCTAACGAGGCCTGATCCTGAGGCGCTTCATCCCGATCATGGTGCCACAATATTGAGGCACAGCCTTCAGGTGTAATTACGGAATAACACGCGTTCTCTAACATTAGTATAACATCAGAGACGCCTAAAGCAAGCGCCCCGCCACTTCCACCTTCCCCTATCACCACACTAATAACAGGCACAGTAAGCTCTGATAACTCTGACAGGTTGCGAGCAATCGCCTCTGCCTGACCTCGCTCTTCAGCCTCAAGTCCGGGGTAAGCTCCCTGTGTATCAATTAAGGTTATGATAGGCAATCCGAATTTCTCCGCCAAACGAAAGAGACGTAGCGCCTTGCGATATCCTTCAGGCTGAGGCATACCGAAATTACGCTTCAATCGTTCCTGCGTTGTACGCCCTCTTTGATGCCCTATAATCATGACTTTAAAATCATCAATTCTGCCGGTACCACCAACAATTGCAGGATCATCGCGAAAGAGCCTGTCCCCATGGAATTCAACAAAGTCCTTAACTATCATGCGGATATAGTCCAGAGTAAACGGACGATCGAAGTGTCGTGAGAGCTGCACCCTTTGATACGGTGTGAGCTTGCCATAGATATCGGTACGCATTTTTGTTACTTTGGATTCAAGATCGGCGTACTCCTTCGTGCGGCTCTCGTCTCCTGCTGCAATCTCATTGCGTAATACCTCGAGCAGATTCTCAAGTTCAACTAAAGGTCTTTCAAAATCAAGTGGATGTCCTATCGTCATAATAAGGCCTCACCATTTATATACCAAACCTCATTAGCTGTAAAACTATCGGATAAGCGCTGTTTTACCTCTTTAACAAGTCTTTCCATACCCCATGAAAATGCCCTAAAACCGCTAAGAGTAGAGCGTCCGATGACTTTTCCGATATCTATCTCTTTAACATTCTGATCTTCAGCTCTTGGGCGGACTATCCAACCACGCTTAGCAGGCTCGTTGCGCCAATATGTCATCTGTCGTTTAGCAAAGTTACGGGTGTGCTGAGATATCTTCGGCAGCAGCAGATCCCTAGCCAACCTACCACTCAGATGCTCCCGACCTTCGGCATACCCGATAGACTTAAGCGCCTGATGCGATTCCGTATATTCCTGCATTAGAACAGAGAGCTCATCTAACAAACCTTCTTCAATAATCTTTTTAGATCGAGAATCAATCCGTTCGTACAGAAGATCTCTTGGCCATACTATTACAAGCATTAGCGCATGATTTACTGCCAAGTTAAAGCCGTGCCGCTGCTGAGCAGCAGATGGCGCTTCAGTCGATAACTCAAAGCTCTCTAGTGCTCTTATAATACGAACTCTATCATTCGGATGCAGCTTCTCAGCTCTTATGGGATCTAGCTCAACAAGTCTTTTATAAAGATCTTCCGAACTAGCCTCATCATGTTTAGCCCTACCGGACTTATCACCCTTAGGCAAAGTAGCTAAACCGTGTAGTAAGGCTGTAACATACAACCCTCCTCCTCCACAAAAGATCGGGACTCTTCCACTAGCACTACATCCTGATATTATCTGTGCTGCAAGAGTCGTAAACTTACTTGCATCAATCTCCTCCTGCGGCCCAGCAATGTCTAAAAGATGGTGTACTACCGCTTGCCGTTCGGCAAGAGGAAGTTTTGCCGCTCCGATTTCAAAGCCGCGATAGAATTGAACAGAGTCTATATTAACAATATCCCCATTCAAGGCCTGTGCGAGCCGTACCGCCAAGACGCTTTTTCCGCTGGCTGTCGGGCCTGAAACGATGAGTATCGGCTCTTTATTAACGATCCCGTCCAAACCACCTCTCTATATCTGCAGCGCTAAAGGAGACGATAACCGGCCGGCCGTGCGGACAGGCAGCGCTAAACTCGGTACGATCCATGGCATTAAACAATGCATACACCTCTTCACTTTTCATCTCCTTGCCGGAGCGAATACTGGCATGACAGGCGATGCGGGCAGAGATCTTATCGATAACCTCCTCGAATTTACCTTGAGCCTCACAGTCATATTCTATCGCAGCAATCTCTTTAAACAGCGGAAGAATATCACGTCCGACCAAGAGTGCAGGCACAGCCCTTACGAGCACAGCACTTTCACCAAAAGGCTCGATCTCAAAACCAAACTGAGTAAATAGAGCTTCATTCCTGATTATATTTTGAAGACCGCTTCCTAATTCAATAGTCTGTGGTATCAAACTCCCCTGCGAAGAGATACTCTTATTTCTATAACCGTTCCGTACCAGATTATAATTATAGCGCTCATGCGCGGCATGCATATCAACTACGTACAGCTTCTCAGCGTATTCACACAAAAGATAACAGCTCAGAATCTGACCCACATACCTAAGATCTGAAAATCTAAACGGCTCTTCCGCTTCAGTCCGCACTGCTAACGGCACCCAATTGTTCTGACTTGCGATAGACGAAGTAAAATCGAATCTCTGCATCCTTGGAATTTCTAAAGGAGCAGTACTAGATTGCTCTGACTGACTCTGTGTGTTATTTGGAAGATTAAGTGGTGTATTGAACTTATGCACAGCTCGTAAGACCGCTTCACGCACCGCCAAAAACACCTCCTGCGATGCACTAAAACGAACCTCACTCTTCTGTGGGTGGACATTCACATCTACTGCACTTGGCGGAAGCTCTATATGAATAAACCCAACCGGAATCTCCTGACGCTTTAGAGTCGAATCAAATCCCTCCTTAACCGCCTTAAGAATCATCCGATCCTGCACAAGTCTGCCATTTACAAGTATAGCCAAGGAGCCGGGGTCGTACTGTGCCATTGAAGGGTGCGCGATCAATCCGTTAACTAGAATAGTTTTAAATCTTCCCCTTACCTCAACTCCATCAAAGTCAAAGATCTCCGCTGCTCGCTCTAATGCTGAGCCTTTAACTAATAGGGTTAAGACCTGCTTCCCATCAAAGAAAAGCTTAAACTGAGTTTCAGGGCGACTAAGCGCATAATGCTTTAACCAATGCTTAATTCTAGATTCCTCTGTTTTAGGTTGTCGCAGGAATTTTCTTCTTGCAGGTGTGTTATAAAAGAGATGTCGAACCTCTATATCAGTACCAACATTCCCGGCCGTTTCGGAGCAATCAATTAGCTCTCCGGCCTCTATTAATACAGTTGTAGCAACCTCGTCTAGCTGTGAGCGGCTCTTTAATTTAAGTTTTGACACCGCTGCTATTGATGGCAGCGCCTCTCCTCGAAAACCAAGGGTCAAAATGCCATCTAAATCTGACTCGGATTTTATCTTTGATGTTGCGTGCCGCTCAAATGCAAGTAGCGCATCCTGACGCCCCATCCCCTGTCCATTGTCTACAACTCTTATTAGATTTTGGCCGCCTCCTTCTATAAAGATCTGAACCTCAGTTGCTCCGGCATCTAGGGAATTGTCTACAAGCTCACGCACAACTGAGGCCGGACGCTCAACCACCTCGCCTGCTGAGATAAGATTAACGATATGATCGGGCAAAACAGCTATCTTAGACATAAGAACTAAGTGTAGGCGATTAACGATCAAGATTCAACCTAATCGCAGGTGAAGGTATAAGTTTTACTTTAAGATTAGCAAGCTGATGTGTTATATTGAACAACAATATGACGATTTATAATAATTTCAAGTTATCATTATCATTGTCTCTAATTATTACCTCTGCAGTTCCAGCTCTTGCAGATACTAAAACAGTTACTATAGGACTGCTTACTGAACTTACCGGTGATAGCGCTTCCAACGGCGTTCTCTGTAAACAAGGATACGAATTGGCACGTAATATATATGCTGCTGGCGAATGTTAGCTCAGACACTATAGCTAAGACGATGCAAGCTGCCGAAGGTTTAGATCTATTAGATGGGCCTCTACAATTCATCGATCGAAACGCATTGCTTGAGGTTGTATTTAAATCTGTATCTTAATGCTAGCGCTCTGGAGCATAAATTATTTCCCAACTGGGACCGCGGGCATCTTGCCCGCAAACAAATTTTATGGTGCTGCGTAGCGGGCTGGACCACGCTTCGCGTGGACTTGTTGAAGCTTGCTTCGCAAGCATTTATCTTACGCTGCCTGGTAGCAGTGCTGTGCACTGCCCAGGCGCGTCCGCGGTCTCAGATCCTTCTGGCAAATAGCTCCTTTTACACCAATTCCTTACGACCTACTCAACTAGTAATACTATCTTGATGCAGTAGCTCTTGCTGTCTAATCTTTAGCAATGAGTGAAGCGATGACAAAAAGGATATTTTTTAATTAATCCGCGCTCTGGCGGTCAGAAAAAAAGTAGTTGGAGAATTTGCTAGGCTGCGTGAAAAATATCTGTGGAGAGTATTTAAGGGCGTTTGGGGGAATCGAATAGGCTATGCGGCCTTATGCTTTACTCAGCTTACTCATAGAATATCGTGCAGTTCATTATGATTGTAGGTCCTGGATCCCAATGAATATAATTTAAACATCATTATTGAAGATACAGCGAGGTGGCCATCAGTGCATAATCCTAGAAGGAGCAGTTCGAACTAAGAAAAGGCGAAAAATGCCCGAAAACACACAGCTTTATCAAGTTTGCGAATTCACCCGAAGGGTGAGCGGCTAAGAACCCATGTTGCAAGTATTGCTATAACAATCAAGGCTGGCCAGATTAAATTAGCCAACAACTCACCTTTCCTCATTAGATCACTCTCCTCTCTCAGGATAATTCCGACTATTAACCTAAATCAAGCCCAATCACCCTTTCAAAATGTTTAGGGGCTCCACGTTTGCATGTTCTTTTAATCCAATCGATAACATGATGAATTACTGCAAATATTAACTCCTTACGTTTAACTGCGAACGGAAACGGATCGAAATGTTCAAAGGTATCTTTTGAAACTGCTCTGGCGAGCCTGAGCCCATACCTCAATTCTGAGATCATGATTTTTAAACCGTTTAATCCGGCACGTGGCGACCTCTCAAATCCTATAACAAGCCTTAAAGCTTCAATACCAAGCGCTATATGCCTACATTCATCTACTCCAATCTTCTGAAAGAGATCAGTCATGGCAGGAAGATTGATACCATCACGTACAAACGCTCTGCGAATCCCAACAATACCAACCATCGCTGCCAGACCTTCAGCAACAAAATGGTAGGCAACAAGAAATCTTATTAGATTTTCCTTAGTAGGCTCACTTTCTAAGTGCGCCATCCTATTTTTAAGATAGTCATCAAAGAGAGTCGAGAAGGCAGGCGTTCTCGCTGCTGTACGGGCCTCATTCCCTGCCCCTACAGCCTGAAGATAGCTATCACATGATACGCTATGTTTACCTTCATCTCGGTCCAGCTTCTCATAATAGGAAGATAACGGGCTGCTACTTTGCGCTCTGAGAAATTCCACAAAACGAGCACTTACAGCGGTACCAACTCTTTCACCATAGAAGAACCTCTCTACCACCCAAGCGAGCACTGCCTTACGTTTAACAGTCAGCTCATTCCACGCTCCAACATCACGGCTAAACGAAAGGTCAGAGATAGTCCATCTAGAATTTTGTGTATAATGCTCTTCATATCGTGCTGCGAAAGCATCTAATCGCAGGTCAGTATTTGGAAAGCTCTGCCTCTCTCTTTGGAAAGATATAGCCATACATTAAATGCTATATAAAAATAATATGCTACTAAGTAGAATTAACTATAAATCTTTATTATAAATAGTCTGAAAGATGATATTAAAGAGTGTATTATTATTGAACGAATTCGCCCAGCTCAGTCCGCCGTGTGGTGCATCTCTCTCAAGATCAAGGTTAACAAATGGAGCGCTAGGCACTAATTTTGTAACTCGTCTCCAATCCACTCTTCCCACACCTAAATCTTCAATAAGCATTAATGTCTTTACGATTGTGCCCTTCTGTTGCTCTGTTAGATACTCAATGTTGTGACTAGAAAAAGATGCGCTAAGTATCTTCTCACTTCCCTCATGCGTCGTGGAAAATTTACCCTCATTCGAGTATCCACTAGCTAGAACCTGATAAGCTGCTTCAACAACAGCTTGCAGAGAGAATCCTCGTAATTTTGCAAGTTCAATATCAAAGCGCGGCACACCATAAGAATCTAATACTAGCGGCATGAAATGCCCCTCTGTAATATGCTTAACTAACTCTGCTTCAGTACAGGTACGCTCCTCAGAATCTGGAGGAAAGTCTGAGAGCTGAACAGCATCAGAGGCTATCTCACTACCTCTTCTTGGCTTCGGATTGAGGGTCTCATTTATAGGAATTATCGATAGCGGAGTAATATTATTTCGACCAAAGCTCACAGCCGTTAGGATATTAGTTAGGAGAAAACTACTTAGTCCTAAGTTCGGTTTAGGTCTAATTAATCTTTCTAAAAAGGGGACGATTGATAACCCCCCATCAGCCTCTCCTGATTCTGGATCTAATTTCAGCATAAGTAGTAAGTATATAATTTACCACGACTATATGCGCTAAACAAACATACCACTCTAAGAACTGGGTCTAACACAGCATCTATTCCAAGCCTTATATGCTATTACCAGAACAAAAATAGCTGTAGCAAATAAGACGATTGTAGGCCCTGGAGCTGTATTTAACCAGTATGAGCTAAGTAACCCAAACTCAGTCATCCCTACCCCTAAAACTCCTGAGATCAACATGACACGATCAAAATCACGCGCCAGCTGCAGTGCAGTAGCCGCAGGAATTACTATTAAAGCTGAAACTAGTATTACACCTACTACGTTTATCGAAACTACAACTGAGCTTGCCAATAGAATCAACAACAGATAGGAGAGGAATTTTACAGGCATCCTACAGAGAAGCGCGTGCTCCTCATCAAATATTACAGTTACAAATTCTTTGTAAAATAAAAACAGAGTAAATAAAACTATTACTCCAAGCACAATTATTAGATAAAGGTCGTAATCTGAGATTGTAAGAATGCTGCCGAACAGATATGACATCAGATCTATATTTTTGTTCTTAAGCAGTCCTACTATTAATATTCCAAACGCCATTGAAGCTGCAAAGAAAATCCCGATCGAGGTATCCTCCTTAATATGTCCGATGCGACTAAGATGCCCTACCCCAACTGCAACTAATGAGCAGAATATAAATGCGGACAAGACCGGTTCGACTCCAAGTAACAGTCCTAAAGCAACCCCAGCAAAGGCGGCATGGGAAAGTCCTGCCCCAATAAAAGCTAGTCCCCGTAAAACTACAAAGACCCCCATAACTGAGCATACAATACCGACTAATGCTCCTGCCACAAGGGCTCGCTGCATAAAGTTATAATCTAAGAGCTCTAACATACATTATATTCCTAGTCCTGACCATGTTTATGCACATGCATATGCGGCGTTGCGCAGTGAGTAAACATGGCAACATCGTTACCGTACATACATTTCAAGGCTGCATCGGTCAATGCCACCTCGGGCTTTCCATGCGAAACAAGGACTTTATTTAGACAGACTACGTTATCAACCTCTCTTGAAACTACACTCATGTCATGCGTTACAAATACTACACATATCTGCTGCTTTAGCCTTACTAAAAGAGAATAGAGCGACTCCCGCGCACCAGCATCAACACCTGAAGTGGCTTCGTCTAAGATTAAAGCTTTAGGCTCAACTGCTAAGGCGCGTGCTATAAAGACCCTTTGTCTTTCCCCGCCTGAGAGATCTCCTAAATATCGGTTAGCAAAAGCCTCCATTCCTACCTGCTCTAAGGCAGAATATGCTATATCGTAATCATGCTTCTTGGGCCGCTTGAACAGTCCAAGCACACCATATCTTCCCATTAACACAGTATTAAGAACTGAAATTGGAAAATCTTTCTTTGCAAATACCCCTTGAGCGACAAAGCCCAGCTGTTTTAATCCTACTCTATCAGCGGATCCAAATAATGAAACGGTCCCTTTATCCGGTTCTATTTCACCACTAATTACCCGCAGCAAAGTTGTCTTGCCTGCACCGTTCGGACCGAAAATTATGTTTAGCGTCTTACTTTCAAAGCTTACACTAATATTATCAAGTAATACCCTACTATCACGTGAAACGGTAATATTCTTAAGCTCAATATCCTTCATTTGAGCACACCTTCTAATGATTCCATAATTGAATCTAGCAGGGCAAAGTATCCACTTCCATCCCCAAACGGATTAATTTTTACTATTGTTAACCCGCCTTCCCTGGCTAGCGCTGTTGCGACCTTAGAGGGTTCACTCTCCTCCACTACTAAAATCTTTATCTCGCGCTCCTTTGCGATACGTAGAAGCTCTGTTAAGTCTTTAAATGAGGCAGTATGTGACTCCTCAGAGCCGACTAATCCATACTCTGACAATCCAAAACGAATAGCAAAGTTAGTCAGGACATTATGATAAGTTAGGTATTCCTTTATGCGCCATTTGGAAACTCGTGCTTTGATTAATTCGAGCTTCTCACTAAGCCTCGCTATCAAACGATTTGAGCGCTCCTGAAAAAAAAGAGCCTCCTTTGGTACTTCTTGAGATAAACGCAGGGTCAATATTTTTACCTCTGCAATTACTAGTTCAGGGTCAAGCCAGGTATGCATATTATAATTAGCTGAAGGGAGCGCGCTTGAGAGTATCAATACTTTCTCAGTTATTCTATTAGGCAGAGTATTGCTCCAATATTCAAGCCCTAAGCCGCTAAAGACAATCAGATCTGCCTTCTCCAACCTGACCATCTGATCCGGTTTCAGATCAAACCCATGCGGGTTGATTCTGCCGCTCATCAACGTATCTATTACTACTCTATCTCCGCCTATCTCTCCTATAATTGAAGCTATAACGGGGAGCGATGTGGTAATTTTTAAAGGCTCACTCTCAGCCGTGGCCGAACCTATCCCGAGCCTGAGCGTGAGTATAAATAGAATTCCGTAGGTATATATAAGTTTGTGTTTGATCAAGCTGCTCAATATTAAGCAAAGAGGGCGTGCTAGTCAAAGCTGTTTGAAACTGATGTTTACTGTTTGAAACAAGCTAATACGGATCGAATATAAGGGAATAGCACTCTCTTAACTAGATTTTCTTTGCATGATCAGGTGAGAAGAAATAGATTTTGTAAATTTAATTTCAGGAAACTTTTAACAGATTTCTTCGAATACATAGATATATTTGGTTATTTGTTTAGTTTATCTAGCTATATTTATGCCAAATTCAGATCAACGCGGCCAAGCCACTCTAGAAATTGCATTTGTAATTCCAGTTCTTCTAGGATTTATTCTTGGAGCAGTAGATGTTAGCACTCTTTTGCGCACGCAGTCGGCCTTAAACGAAGCTGCTAAGCTTGGTGCAAGATGCATATATCCTACCGATGCTGCTTGTGTGAATCACACCCCAGCACAAGCAACAAAGCTCTACGGGTGGGATAAGATTGTCGGAGACCCGGGAGTATTAGTTCCAAAAAGAGATTACAGCGCCTCGGCACGTGGCCTATATGGACCAACGGAGCTTTATGATAACTTCATCGCCTTCTCACTCGATACGGTAGACTTTACTGTAAATCAAACTTACTACGATGCATCAACTCTACATTATCCTGCCACGGCATTTAAGGATCATTGGCTAATGGAAAAAAATGGACTGCCATTTATGCAGATTAAAGATGCGTATAACCCTAACCTTATTGATCGGGACAATATAGAATTCTATGAAGTTGATCCTGTCAGTGGCGAGAGGCGTACCTATAAGGCTGACCTTAAATGGGTTCCAACCTCCTCGAAATCAAATTGCGGAGATGAGTCGTCCGGAAGACTATGTGTTGATTTTAACAAGAGAGTGCAGAAATTTACTATTCCTGTAGGAGTAATTACTGCACCTATACCAGAACCTGGGAGTAATATACTAGCAGCGGAATGTCTAACATCTACACCTCATTTTATTTCAACAAATAACTGGGAGTATCTTCCAAGCTCAACTGCATGTTCTGCACTTTCCTATAATCCGATAGTCGATCCGGCTAGTGGTCATACTTTTATTGCAATCCAGGTGACCGGAAACTCTAAGAATACTAGAAGTGATAGTGGTGCTTCCGCAAGCATGCGCATTCTTAATAACAATCGAGATCTTGGTGGCCGTACTTATTACGGAGATGAAAATTTTGACTTCGTACCGCGCGGCCTGAATCCAGAAGCACTAAAGGGTCTACGAGATGATCAGGATAATCTCGTAAATGCATTCTATTGTGCAGTAGAGCCATGTAATCCAAATAAGTGCAAGAAAGCTTATGCATGTGAAGTAGATACTCACAAAAGTATCAAAGTGCCACTTGGAAAGATGATCGAAATTGAGTTCACACTTGAACTATCTGTCAATAATGAACCCCCTCCCGATCCGGACGCTGGAGACAATGATTCAGACGACAAAGCCGAATACTGGATTGAAGCTATTAAGATCTACCATCCAGGCTATATACAGCGAAGTGAGAGAGGTGCCTGCCCTAACGGCAATCAGCGCAACAACAATCCATCAGCAACAAACTGCGGAGCCTTCAGCGATTCCATAAATCTCCCTGCACTAACACTATTCGGCAGCGAGTCAGTATCGGTTGACAGCTCAGTTGATCCAGAAATTCGACCATATAAGGATCTCTGTAGCAGCAGCTTGCAAGAGTACCAGGACTGGAAGGCGAGCCTAGGTCCCGATCCTTCTATTGAACCTAATTTAAGTAGCTATGATATCGTGACAACCTACGACGAAGGTCCTTCCTGTCTCAATATCACTCGGAACGGCTATAGTTGTGCTTCCAACTTTGGGGTACAAAGTGATCTTCACAATACAGCGCAAGTGGTAGTCGAGTCAGATGCTTTTTGTGGAAAAAGTTATATTATCAACTCATCCGGACTTAATTTGAGATCTGATTCCGATATAAGCATTAGTAAGTATCAGGAGAAGGAGAACATATATCCACAAAGCCCGCCATTTGAGTGGCAAAAGGCGGATTGTGCAGATAGCGTTACAGCGTTACTGGCCGATTTTCCAGCGCCTATCTCCTCTTATCCAGCTACTAAGGTAACAGCTATTCCAACACCGGCACAAAGAATCATAGATACTCAGCATGAGGACCCGCTTACTTACAAACCTAATACACCAGCATATAACTGCACTGCCTTTACCATTCCGCAGCCAGACCGAACAATTGACAATGTAGGCGCGACTCAGTTGGATGGCTGGAAGTTGGATCTAGGGGAGGATTTTGCGATAGATGTCGAGTCGGAGCTTAGAGCTCTAAACTTAGTAGATGAGCTTGAATATGTAAGTGTACAAAGGTCAGGAGAGGATCTTGAATATCATTGTAACACTCCTTGCCCTTGCGATCCTTCCTCCATAAACAATTGTTCATGCAGTATAGGAAATCAATGTAATCTTAGTACACAACAGCTTGGCACCTATCCTGCTGGAGTTGTACCTTCTGAATGCCTAGCTGAAGATGATTTAATACCAAACTGTGAATCGAAATATCTTGGCATCGATCCTAACTCAATAACAGTTGCCGACTCAGCGCTTGCTTCAGATGCAATTGATCCAACTATTAACGCCGCAGAAGTCCTGGCAAAAACAGATCTTACCTATACTTTGCCACGCGCACGCTTTAATTGCAGTGGTGCGCATTGTGCGAGCGTAGATGTAGATCTCACACCTGATCAAAATGAAGTCGTAGCAAGCACAAGTTATGAAGTGCCACTTATATTATTGGCAGGGAACACAATCTCCATAACATCGCAAACTAAGAAGAAGTTGGAGAAAAGTTGGGCTAAATGAGGAAAGCTGCCTAGAGGGGTACCTCTAAAAACTTTGCCATACTGGGACCGCGGAGCTCCAGCTCCGCTCTGTGTGTTGCGCTGTGCGAAATTGCGGAGCTGGAGCTCCGCGGTCCCAGTGAAATTCCATTTTTTATGCTGTTTGAACTCTAAAAACACCCTGATTTTATCCACTCGAAAGCGCGATGACCCAATCTACTATCACACCGCGTTAGCAGTCATCTCAACCACCAACGACTCAATTAACGGAGGACGAAGGATCTTCATTCTTCCTTCAATTGCTGCTGCGGCAAGTGCAGGGTGAGATTCAGTGAGACGTGAAAGCTGATTTAGGTGCTCCGCTGTCTGGGTAACAAGCCTAGCCACATCCCCTTCTGCTACACCGGCGAGCCGCAGCAAAGATGAAAATTCAGCCCAATCACCAGCCTCAATCCAGGTAAGCATTGTCAGTGCGGCGGCATCAACTACCTCTACCTCATCGGCAGCAGGATTTACGTAATTTGCCCGCACCTTATTTAGAATCTCCTGAAGCTCCTTAAAATACTCTGTTTTCAAAGGATTTTTACGGATCTTTAGATATGTTCTATGACTATCTCCACTTATACTTGAGACCAAGCAGACCAACTCATCGACCGACAGATCATCAAACAAACCGGAATCAATAGCTTCGGCTAATTCAAGAACCAAAGTAGTACAGAGGTTGGCAGCCCATTGTCCTTTAGCTGTCAGACCTCCTCGTTCAATATACCCTAGCGCCTCAAGCGCTCCTAAAGTTTTATTGAGTGACTCCTCCTGTTTAGCTTCAAGTGCAACGGCTTCCTTCTCTCTTCGACGAATTCGTTTAATAGCCTTACTCTGTGCATGTGCATCTGGCTTAGGATGATCCTTAAGCTCCTCATTCATCTTAGCAGCATCAAGTCGAATAACAGTTGCGGCTTTTCGATCAAGAAAGGAAGCTAAGCTTCGACTAACAGTGTATCTTAGGTCATCAACATTTCTATACTTAAGAAGATTTAATACAGTTGATGGCGCCGCAAAATATGCTGAGCGTAACGGCTCAGGCGGCCGTCTAGAAACCTGTTGAATAATACGTGCATCTGAGTATGGCCCTGGTGCAACAAGACAGATTCCAACAGCATCCTTCCCTCTTCGTCCAGCGCGACCGGCCATCTGTTGAAACTCCGCAGAGGTTAAGACATTAAACCCTTCTGAGCCGCGCTTACTGTGAGCCGCGATAACCACTGTGCGTGCAGGAAAGTCAACCCCAGCCGCGACTGTTCCAGTTGCAATCATTACCCTTAGAACTGCACGGGACATTAACTCTTCTAAGAGTAAACGCCATACCAGTAGCTGTCCGGCATGATGAGCACCTGCCCCAGTTCTGATCAGAGCACCGTAATGAGCGTGCCCCTTAATTACCTGCGGATCCATATTGTATTTCTGAATCACAGACTCTATCTCAGCCTTAATGCGATTACTTTCCACTGCTGGCAGTTGACAGGTTCTAGTCTCGGTTAGTTTAGTGATATCAAAATCACACTGTCGTCTTGAAGTACGAAATAGAATGCCTGGAAGCAGCCCAAACTTCTCAAGTTCATAAAAAATCTTAGTAACAGGAAACTCTCCGCGCATTATCTTCTACCTCTTCCTTGGCCTCGTCCACGACCTCTAAAACCTGGACGTTCACGGCGAGAGAATCTGCCACCAGACAATCTAAGCCCTTGCTTGTCGAGATCGGTATCGCCGTAAAACCAGGCTACCTCTTTAAAGACACCACCATGTTCATCCGAAATCGGAAGAACTCCTAGCTCAGGATGAATAAAACCATATCGCAGTTCTACCGGTCTCTCTTTTTTTATAACTACCTTACATGGTCTCCCGCGCACTTCCTGAATCCACTCTGCAATCTCCTCAGGATTTGAGATTGAAGCAGATAACATCAGTAGTGTAGAGGAGTTTGGTGTTAGAATAATACTCTCCTCCCAGACCGGGCCGCGCTGCTGATCGGCAATAAAATGAATCTCATCAAGAACCACCAGCGCGTAACGTTCTGAGGCACGATACAGTTCATTTCTATAAATTTCTGTTGTAGCAATTACGATATCCGCATCACCTTCAATTTTTCTATCTCCAGTTAGCAGACCAACTGAGTGTTTAGGCTCAAACCTGCGCTTCAATTCATTATATTTAGTATTCGATAAAGCTTTGAGTGGAGTTGTATAGATTGATCGGAGTTTGAGCTGCAAATTAGCCTGTATCGATTCTAGAGCAATAAATGTCTTACCGGAACCTGTCGGTGCTACTACCAAAGTATCCTGACCTGCAGTTATCGATTCTATCGCTTCTCGCTGAAAATCATCTACTACAAAAGGCTCATCCTTAGGGATACCGATGCCTGATAGGAACTTGGCTCGCGCCTCTTCAATAAAGTGAAATCTTGACATAACTTTTTTAAATTACAATTCGAAACGACAGCTTACAAACTCCCGTACCTGCCTGTCCTGGAATGCCTTGAGGGCATCTAAAGTACCATCAAATTTAATAATTCCATTAAATAAACCTAAGACATGCTCGCAGATCGGAAATAATCTACGTAAATCATGGCTAATAATAATTGTTATCGGTTTGTACTCATCATGCAACTCTTTAATAAACTCCATAATTACACTACTCGCGACCGGATCAAGTCCAGCGATAGGATCATCTAGTAAAAGAAGCTTTGGCTTGGAGACCAGTGCCCTTGCTAATGAGACTCTTTTTCGCATCCCTCCACTCAACTGAGCCGGCATCTTATTAGCCGCTCTAGTTAATCCAACGCGACGAAGTATGGCAAAAACAGCCTCGCTAACCATGTCTCTCTGATTGCGAGGAAGCCTATTGGTAGGAACATTACCAGCCACTAAAGGGAAGGCTACATTATCCATTACCGAGAGTGAGTCGAAAAGCGCACCTTCCTGGAACATTAGACTGACGGAATCAAGTAACAGCTCGTCGCTAGAAACGGCTCCGCTGAATCCTTTATCAATTCCACCGATAATCTTGAAAAGAAGACTCTTACCACACCCTCCAGGTCCGATTAGGGCGTTAATGGATTGCTGTTTTAAAGTAAAAGAGACTCGGCTTAATACCTGATGAGCTCCAAACGATCTGCCAACCTCTTCAACCCTAAGCACAGCTGTTAATACCAAAGCCTGTGGAATATTGCAAGATAGGCTTCTCACGCGCGGACCTGAGGATGGAGAGCTGGTCATCCAGTTTCATCGCCGTAAGTACAGGTTTGCGCCAGAGGAACCCTGAACAGAACTGAGATACAAGTTGTTTTACCTTTCCAAGAGAGTTTCGCTCCGAAAGATCCTCTCGCAGTAGCTCGATATATCTCTCTACGATTGACAAGACCCTGCCCTCATCAGCACGAGCGTTCTGCGGTATACCTGTATTAATCTCCGCAAAAATTAGAGGATTTTTCAACGCTCCTCTGCCGATATACAAACCGGAGATAGCAGGCCTAAAGCGATCTTCCGCAGTTTTGTGTGAAACAACATCACCGCTTCCTAACACCGGTATCTTTATGCTCTTGGCTACCTCCTCCACAACATTCCAGTCTGCTTCACCACGGTAAAGTTGTGCACGCGTGCGTCCATGCACCGCTAGCGCCTCAATTCCTTCAGATTCAGCCATACGTGCAATCTCAAGTGCATTCTTACTAGCATCATCCCAACCCGATCTTATCTTCATCGTTAACGGAATACTTACAGATCTGCGCACCTCCTTAACAATCTTGGCTAAATGTTCTGGCTGGCGCATAAGCTCGCAGCCTCCGCCTTTTCTTACAACCTTAGGCGCTGGACAACCACAGTTAATATCGACGATGTCGGCTCCATGATCCTGAACCATCATGGCCGCGTCACGCATACGATTAATATCATGACCAAAAATTTGAATTGCAATGGGTCGTTCCGTATCACGAAAACGGATCATCTCTAGGCTGCGGTTAACTTTTCTAGTAAGCGCCTCGACCGAGACGAATTCTGTCATTACAAGTCCGACATTCCCAGGGTTAAGCTCCTTAATCAGTCTTCGAAAAGCAGAGGTAGTTACACCACTCATTGGAGCTAGAACCAATGCAGGCTTTATCTCGATATGTCTTATGAAATACGATTGGCGCATACGGAAACTGAATGGCTCTAGATTAGATAAAATACAACTTAACGAGCTAGGCAATCCCTCACTTTGCGTGCCAGATCATCGATCGTGAAAGGCTTTTGTATAAAACCCCTACCTCCCCCTTCCATCACCCGTTTGATTGACTCCTCAGAGGTGAAACCGCTAATTAACAGAACATTAATATCAGGGTGTATATTCCTAATCTTAAAAAAGAGCTCTTCTCCTGAGATATTAGGCATTAACATATCCATGATGACTAAGTCAAATGCAACACCTTTTTCGGCAAAGCAATCGAGAGCCTCCTTTCCGCTAGCAACGGCTGTCACCTGATAACCAAGATGCTTAAGACTAAGCGAGATTACGTTTCTTACCGGCGCCTCATCGTCAACAATAAGTATCGACTCAGTGCCTCCTACTAGCTGTTCGCGCTCCTTCTTTGCTACTTTTGTAGGTTCCGCATGACGGGGGAAGTAGATGCTTAGCGTTGTACCATGATCTATTTTTGACTCTAACTGAATACCACCTCCATAAAGAGCTACTATCTCTCTCACAATTGAAAGCCCTAGTCCTGTTCCCTTACTATTCTTCGTTGAAAAATATGGTTCAAATATTTTTGAATGAAGCTCCTCTGGAATGCCATGACCATTGTCAGATACCGCCAAGCGAAGGTACTCAGGATGAGCAAGCTCCCGATCTGCATAGGCAGCTTTTAGGCGTGACTTATCATTGCAAGGCTCCAAGATAATTCTAATCTCACCTTGCCCGGAGATAGCATCCCTTGCATTGATTACAAGGTTTATTAGGATCTGAGAAAGGTGCGCCTCCACTCCAAGGACAGCGACAGTCTCATTTGGTACATCAGTAAAAATAGTATATTCAGGCGAAATAGCTCCCCTTAACAGATTAGCCGAACTAAGTACTAAAGAGTTAAGGTCTACCACTGTAAGCTTTTCTGAAGCCTCCATCTTAGAGAAGCTAAGGATGCGCTGTATAAGCGCTGAGGCCTTCTTTGATCCATCTTCTATAGCGACCAATGACTGAGCATGGGGTCCACTCTGAGGAAGTATCGCCTTCAGATAGGTAATATGCCCCATAATTCCTGTAAGAATGTTATTGAAGTCGTGTGCAATCCCACCGGCAAGCAACCCTAGCGTCTGTAGGCGCTGAAGGTGTAGATCCCGTAATGATTCCTCTTCCGACATAACTTGGCAACCTAAGTATAAATGAATATATTCAAATAGTTACGAGCGCGCGGCCCAGTAGCCACGAGGGTTCAAGGGATAATAGCAGTCTTTTTCAACATCACATAGCCCCAAAAATCCTGCTAGCTCTATGTAAGAATGCGCCTAATTTAGAAAAACCTCTATTTAGAATGATATTTGGATCCTGTCGCCCAGGCAATGAATCAAAATTATGTTGAGCTTTTCTGCCGACTGGCTTAGATTTCTGTTAGATAGGCGCATGCCCTGCCTAACTAGAGATCTGCAACTGTTACGATTTTACCTTGCAGCAGAGTTAAAAGCTTGGCATAAAAGTAGTAGGCTTTTCTTTTGGTAAGCCTTAGTTTCTGTCCAAGTCATTATATTGGAAGAGGTTCGAGGATTTTATTGAACGAGGCCTTATGTGCATGTTGTGGAGGTAAGAAGAATATCTCCAGATGCTTTATATTCATGGAGTTAGGAAGTATGTCTGACACGAAGAAAGGTGTGGTTAAGTGGTTTAATGACGCAAAAGGTTTCGGCTTTATCGAGGACACTACTGGCCGGGATGTTTTTGTTCATTACTCAGTAATTGATGGTGATGGCTTTAAGACTCTCAAAGATGGGGAGGAGGTAGAGTACGAGATGAAGGATGGACCTAAAGGGCTCTCTGCTGTAAAAGTACAGCGCACCGCAAGACCACAAACTGAGATAATTGAAGCCGGTAACACTGATGACTCAGGTAATAACGACGAGGAGGATAACAAGTCCGACTCAGCTGCTGAGAGTGTAAATTAACTTAATCCTGTTGTAGCTAACTGCCCGCACGCTGCATCAATGTCTAATCCTTTAGACCAACGTACCGTGGCATCTACCCCGCTCTTATACAGCTTGCTCTGCCATGCATAGACCTGCTCTCTATGCGGGGCTTTAAATCCAAGCCCTGCATTTTCATTGTAAGGTATGAGATTAATTTTGACCTTAGAGCCTCGTGTCAGCTTTATAAGCTCCTTTAGATTTTCATCTGAGGTATTAACACCGCAAAGCATAACATATTCGAGGGTGACCTTCTGCCTAGAGTTTACCGGAAATTCATTTACTGCAGATAGAAGCTCCGCTATCGGGTAAGATCTATTTACAGGCATTATCTCACTTCTAACCTTGTCGTTAGAAGCATTAAGTGAGATGGCAAGATTAATTCCGAGATCGAGCTCCCCAAATCGACGGATTGCAGGCACTAGTCCGGAGGTTGAAACAGTGATCCTCCTAGGTGCCAAGCCGATACCCCAATCATTACTAATTGCCCGTATAGCCTTTGCCACGTTTTTAAGATTATGAAGTGGCTCCCCCATCCCCATAAAAACAACATAGTTAATCTTATCACCTGACAACCTAGCCTCGTCCTGCACCGCCAACACCTGCTGCAGTATCTCCGATACAGTAAGATTACGCTTAAACCCCATCGTCGCAGTGCGGCAGAATTTGCATCCCATAGCACAGCCAACCTGAGAGGAGAGGCAAAGTGTCATATGCCGATCCTGTTTGATAAGAACCGACTCGATTAAGGCGCCATCCTTGAGTTTAAAGAGATATTTCTTGGTGCCATCCTGACTTACTTTTCTAACGACGATATTAGCGCGTGGAATAGAAAGCTGCCCTGACAGTGAAAGCCGCGCGTCTGCTCTAATGTTAGTCATCTCACTAAAGCTAACTACGCCACGCTTATAAACCCAATTTAAGATCTGACTGAGGGCATACTTTGGCAGTGAGGCACGCTGCAGAACCTCCTGCAACTCCTGCGGATCCATATCTAGGAGATCGAGAGGCTCGCGCGTATCACTTAGCTGAGTAAGACCAGCCGATGCCGTAGATATGTCAAAGGCTGGTTCTGGCATGCGAGTCCTTACATGTTCAGTTCATGAAAAAAGAAGGCTACCTCTATTCTCGCATTCTCGAGGCTATCCGAGCCATGCACGCAGTTCGCACTAATGCTATCTGCGAAGTCCCTACGAATCGTTCCAGGCAGCGCCTTCTTAGGATCGGTCGCTCCCATGATTTCCCGATTAAGCGCTACAGCATTTTCCCCTTCTAGCACAGAGATCATGACAGGGCCTTCGGTCATATAAGACACAAGCTCGCCGTAAAACGGTCTTGCTTTATGAACTGCATAAAACTCCTCTGCCTCTTTTGCACTAAGGGTTTTCATCTTAGCTGCTACAATCTTCAACCCCCTATCCTCAAAACGGGATAAGACCTTCCCTATAATATTCTTCCGAACACCGTCCGGCTTAATTATCGATAATGTTCTTTCAATTGCCATTTAAAGCTCCTAATAACTTCTTATTAATTCGACCATTTTACAGGATTTCATGGCTCCAGGCAAATGAACGGAAATTTCCGACCGTACGGCAGAGGTCGTTATAGTGCTTCTATCCTTATAGAATTTATGGATTACTATAGTAGCTGGAAATGAGAATAAAAAAATGGGAATATTTCTATAATATTAGATGAATTCATACGATAAGATATATGACCCTATTCTATTATGAATATTCTTCATCTTGGCGGATTTTACCCATTTGTACTTACCCTAGCAAAGTATCAGAAGGCAGCTGGTCATGAGGTAAGTGTATGGCGAGGATCACAGCAGAATGGGATTTTTCAGGAAGGCGTAAATGCTGAGTATCTAGCTAAGAGAGCCTCGGAGATTAAAGATCGAAAGTTCGATATTATTCATATACACGGGTTACCTAATGAGTTAGAGCAGCAGACAAAAAGCATCTCGCAGTCATTAGGTGTAATTGCCTCTACACGAACAAGGCTTGTCTATTCCTCGCTAGGAGAGGATCCTGTAGTAAGCCTTGTCGCAAAAGCACCTGCAATCGGCTCACTGCTGCTTTCCAACTTTCGTCACGTCTTCATACTCGACCCAGAAAACATGACTGTTGCACCAGCCTGCCGCTCACACTCTCTTATTCCGATGGCACTTGATTTCGAGAGGATTAAGGAGGTTACCTTAAAATATGATGAAATTAGAGCTATTTTGATTACCGCACAGGTGCCGGCGGATGAGCAGAAATTCATTATATCATGCGTTGAAAGCTTGAGGGCTAAAAGGCTGCGCTTTGAATTTAATGTTATTGATCCGGACAGCATTAGAAACGTCGAGAGTCTAATGACTATTATTAAAGATTCAAACCTTTTAGTAGAACGGGTTGGGCGAGAATCATTTGGCGCTTTAGCAGTTTTGGCGATGGCCTTTGGCGTGCCAGTCCTCTCCGGCAACAGTGAAAAAAGTAGAAGCTCCTGGCAACACCTACAGTACTGTCCGAATCTCGATACCAATCGGGAGAATTTCACTAAAAGGCTTGAATCCATTATCCGCGAACCGCGCTGCCTGCGCGATCTATCAAAGCGCGGGAAGCAGCATGTAAAGCATTTTCATAACGCTGAGATCGTGACAAAGACTGTGCTTGATGTTTATGAGAAGTTGGTAGAGTAGACCTTGATTCTGGATTTATAATTAAAAAGAAGCAATGTATTAATGAGTAGCGATGAATTCCGTTCCAACTTTTAAAAATGTGATCTCCCCTCCCGTTTTATCACTCAAAGGACGTAATGAAAAATATGGGTCTGAAGGTCGAGCCGTATAGGTAAGGCTGTAATGAGCCTGTCCACATGTAAGTGTAATACTTTCATTGTCCTGAAAATTAAAACCAAGGGATCTGATATTCTCATGATCTAGTATCATGCAAAAATCTGTGCCGCCTAATGCAGCAACTTCACGACACTGGAGAGTTAACGGTCCTTTCTCTATAAATTCCTTAAATTTAGGTCTTGATTGAGATAGATACCAGCGCAATAGATCCGTAGAGCTGCTGCTCCCTGTTAAAGTTGATAGGAAACTGCTCCATTGATTCCTTTCAATTTTACGATCGGCTCTTTCATGTGTTGATCGACGTATTAATTTTATCGCTAATTCTCTCACCTCAGGGCTTACACCTGGAGCGATTGATCTCAGAATATCTATAAGTGGAATTTCTGCCTCCGCGCTGCCGTTAAAGAGAGAGATTACAGCCTGGCTACACTGACGAGCTCGTGTGAACTGTGTATAGCTCGAAGTTACATGATGCCAGGCTGCCTCAAATAGCTCAGCTCTTATACCGTTATTTGCTAAAAAGGCCCGATCCTTATGAGAGAGGGAGTCATTTGCAAAAGCAGCAAAAACTAAGCATAGCTCACTAATTACATTACGACTTAGTATATCTATTCCCAACCTATCAAGAAGCTCCGTATCAACATACATCTCTGCATTAATGCGCCTAACAGAACTTAATTTATCACTAATTTCAAGTGATCTATAATCCTCGCCAAAATTTCTCCCAAACTCATCTAGTGCTGGTACAAAGCCAGGAACAAGCTCATTCAACTGCGTGATAACCCTTTCTCGCTCCTGCACAGGACACCTTTCAAGATGATCTATAAGAACTGAGGCACAGCGAGATATGCACTGCCAGGAAAATATAAGTTTACGCAGCACAGCTGGATCTTCTGAGTTTAATATTTCTAACAACTTCCTAAACTCAAATGCCCCTTCTACATCAATATAAAGATTACTCACTGAACTTTCTATTTTGGCTAGCTGGTCTGGTATAATTGATCTCAATTGCTGTCTGCCAGATAAATATATTTCCCAAGGGACGACTCCTGGCTTTAACTCAGAGAGAGCCATGTTTGACAGAAGAGCAGCATATGCAGCACGCCAATCATGGTATTCGCTCGTCTTCGTAGCTAACTGGTATATTGTGTCCGGCCTATCGGGGATGAATGTATACTCAGCATTATTTAACTCCTCTCTACCTAAAACTGTAGCTCTAATTAATCTATCAACATCATCCTCGCTTACAAGTTTAACCGCAGCTCCTTTATCTGCAGCACGCCTATTCCTAAGAATCGACACTACCGGATCTGTATCTGGAATTGCAGGATTTGGCTTAAATTCAAGCAGTACTAAAATGGCATTGCTCAATTCTGCACCTATCATGCGGTCCCCCCTCAAACCAAGAGTAAATGGAATATTTTGACCTGTATGAAGATTAGTAAGGTTAATCTTAGCGTAACTGCCTAGATCATACGTTGAAAATGTCATGTGAAAACGGTGATCATTATAAACGAAGGTACCGTTTACCAATCTATTCCTTCCCAATAGCAGGATGTAATCCAGTGCGCAATCTAGTGGATCTGTATGAAATAGAAGAGCTTCCCCAAATTCACTCGGTTCGCACTCTTTACCTACATCAACTAGCTCAGGAGTAGATGCCCCATCATATAGTGAAAATTTCCATGTAAATTGATCCCTACTTATATACAGGTAATGCCTCAAATCGGACGGGGAAGGAGGCATTTCAGCAACCTTAAATTCATTAATCGCAACTGTTTTTCCATGAGCGAACTGAGAAAGCTCACCATTTTTAGTAACTGCCAAGTAATAGCATGGTCCAAGGAATAAACCTGCAACCTGCCATCTAGAAACCATAATCTCTGAATCCTGATATAGGACTTCAAAGCTCGATTGTTGTCTACCACGAGAAAGAAGCTGCTGCGCAATATCTAGCCCCTGCTCTTCTTCATTTTCCCTAATTTTAATTTCCTCGAGTACTGCATCGTTTACCGGAGTTTCACGACCTGATAGAGTATCTATACTGCTAAACTCTATACTACCATCAGCTCTACATCTACCTGCTCTAAGCCCGGCAAAAGTACCTTCATCGAAGTATAAACGGCTTATTGATTGCGGATCTTTTATTTCTAGATCACAATAAAAACGTCCTTTATTACCTTCAACTTCAGCAATAAAGCCTAAAGGGTGCCGCCAAAAATTACTCATCCCTATGCGTTCAAAACCGTGCTCTTCAAGTGAACGAACAGAATCGACTTCATTTGCAACTTTAGGGGAGAGCTTTTCTGGAATTTCAAGATTCTGCAGCGCCTCTGCTCTAGATGGCATCACTAAAGCTGCAGCACCAAAAAGAATCGAACGTAGCGGAGTGAGATTTGGCATCAAAAGATTTTATCATGATCCGGATTCTTAGTCATATATCCTTAAACCTGGGACCGCGGGCTGGAAGCCCGCGGTCCCAGTAGGTTCAGCTTATTGATCAACAAAACCCTTTAACCTCTTGCTGCGGCTTGGGTGTCTAAGTTTTCGTAGCGCTTTGGCTTCGATCTGGCGGATACGCTCACGGGTAACATCAAAATTCTGTCCGACTTCTTCTAAGGTATGGTCGCTTTTTTCACCTATTCCAAACCGCATCCTTAACACCTTTTCCTCACGTGGTGTAAGACTAGCCAATACTTTGCGCGTCTGGTCCTGCAGATTTGTGTTAATGACGGCCGCTGCCGGAGAAATAACTCGTTTATCCTCAATAAAATCTCCAAGATGGGAATCCTCCTCCTCGCCGATTGGTGTTTCAAGAGAGATCGGCTCCTTAGCGATCTTCATTACCTTACGAACCTTATCAACAGGAATCTCCATGCGTTCTGCGATCTCTTCCGGTATGGGCTCTCGACCAAGCTCCTGTACTAACTGACGCGAGGTCCTGACTAACTTATTAATAGTCTCGATCATGTGCACTGGAATTCGGATAATGCGTGCCTGATCAGCAATAGCCCTAGTAATAGCCTGCCTAATCCACCAGGTAGCATAAGTCGAGAATTTATAGCCGCGTTGATATTCAAATTTATCAACAGCCTTCATAAGGCCGATATTCCCCTCCTGTATTAGGTCGAGGAACTGCAAACCACGGTTAGTGTATTTTTTAGCAATTGAGACAACTAATCTAAGATTCGCCTCTACCAATTCGCGCTTTGCTTCATATGCCCGCACCTCACCATCTTTAATAATCCTAACTTCGGTAAGAAAAGCATCGAGATCCACCATTATGGTTGATTCAAGTGCCAGCTGACGAGCTTTTAGTCCTTTATAACGATCCGCAAACTCCCTTGCTTGGGAGGCTTTCATTTTCAATTTTCTAGTAGCACGCTTAAAGGCAGCAGCATCATCACTGGCCAATTCGGGTAAGATCTCCCCTACTTGCGGTAGCGGAACTCCGAGCGCCTTTTCAAAATCTTTAAGATCGGCCTTATACCTTAGAACCGGTGCCTCGTAATCCTTAATCGCATTTACCATACAGAGGAACTGCCTCTGATTAAGATTAAGCTTCTCTATCTTATGCGCGTTTCTCTCTTTTAATTTGCTATATTTCTTTTCGGCGTTCTGTTGTGCCTTCTTGCTGCTATAACGCTTACATGTCGAGGAAAAAGCATCGGCCAACTCTGAAAGTGCCTTCTTGTAGGTAGGCATACGTTTTAGAAACTTCTTCTTATTTGCCTCCTCCTCTCGATCGATAAGCTCAGCTTTACTAACTGCCTCCTCCTGAACCTCGCCCTCCTCATCAAAGCTTCTTGGCTTAACCTCCTCCTCTTCCTCCTCTTCCTCCTCCGACTGAGCCTCCTCTGTTTCATCCAAGAACAGATCCCGCAACCTGATGCTACCCTCTTTGACCTTATCGAAAAGACTTACCACATAGGAGATCGCCATAGGCTGTCGCAAGCTATGAGTCATTACTGCCGCCAATCCAGATTCTATTTTCTTTGCAATCTCGACCTCGCCTTCCCGTGTAAGCAAACTAACATTCCCCATCTCACGCAGGTACATTCGAACTGGATCTGTTCCTTTGCCAAACGCTCCGGCATCAAACTCCTCCTCACCATCAGGAACTACTGGGGCTACTACTGCCTCCTCTTCCTCCTCAGCCTCCTCGGCATGCGGATCGATCTCTATTTCAGCCTCCTCAAAAAGGCTGACCATCTCATCTACGGGACGCTCTGCTCCAAAATCTGCGACTACGCCCTCGTCGCCTTCAATTATGTCTTTATCTTTGGCAAAGGCGAGCAGCTTTCCGATCTCACTCTCTTTGTCGACAACCTTAGGCGACGACTTACCCTTAAGAGCGATTGTAGGTGTTGCAAAAAACGCTTTGGGTTTACGACCTCGCTTGGTCTTAACTATCCCAGGCTGCACAGTCGGCTCACTCGGAGGCACAACCTGTAGTTTTGTGGGAGATTTTGCTTCTTTCTTATCAGGACGCTTTGACTTGGCAATAGGCGTAGCCTTAGAGCTGCTGCTCTTTCCTTTTCCAAGTTTGAGACCCCGTTTCTTTGATTTGAATAAACTTGTCTTAGGCATGAATTTTAATATTTAAACACCTCTATCCAGATTGTTAGGAATAAAATCACCACTCCCATCCTTACGGATGAGTCAAACAATCTATTCTGAATAGCTTATGCGTGTGCAAAGCTATATTCTCTTTATATTATGGATGTAACGCAAGTCTTGATCGCTAATTATTCTAGATTGAGAGCTCCTGAATTTTACGCCTAATACTCACACTTTCCTCAATCAGACGAAGCTTTGTATCCTGATCCGGATAAGCATTCATACGCTCCTCTACGTCTGTAAGTATTCGATTTAATTGATTTTTCTTTACTCTAAGGCCACATTCAAGTAGTGTCCTCTCTAGCTTTACACGCGGGTCATTCTGCATCTCGTGGGCCTGCATATAGTGTTTACGCCAGGACTCCCCCATCTCAAAAAAAAGCCTTTTTAACTGCTCCTTCTTAGGCCCCTCTGCCCCCTCTGCTCTAAGAATGGCATCAAATTGCATTAGAAAATGGATTGAATCTGGATGAAGCTCCGAGGCGATCGCCGCATCTCTAAGTACCTGATCCAGCATCTCTCGCTTCGCCATCACGACTGTCAGAATATCACGGTCGAGACGGGGCAAGGCCTCTACCTGGATAAATCCTGTGCGTATAGGAACATCTGTGGATGCCACTATTGGCTTTGTCCCAGCTCTCACACCTTCAAACGAGCCTATCTCCTCCCCTACATGCAGGAGCGCCTTCGCTTCCTCCATCAACAGACCGCGCTCTATCGGATTAGTAACCTGTGAGAGGATCTCCGCCACCTTAGATCCAATACGACCTCTTAGAGCAGCTCCCAATTTATCTGCCTCTGTTTCTCCGTATGCCGCTATCAGAGAGGTAATATAACAGGAAAAGAGTGTCATCTTCTCCAACTTCTCTAGATATTCGCTGGTTTTGTCTTTATAGCGCTGCGCTATCGTATCAGGATCTTCATCCTGAGGAAGCAACAGTACACGCACATCCAACCCGGAATTTAGAAATAGAGGAAATGTTTTTGCGGCGGCGCTCCGACCGGCAGAGTCACCATCAAACACAACAATGACGCGCTTTGTAACTGAGGATATACGCTTGATATGGTTTTCAGTTACAGCGGTTCCACAGGTAGCAACAACATTCTCAACACCGGCCTGGGCGAGGCCAATCACATCCATATACCCTTCAACCATATAAAGAAAGCCGGATTCCTTGATTGCGGTAACTGCCTGAGGATACCCATAAAGCACCCTGTTTTTTTTATATATCTCGGTCTCAGGAGAGTTTATATACTTTGGTGCACTTTTAAGCTGCTCAGCGCTGCTCAATGTCGGAATAATTCGCCCACCGAATCCGATAATGGTATCCTTATCACTTTGAATCGGGAAAATTAGTCTACCGCGATAACCATCATACAGATCACCTTTACTGTTTCTGCGCAGCAGTCCTGTTGCGATCAATAAGTCGATGGGAGCTTTTTTAATTTTAAAAAAATCGGTCAGTCCATGCCAATCATCCGGACAAAACCCTACTCCGAAACGGTGCAAGGCATGAGCAGCAAGACCACGCTCAGCAAGATATCGTGTAACCTGCTCTGGTGCTGACTTCAACTTTTCAACGAAGTAAGACTGCGCCATGCGGTTTATTTTTAGGAGGTTACTCTTGTTCGAGCGAAACTCTTTGACCTCCTTGTCACGCTTAAGCTCAACTCCGTAGCGAGCCGCCAAGCTCTCAACGGATTCTGGAAAAGTGATGCCGCGCGTCTGCATAAGGAAGGTAAAAACATTCCCGGATGCACCACAACCAAAGCAATGGTAAAATTTATTGTCTTCTCGAACATGAAAGGATGGACTTTTTTCAGAATGAAACGGACAGAGCCCGGAGTAGTTCGAGCCACTACGTTTTAGAGATACAACCTCTCCGATAATTTCAAGGATATTAGCGCGTTCCTTAACTTCTTCTATGCTTTCACGGGAGATCATACTGCAGCTATACTCCGAATAGCGAAAAGAATCTTACCACAGATGACGCTGAGTTCCCAGAGTGAGCAGGTGTAACAAAACGCAGTCCTCTGTTACCTGATATCAGTATGCCATTTTTCTTCTCTGTGTACTCTGTGACCTCTGTGGTAAAATTCCTTGCCCTACTCATAATCAACTAGAATCTCTAGCACCTCATACTCCCTACTACCGTTTGGTAGGGCAACCTTGGCGATCTCACCGATAGCCTTGCCGATAAGAGATCTAGCTATCGGCGATTCGATTGAGATCCAGCCGCGATCAATATCAGTTTCATCGGCACCGTATATACTAAGCGTACGCGCCTCTCCTGAATCTACATCTTCAATTTTTACCGTAACTCCAAAAACTACCTTTTGTGGATTTTTGATTGTTAGTGGATCTATCACCTGAGCATTGGCCAATTTACCTTCGATATCCCTAATTTTGGCCTCAGTCATACCCGATTTCTCCTTGGCTGCATCATAGTCAGCGTTCTCTGAAAGATCGCCATGCCCGCGTGCAACCTCAATCGCCTTGGCAAGCTCTGGACGAGAGGCTTTAAGCTTCTGTAATTCTGTCTTTAATGCTTCTAACCCGCGCGGGGTGATAGGACGTTTCATGCTGATAAATCTAATGGATGGAGGTTAAATTTGCAAGGATCTAGAAGATATAGTGCTACGTTAAATCGTTTTTTGTTACTGGGACCGCGAGCTTCTAGTGCTTCGCCAAATAAGTTTTTTCAAGTATAGCGCGCAGCGTTGCCCCAGATTGGCACGCCTCGGAAGGAGGAAATCCGCAGCAATACTGGAGTATTGCGAGGATTTTCCGACTGAGAAGCGTGACAAGGTGGGGAAACGATGTGATGCTAGACGTGAAAAAACTTATTTGGAGGAGCACTAGCTCGCTCTCCCAAGCAGCGCTCTAACCTTACGAGCAGCTATCGCTTGCTATGATACTCCTGTATCGGCTTCACCTCCCACTCCTTAGTTCCTTTAAGAACTGCAATCGCCGCGATTGCCTCCTTGGCGGCAGCAATCGTTGTAATTGTAGGGATACTCATAGCATTTGAGACTAAGCGGATAGAGCGGGAATCGAGAAATGGACCACTACCCTCAGGTGTGTTGATAACAAGGGAGATGCTACCCTCGCCGAGCGCATCGACTATGTGAGGAGAGCCATCTCTTACTTTATTAATAGACTCCACCGGCAGACCCAAGCTTTTTAAAAATCTCGCAGTACCTGCGGTTGCAATCAAGGAGAATCCTAATTCCAATATCCGTTTTGCAACTTCAGGAAGAAACTCCTTATCCTCATCACGTACACTTAGAAAAACTTTACCTGAAGTCGGAAGTTTGATTCCTGCACCAAAGTTTGCTCGCATCACCGCACCAGCTGAGGTTGCATGAATACCCATAACCTCGCCGGTAGACTTCATCTCTGGGCCTAAAATCGTGTCCACGCCTGGGAATTTTCCAAATGGGAATACAGGCGTTTTAACTGCGACATATCCCTCAAGATCAAACTCTTTTACATTCAACTCTTTGATGCTCTTACCAACCATTAGCCGTGCTGCAATCTTTGCCCAAGGGATGCCACAAGCTTTACTTACAAATGGTACAGTGCGTGACGCACGCGGATTTGCTTCAAGAACATAAACAGTTTCATCCGCTGTAACCGCGAACTGAACGTTTAATAGCCCTTTGACTTTTAACTCTTTGGCTAATAGCACTGTCTGGCGCTTTAGTTCATCGATCGTGTCTTTAGAAAGATGCTGCGGTGGAAGAAAACAGGAGCTATCACCGGAGTGAATACCAGCAGGCTCAACATGCTCCATAACTCCTGCAATAACTACCTCTTTACCATCTGAAACTGCATCTACATCGACCTCGGTTGCGTTAAACAGATAGCGGTCAAGCAGCACCGGGCGCTCATGCGAAACAACCACACTTTCCTGCATATAACTCTTAAGTTCCTCGTCAGAGAAAACTACTCGCATAGCGCGGCCTCCAAGCACAAAACTTGGCCGTATCATTAGCGGATAGCCTATCCTTTTTGCTGCCGCAAAAGCCTCCTCGCTGCTGCGCGCTGTCGCATACTGTGCCTGCCTCAATTTCAATCGATTTACAAGCTCTGAGAAGCGCTCCCTATCCTCTGCAATATCGATAGATTCAACAGAAGTACCAACTATTGGCACTCCGGCCTGATGAAGCGGTAATGCGAGCTTAAGAGGCGTCTGTCCACCGAACTGCACAATTACACCATCAGGCTTCTCGCGTTTTACAATATTCATCACTGATTCAAATGTAAGCGGCTCAAAATATAGCCTATCACTTATGTCGTAATCAGTAGAAACAGTTTCAGGATTACAATTAAGCATGATTGTTTCATAGCCATCCTCTTTGAGAGCAAAGACAGCATGCACACAGCAGTAATCAAATTCGATTCCCTGAGCTATACGATTAGGTCCGGAACCAAGAATAAGTATCTTCTTTTTATCATTTGGGGGAAGATCGTCACGACCATCATAGGTTGAGTAAAGATACGGAGTACTCGCCACAAACTCGGCTGCGCATGTGTCGACAGCCTTGTAAACTGGGACTACACCATGTTTTTCACGAGCCTCACGTACTAGCGATTCGCTTGTGCTAATCAATTTTGCAATACGTCTATCGGCAAATCCATCCCGCTTAAGGCCTCTGAATGTACTAGCCGTTAATCCATCAAGTTTCTGGGTGCGAAGCATCTGCTCCTGATCGATTATGCCTTTAAGCTCGGAGAGAAACCATAGATCTATCCCGGTTGCTTCCGAGATCTTCTCTAACTCATGCCCTGCGCGTAAAGCCTCGCCTACATACCAAAGCCTACGCGGCGAAGGAATTTTGCAAGCCTCAAATATCTCTCCGACTCCAAGATCACGAAGCAGGTCCTCCCTATCAAAACCGAAAGTATCCTGCTCCATCGAACAGATCGCCTTTTGCAGTGCTTCATTAAAATTGCGTCCAAAGCTCATTACCTCACCGACACTCTTCATTTGTGTACCAAGTGTAGCATCGGAGCCTTGAAATTTCTCAAAATTAAACCGTGGAATTTTAACTACGACATAGTCTATTGAAGGCTCGAAGCAGGCTGGAGTTTTCTCCGTAATATCATTTGGAATCTCATCAAGGCTATACCCAACAGCGAGCTTAGCAGCGATCTTTGCGATTGGAAAACCGGTAGCCTTCGATGCCAAGGCTGAACTGCGTGAAACCCTTGGATTCATCTCAATAATTATGACACGACCATCCTGCGGGTTTATAGCGAACTGTACGTTCGATCCGCCCGTATCAACACCGATACGACGCATACAACGGATAGCTGCGTCCCGTAAAAGCTGGTACTCCTTATCTGTCAGTGTCTGTACTGGTGCTACAGTAATTGAATCACCGGTATGCACACCCATCGGATCAAAATTCTCGATACCGCAAACTATTACGACGTTATCTTTAAGGTCGCGCATTACCTCTAGCTCTATCTCTTTCCAGCCTAGTAGGCTTTCCTCAATAAGAACCTCCCGATTTGGGCTTGCTGTCAGAGCATAATCAACCTTCTGATATAACTCTGCCGGTCCCCATACGATACCACCACCAGTTCCACCCAAGGTGCGTGACGGCCTTAATACCAATGGATAACCAAGTTTTTTAGCAATCTGCTCTGCGTCTTTAATTGAATGTGCAATTCCACTCCTAGCTGACTCAATGCCAACCTCCTCCATAGCAACACGGAACGCCTCCCGATCCTCCGCTGTTTTTATTGCTTTAATACTTGCACCAATTAGCTCGCAGCCGTATTTTTCAAACACACCTGCCTCATCCAATGCTAGGGCTGTATTTAGTGCTGTTTGACCTCCCATGGTTGGCAGTACGGCGTCGGGGCGCTCTTTCTTTATAATTGCTTCGACAAACTCAGGTGTGATTGGCTCAATATAAGTTCGATCTGCAAAATCCGGGTCAGTCATAATGGTTGCAGGATTGGAGTTAACCAAGATTACCTTATACCCTTCCTCTTTAAGCGCCTTAATGGCCTGAGTGCCGGAGTAATCAAACTCACAGGCCTGTCCGATAACAATCGGCCCGGAGCCTATCAAAAGAATGGATTTAATGTCTGTACGTTTTGGCATAAAACTATTTAACTACTAATTCAAAAAATCTTTTAAATAAATACTGTGCATCATGCGGTCCAGGGCTTGACTCCGGATGATACTGTACCGAAAATATTTTGTGCTCAGGAATCTCTAATCCCTCAACGGTATTGTCATTTAAATTTATATGGCTAACCTTGACTGAATCGGGAAGCGATTTATCATCTACAGCAAACCCGTGATTCTGAACGGTGATCTCAACCTTGCCTGTAGTACGATCTAGAACCGGGTGATTTCCGCCGCGATGACCAAATTTTAACTTATATGTTTTACCGCCGAATACCTGCCCTAGGATCTGATGCCCTAGGCATATTCCAAAAATAGGAAGTTTGGAGACTAGATCCTTAACCGTCGCTACTATATATCCTAGAGTTGCTGGATCTCCCGGGCCATTTGAGAGAAAAAGAGCATCCGGTTTTAGCGCTAATATCTCCTTTGAGGTTGCTGTAGCAGGTACTACGGAGACCCTAAAGCCTGAACTGAACAGCAGCCTTAAAATGTTATACTTAATTCCGCAGTCCATCGCTACAACATGCGGCCTGGACCATGATTTATTAGGATTTAAATTCTTATACCCTACTCCAAGCTCCCACGGCTGTTGATTCCAAGTATATGGCTCCTTGCAGCTTACATGCTTGACGTAGTCCTTACCTTCCATACTACCAAGCTTACGTGCCAGATCCACAAGATCGCTTGGGTTTACATCTCCGCAGGCCATGGATCCCATCTGCGATCCCTTATCACGCAGGTATGCTGTTAATTCTCGGGTATCAACTCCATATACCCCCATCACCCCACGCTCCTCAAGATAGCGCGACAAAGACTTCGTCATTCTAAAATTAGACGGCACCTTACTTAGATTTCTAATAATTGCACCCTCTGCATAGACTCTGCCGCTTTCTTCATCCTCATCGTTGCAACCTACATTGCCTATATGCGGATAGGTAAAACAGAGAATCTGTCCAGCATAACTTGGATCTGTCAAAATTTCCTGATAACCATACATAGAGGTGTTGAATACAACCTCGCCACATACAGAATTATCAATTCCACGCTCCGCTCCAAAGGCGAAACATTCAAATATTTTGCCGTCTGCTAACGCTAGATATGCTTTTTTACGAGTTTCCATCATCATACTCATCAAATTATGATCCCATGTTGCAGCTTCACTATCCCGTTAAGTAATACCGTATCAACTGCACCCTTGAACTTACGTCCAAAAAATGGTGAGTTAAAACTCTTTGAAGCTACAACCTCCCGACTAAAAGTCCATGTCTTATTCGGATCGATTAGCACGATATCAGCTGGACTTCCCTTTTTTAAAGTACCAACACCCAATTTAAATATCTTTGCGGGTTCAGAACTTAAGGCCTCTATCATGCGCGCAGGCTTCAACTTTCCTGATCCAACAAAATCTAATAGTAGCGGCAAACTGGTTTGCAGTCCTAATATTCCAAAAGTCGCCTTAGAGAACTCTACACGCTTAGAATCAGGATCATGCGGAGCATGATCGGAGGCTACACAATCTATCGTACCATCGATTAATCCGGCTATTAGCGCTTCCAAATCCCCAGACTCTCTAAGCGGCGGACTCATTTTAGCGTCAGTATCATATTCACTTACGGCCTCTTCCGTCAAAACAAGGTGATGCGGTGTAACCTCAGCAGTAATTTTTATACCATCATTTTTGGCGCGTCTTATTAACTCCACTCCGCGTGCTGTAGAAACATGACAGATATGCACCTTACCACCGGTAGCACGTGCCAATTCAATATCACGCGCGATCATGACCTCCTCAGCAACCTTAGGCCAGCCAAGCAGCCCTAATCGGGTTGAAAGTGCGGATTCGTTCATCGCACCGCCACAGCTAAGGCACTTATCCTCCTCATGACATGCGATTGGAGCATCTAATGCCAAACACCACTCCAAAGCCCTGCGCATTAGCCCTGCGTCATAGACAGGTTCTCCGTCATCTGAAAATGCTACGCATCCTGCCTTCGCCATCTCAGAGAGCGGACTCATCTCCTTTCCTTTTAGACCCAAGGTAACCGCTCCGATCGGATAGACCTTGGAATATCCTGCTTTCTTACTCTGCTCAATTATGAAGCGTGAAATCTCCGCACTGTCGTTTACCGGCCGTGTATTGGCCATACATGCAATTGAGGTATACCCTCCAAGTAGTGCTGCCCTAGTCCCTGTTTCCACAGTCTCTTTCCATTCAAACCCTGGCTCTCGCAGATGGACATGCAGATCTACCAATCCAGGCACTACCCACTTCCCTGAGGCATCGATCTTCTCTGGAACATTTAATGAACTAAATCCTCCACAGGGTCGAACCTCACTTACTTTATCGCCATCTACTAAAATGTCGAAATCACCCTCTATATTCTGCGCCGGATCAATTAGTTTGCCACCTAAAATTACCTTCATTCCCTACTCCCTGTTGCCAATGAAAAAAGTACCGCCATTCTTGCAGCGACACCGTTATTTACCTGATTGCTGATGAGCGAACGCGGACCATCCATAACTTCGCTGGATAGTTCGATGCCACGATTTACCGGCCCTGGATGCAGCACTACCGCATCAGGCGCATATTCTTTTAAGATCCTCTCATTAATTCCAAATTCACGTGAGTACTCCTCCATGGAAGGTACAAAGTTTGCTGCTTGCCTCTCGGTCTGCATTCTAAGTACCATCACGACATCAACACCTTTAAGTCCTGAGCGATCCTTGTATAGCTGTGGTACAAATCCATTAAAAGTGGTTGGGCACCCAAACTCCTTCGGTACCAATGTCGCTGGACCAATTAGACGCACCTCATTGCCAAGCAACTTATGCAGCCATATATTGCTGCGTGCAACTCGGGAGTGCCTAACATCTCCTACTATGGCGAGCTTAAGCCCCTCTAGTCCGCGGCCAGACTTGGCGAAGTGTAGCTTGATTGTCAGCGCATCCAGCAAAGCTTGAGTAGGATGCTCATGCATCCCATCTCCTGCGTTTACTACAGCAGTGGTTTTTAAATGTTTTGCTAAAAAATGAGGGGCTCCGCTCTCTGAATGCCGAATCACTAGGATATCCGGAGACATGGCCTCAAGTGTCTTGGCTGTGTCAAGCAGAGTCTCACCTTTAGTCATTGAGCTTGATGCAGCTGCAATATTGATTAGATCTGCTGAAAGACGCTTAGCTGCTATTTCAAAACTAGTACGTGTCCTAGTACTAGCCTCGACAAATAGGTTTACAACCGTCTTGCCACGCAGAGCCGGAACTTTTTTCAACTCACGCTCAGAAACTTCTACGAAATTTACGGCATTATTAAGGAGCATATGTAGCTCCTCTTTATTTATATTCTCAATGCCTAAAAAGTGTCGCAGCATCTAGTCCTTCTTTCTATCCATCAGATAAACACCATCTTCATAACCCATCTCTGACAATCGAACCCGCACAAACTGTTCACGATTGGTTGGTACATTTTTACCTACATAATCTGCGCGGATAGGTAGTTCTCGATGACCTCTGTCAGCCAAGACTGCGAGCTGCACCGATTTTGGCCTGCCAAAATCTATAATCGCGTCCATAGCAGCGCGTATCGTGCGTCCGGTATAAAGGATGTCATCTACTAGGATAATGGTAGCACCTGAAATAGGAAAATCAATCTGAGTGCCTTTTAATTCCGGCTGATCTGCACTCATCGAAAGGTCATCTCTGTAGAGCGTAATGTCTAGTACTCCAAAGGCGGGCTCAACCCCTTCGATCTCCTTTATCTTACTCTGAATTCTTCTTGCTAGATACTCACCGGCTGTTTTTATGCCAACAACCGCCAAACTATGTAGATCCTTATTTCGCTCAAGAATTTCATAACTAATTCTCGCAATCGTCTTTGCAACACGCTCAGCATCCATCAACTGCGTCCAGTCTTTAGGTACAGCTTTGTTAAGTTTTGCCATATTTTATAACAATTTCCAGGGAACTGATTTTGAGAGTAGCAAGAGGAAGTGGAAAGGATTGGACAAAGAAACAGGGCCTAAAGCCCTCAAAACAACTCAGTTTTCATTCGTACCAACTACGTACTTAACTGCCCTTCGCGAACTCTCGGTTCCGCATTTAAAGGGTACTTAGAGTAAACTAAGTACTGCTGTTATGTTATCAAAGATGGGGAAGCTAAGTCAAGCAAAATATGAAACTAACCTAAAATTTATCATCCACATAAGCATGAAACTTAAACGTCCAGAGATCGTAGTCTTTCCCATCCCAGGTTATATAAAAAACCTCCTGATATGGAAGGCTTATGATCATGTGATCGTCATGACGTTCTATTATAAGATCCTCAGGTTCAACCGGTAGTTGAAGCCTCATCACGTGATACCAGAGCCGTTTTCGTATCTCCTCATCGGTTTCAGAAGAGGCTATGCGCGTTACAGTATGCATCTGGTTCTCAATTTCATAGAAATAATAGTAAAACGGTGCAATCTCATAAACTGCATAAGACACAGCGGCAAATATTGAACCGAATACAAGCAACGTTATCTTGCCAATTCCTGACTCCGTTTTAATTAATCTAGTAAAGATTGAATTTTGGCGCATAGTACTAGCACTTTATAAGCAAAGTCTTGACTGGGACCGCAGGCTTCCAGCCTGCAAAGGAATATCATGCCTCTTCGTTGCGGGCTGGACCACGCTACGCGTGGACTTGTTGAAGCTTGCTTCGCAAGCATTTATCTTACGCTGCCTGGAAGTAGTGCTGTGCACTCCCCAGGCGCGTCCCGCGGTCCCAGCAAGCTGACTTAGTTTCCAGAGTGCTACGTAAATTGTATCACAAATGGGAAATCACGCCTATCCATCTAAATTAAGGCATGTATTGCACGAGCTAATAACGCACTTCCGCGCTTCGTAAGCTGCCCATCGCCAAAATACAAACGGCCGTCTCGAATCGGATCAAAAAGTGTACTTAAGGAGAGTAGCTTTACCGATGATTCCTCCATACCTTGCTCCTCCCAAATCTTACCTGCCTCTCTCTCAACTTCAGTATCTATTAGTACTACCTGAACATGCTCCTTAGCAGCTGCGTCAATTAATTCTCTATATTCATCCTTACCCACACCATTTCTTAACACAGAGAAACCGCCTGGCACTGCTGAGGCAGCCAAGAGAGCAAGCCTACTGCCCTTTATCCAATCTGGAGCAGCTGAGAGCGCTCTCTGCCAGGCACTCTCATTTGCAGAGGAGGACTTAGTCATTGGAAGCTCAATTACCACAATACGAGGATTAAGCGGTGCTATTCTTTCAGTATAAAAACTCTCACCCCCGCCCTGCCAGCCTGATGAAAAGTTCAATGAAACGGTTTTAAAACTAGGATCAGCGAACTGATAAAACTCCTCTGAGTATTGATTTATCTGCCCACCTGAATTAATAAATACAAGATCTGCCTTGGTCACACCTGCCCCTAACTTATCTGCAAGAAGTGCTCTCACAGCACGCTCCATGGAGCTAAAATCGGAGGGAAGAAGCTCATCTGGAAGACGTTGTAAAAAGATCTCTGTAGCAAAAAAAATGGAGACGAATAATGAGAGCGCTAGGACGATCCCCCACTTTATGAATCTAAACGCTGCAATAGATGCTCCAAGCAATCCAGTGCCTAAAAAAACCATCCCTAAAGCACCTCGCCAATTCGGCAGATACTGCTCAACTAACTGTGGCGAGGCATAAAATGTGATAATAAAGACAAGTGCTGTCGTTAATCCTAGGAAACCGGCTGTTGCTACTCCCCCTCCACGTCCAAAGACGAAAGACCCTATGGCTCTACCAATCGCAAAGGTAAGAAGAATACTCCAGGCTCCTCCAAGAAGTACTAACGGATGATGGACGATTAAATAATCAGAGAAGGGTGCTCCTACTACAATCAGAAGAAAAGGGAGCGCTCCTACTATAAGCACTGCCACAAATGAAAGCTGAAAAAGAAAGGAAACTAGAACCGAACCTAACAGAAAAACTGCTGGAACTACGACTTCATAAGAATAGCTTTCTGCTATATATTCAAGCTCTATTAATAATCTACTCACCAGATCCATTATATTAAACTGCGGCCGCTAACATTAAAATAATATAAGAACAGAATGGTCATTTCCCATTAATTTTAAGCTGCTGAAAAGCTTTGGCACTAGCATTTGTCACCAACCTCAGATCGCTCATTGGTGAACTGACATCCTCCACAGTTTTAAGAGTGATTCCTGATACTTTTAGCTGTAGAGATGCATGCCCTGCCAAAACTTCAACCAAATTACCTGAAATACTTCGAGCCTCTTCAAAAATCACCTTCCGCTTCTCCTTACTATTAAGAAGCAACAAAAGCCGGTTCGGTTCTAATACCAAGGAGTATCCACCTTGCTTACCAAAAAAATTAAGCTCTACATACTCCTCTCTCTCAAGCCCTAGTAGGACTTCTGCGTTTTCAAAAGAAAACTTATCTGCTTCACCTGTAATATAACTAAATTCAGCAAAAAGAAATTTTGAACCGTCAGAATAGCTCTCAATGGGACGCCAGAGTTTTCTGTTGAATGGACCTTGACGCTCAGAGAATAGAAGAGAAAATCTGCGTGCCTCGACGCCGCGCTGCTCTGCATTGTTACTCTGTCTCTGATCGACGATCCTTCCGGTCCAGACTCCCATACAGAGTGCTAATAGTACGAGCAGCACTTTAACAGCACGATTATGCATATTCCCGTTATCTAATCTTAGAGAGACGCTATCGGTCAAGGGTATTTCTAGCTATTTCGAACACTTATATATGCCGCCGATTCTAATGATAAGCCACCAGGTTGCCGAATATAGTAGCTGTGATAGGACGCACTTCGGTAATCATATTAATGCTTAGCGCAGCTAACTGCTATGCTTCAGAACTCTGGATCTGCGACGGTACTACATTCACAACAAATCCAACTAGCTACGGAGAATGCACCCCTGCAAAAAGTTCCCGCATTTGCGGCGGCGAAGGAAACAAATTTATTACCCCTCCCAAAGAGGGCTTTGAAGCACGTGCAGATCTTTGCAAAGCAACTGGGAATAGCCAGAGTCCGTTTGTGAACCTAAAAGCTGTAGAGCTCTATAATAAAGAGAAAGAGGCCATGCTAATGGCGGCAGCGGCAGAGCATCCAAGCTCTAGACAGAACAGCTTAGCCAAACTATCTAATCCCAACAAAAAGCAGGTTGAGAAGAATGAAGCTCTAGATGAGCAGCAGATCGATCCTAAGGAGCTAATCGGCTGCGCGCTAAGTGGGGATCCTGGGAAATGCGTAGGGTCGATGGGAGATATAGTTAATGGTTACAAAGATTATCTAAATAAGTTAGATGAACTTTCAAAGAGTGAATAACTAAAACACCTCAATACTTATCTTTAAATCCAGGAGGAGGGTTGTCTAAATCTGTACCACCGCTTGTATCTATCTCCCCGTCATCTCGAGTTGAGCTAATTCTAGTATTCCTATCTACCCCTCTTAAAAAACGCTCTACCTCGATAGTAAGCTGGTGAGAGGGACCTAGATTCTCTTTCAATTTACCTACAATCGGAGATAAAGCAAAATATGCCCTGACCTCTGCTTCCTGCGACGTTCTCTCTGGATTAACCTCTGCTAGTGCTGCTAGCGCAGAAGCTTTTAGAGTAAGAAAATGATCCTCTCCCAGGTGTTGCTCAAAGAGTCCCCTTGCTCGCACTGCGTATGACCTCCAAACACCACGGGTTAGAGCTCTTTCATTAGGATCAACTTCTAAAGGAAGTGCTCTACAATGAACCGTTGCTGTTACTAGAAAGATTTTTGCAACGTCGATTGGACTTGCACCACATTGAATCTTACTCGCAAACTCATCAGCACAGCGTTGTGCTCCGGC
Source organism: uncultured Bdellovibrionales bacterium (assembly GCA_964556665.1). Taxonomy (GTDB): domain Bacteria; phylum Bdellovibrionota_C; class UBA2361; order UBA2361; family CAZKXU01; genus CAZKXU01. The sequence continues at coordinate 3,056 of CAZKXU010000009.1, read as the reverse complement.
TTTTAACGACTGCAGAGCTGCCCTTGCTCTACGATGGTCAGACATGACTAAGCAGAGTTCCCCTAAAAGCTGAAGACAAAGCCCTCTTACACTCCATGGATGTGTCTCTGGAAGTGCCGGCGACTGCTGCCTAAATCTCTCGAGAGTCTCGGTACTTACATTATAGGGATTTCCAATATGAATTTCAGCTGCCCAACTATTGGTCTTAAGCAGTAATATTTCATGTGAGGATAAGGGTGGATTTCTCTGCGCTATAGTAGCCCTAGCCTTATTAGACCAGAAAACTGCCTCCCTAAAGCTTTCAGATTCAAAAAGAACTTCAGAATAGATCCTACAATATCTTACAAAACTCTCCGTATGGAGTCCGTCGCGCACTTCGGAAGATCTCTCTAATCTAGGAAGAAAAGAGAGGAACTCAGTACGGGCCTTTGCAAGATTACCTCTTACATAATAATATTCCGCCCGATCCAAGCCAGCGAAAATCATAAGTAACTGGTCTGAGCCTCGCCTATTAGCATCTAACTCAAGTCCTATCAATGAGAGAAGTGCGGCATCCTGCCCATAAGCAACACCGTTTATTGCTCCAGGTTGAGGCTGATAGAGGTGGGCTCGAAATCTTAGTAGGGTTGCCTCGCGGTGAACCTCACGACATGCTGAAAGCAAAACCATCTGCCTCTCACAAGCTGCTGCTATCATCTGAGCCGAGAGCATCTTGTCTGAATCTGCTTTTAAAATAGCGCACGCCATATTCTCTCTTTGTAGAATCGCCTGAGCTACCATCGGCGCATCCTTCCCAAAACATACCCTACAGGCCTCAATGAGCAGGGATCCAGTTTGGAGCGCATGTTCGATCAGCCCCTTTCTATATTCTTCTGCCGCCTGAGTTGTTAATCGAATACAAGCCTCAAGATTAGCTCTGTCACGTGCATGCTCTGGGATAATATCTAGTTGCGGCGCAGCAGCAGGAGTTGAATTTGGCCGACTGGACGCCATTGGTTGTAAAGACATTGAATTATTCTATCTTACTTATCATCTTGGTCAAGAAGTGGAAGGGTAAAAAATAGGACTTATTTAAAAACACCATAACTTGATGATATAGTTGATGTAGTTGGAATAAGTGCGTAGCGGGAGATCCGTCAACAGATAACAGTTATCTGATTAGTGAATGGCACTATTGCTCTACAACTTTCCCTGTAATATAACATGCTGAATTAATTATGAGTAGCATAACTAGAGAAGCCGCTCCAACTAGACCCCATCGCCTTAGAAACACCGTGATTACTCTCTCTGCTTTGACAGTCCCATTGGGTGCTGTTGCTATAGGGGTAAGCTATTTACTACATTCGGGACCTAAAGTTGTAAGTATCTCCTCAAAAGGTGTGGACACAAGGAATTGACTGCAACTTTTATTTTAGCGGGCTGGAAGCCGCGCTCCCAGCCTGACTTAGGCTTTACTAACTCGTAGGGTATCTGTGGCTGCCCCAGATACTATTACTATACCAACTTATAATCCTTCGAATATTCAGTATTTTCCCTGTATTAAGCAATCAATCCTTTTTCGAAAAATTTTAGCACCATAATATTAGGTAATTCGTAAATTACACCGTAATAGATCTTAAGATTCGGAATGAATCTAGTTCTAATAGCTGTTCCCGCCTCTTTCTATTAAAGCTTAAACAAACATAGTCAAATTACCATTTCTATACGGTTACACCCGTAGAGATGAGATCATTTGCCTTTGCATTCAAGGATGAAGAGAGATGGCAATAACATTGGGGACGAACATAGCGTCGATCCAGGCACAGAGACGGCTTAGCGTGTCAACTGAGAAACTATCAGATACTTTTGAAAGACTAAGTTCAGGACAACGGATTAACCAGGCAAGTGATGATGCTGCCGGTCTAGCAATTTATATTATTACTGGGACCGCGGGCTTCTAGCCCGCAAACGAATTTGCATGTGATCCGTAGCGGGCTGGAAGCCCGCGGTCCCAGTAATAAGCTAAGATCGCATCTGTAAGCTTCTCCAAAGCTCAAGCTCCTTAAGAAAACGGGAGCGCGGGATGCATTTAACCTCTAGAGCAGAGAACTTATCCTCTATCTCCTTATTTACATGCGGGTAATATCCATAGATCATCATGTTTGAAGTAATACTTCGTATAAGTTCTACAGCTTCAACAGGTTTTAAGATTGCTGAACCTAAATCGATTATTACAAGATCACTACCTCTTAGTAGTAGATCTTTTAACTTATCTAAAGTTCGCACTGTTTGAAATTCTAGGCCTAAATCATCTAGACAGGCTCTAATCTTTGTTGAGAATACAAGGTCAGAGAGATAGCCTAGCACCATGCTAATCACTCTCCAGTCCGTAAGCCTGAACCTTGGCAATTAAGCTGGAACGGGAGATACCTAGCTCACGTGCAGCTTCACTCTTATTACCCTTAAGTCGTGTTAAACAGTCCAGGATCATTTTACGCTCTACTGTTTCAATTGCAGCCTTAAGGCCGCCCTCTGAAGCTGCGGAAAAACTCCCAGCCTTTGAGGATTCAAGTATGTGAGTAGAGATTAAATCTCTGCCAATCACTTTTTCGCTGCCTGAAAGCAAAACTAGTCTGGAGATCTCGTTCTGTAACTCTCTTATGTTGCCCGGCCAGCCATACTCAAGCAAGATACCTATAGCTTCGGTGTCTATTGTCTTAGGAGGAAGATTCTCCCGCTCTGACTGCTCTGTTAGAAACTTCCGCACTAACAAAGGAATATCCTCCCTACGATCACGTAGAGCTGGGAGATGAATGTTTATTACATTTATACGGTAATAAAGATCCTCCCTAAATTTACCCTGAGCAATCATCGCTTTAAGATCACGGTGCGTAGCGGCAACGATGCGTACGTCAACCTTGCTGGGGCTCTCCCCTCCCACTGGTATAAAGGTTCCATCCTGCAGCACTCTTAATAGTCTTGCCTGCGTAGAAAGCGCCATCTCTCCAATCTCATCAAGAAACAATGTGCCGCCATCGGCTTGTGTAAATAAACCATCTTTATCGCGAACTGCTCCT